>NZ_DS560019.1:972500-1288597 GCF_000154825.1 Anaerofustis stercorihominis DSM 17244 | reverse complement strand
TAAAAGTAAAAGTAAAAGTAAAGTAAATAATAATATATATTTTTTTTTTATTATGAATATCTTCTTGTATAAATTTTAAGAGAAGCGAAATAACTAATGATCAAACTTAAAATGCTTACTAAAAAACCGATTCCTATAATAAAAAGTGCATTATTTTTAACTAGGGAAATGTAATCTATATTCCAAGAAGTAAATCCATAAAATCCGGATATCAATATTACCATAGTCATATAAAGGATCAAACCTTTTTTATTACCAAGGAGTACAAAACCGAAATAACTTATAGCAAGAAATATAAGTCCGCAGACAGACCCCGCAGCCAATATATACATCGCATCAATAAAAGGTATACTTTTAAATCCATATACATAAAGCATGCATAATAAGAAATTTATTAAAATGCATATCCCCTCTACAATAAACCCTCCAATATACTTTGACAGTATTATTTCTTTTTTAGTCATAGGATATGTAAGCTGTATCTTATCAAATTCCGTTAACTCATCCTGTTCCACGGTGACTTGAAGAAGTGAAGAACCGATCAAAGGAAGAGTGATACCGGATATTACAATAAAGCCAAAGGTGCCTTTCATAAATATGATTATCAATGACATCATAATTACAGCCGCAAGCCAACTGAGCAAATTTTTGGTAAGCCTGAACCCCAGGAAAAAATCTTTATATATTATTCCTTTCATGCCGATTTTTCTCCTTTTATATAAAATAACATTACATCTTCAATAGAAGCATTTTCGATTTGTAAATCTTTAAAAACTTTCATTATTTCCAGTCTGTTTTTTATCAAAACTTTATATCCGAAAGTCTCTTTTTTATATGCAACTATATCTTCCTTACTGATATTATCAAGAAATTCCTTCTTACAAGATATTACACCGTAGTTATCGTGAATATCTTCATAAGTTTTAATAAACTTCATTCTTCCGTTGTGAATGAAGGCTATGTAATCCGCAATCTTATCCAAATCACTGGTTATATGAGAAGACATCAATATTGTGTGTTCTTCATCCATTGTAAAATCTCTTAGTATTTCAAGGATCTCATCTCTGAAAACAGGATCCAAACCGCTTGTTGATTCGTCTAAAATAAGAAATTTCGGACTATGGCTCAAAGCACAAGCAAATTCAAATTTCATTTTCATTCCTTTTGAAAACTGCTTTATCTTTTTATCAACAGGTATATTAAACTCTTTTAATAAATTATAAAACTTATCATTATCCCAATTTTTATAAATCTTTGATAACATCTTTCCTACAAATGAAGGTTTAAGATTTTCATTATAATGACTTCTGTCGAAGATAACTGCGATTTCCTCTTTTATCTCTTTTTCATAAGTATATAAATCTTTCCCCAATATAGAAATTTCACCCTCATTAGGTTTTACTATATTCAATATGGAATTGATGAATGTGGATTTTCCCGCTCCGTTTTCGCCTATCAGTCCCAGAACGCTTCCTTTCGGGATCTTTAAAGAAATATCCTTAACGGCAAAATCTTTATATTCTTTTGTCAGGTTCTTTACTTCCAAAGCATATTCCATTTTACTCCTCCTCATAAAATAAACTTAATGTCTTTATTAGCTCTTCTTTGGTTATATTATTTTCTTTACTTATCTGAACGACTTCTTCCAGCATGTTTTCCACTTTTCTTAAATTTTCTTCTCTTATAAAATCTTTATTCTGTGCGGAAACAAAAGTACCTTTACCTACACTGGACTCAATAAACCCGTCTCTTTGTAAATCTTCATAAACTCTCTGTGATGTGATTACGCTTATATGAAGCTCCTTTGCAAGCTTCCTCATGGAAGGAAGAGCATCTCCCTCTCTTAATTCACCCTTTATAATCATGGATTTTATCTGAGATGTAATTTGTTCGTATATAGGTTTATCACTGCCACTTTTTAAAATAATTTCCACATAAGCACCTCCTCAATCAATGCAATGTACTTATTAACTAAGTACATTATATATAATATTATGTATATTGTCAATATCTGATAAGTACAATTTTGCATTTTTATATACAATAAAAAAGTACACTCAAAAGTGTACTTTTATTTGTTCTTTTTAAGACAAGCTACAATTCCTCCGTATTCCCTGTGATGAGCCACACAATCGCAGCACCTTCCATGATTTTCACATGGATATGTACAAGGACATTCACCTTTATACTTATTACTGCAAGGTCTGTTATCTTCCATAATGCACATCTCCTTTTTTATTTATTATAATACTTTTTAATCAAATCCCAAAACTTTTTACTCTCATTTAAATATGAAAGTTCTTTATCCGTTTTTACTTCATTAATGAAAGTTTCAAGAAGCGTAATTGCAAATTCAGGGCTGTTAGCTTTTCTTTCTATATGTCTATATAGTGGAGATGAACTTATATCCCACCTTGAAAGCATTGCAGGTAACATATTCTCGAGAAGGGAAATCGTCCTTTCAATATCTTTTTTAATAATACAAATTTGAAAATCTGAAGCATATTTATTGTATTCCCATAAATCAAACAGCTCTGCGGTTTTATATGATACGCTGGAAAAATACGCTGCTTCATCATATTTATTTTCGCCGAGAGATAACTCTATCATATGAAGAAGAACAGTTTGAATATCATTTGCAAGGCTCATTATCTTTCTTTCCAAAATTTCATAAGCCTTCTCTTTTTCCTCCTTTTTAATATATAAGTTTGCTTTTAACATATCCTTATCAAAATTATAATCGGGGATATTTTTCATAAGTTCTTCGGCTTTATCAAGCTCATTCTCATTAATATATCTAAGTATCATAATATAAGAAACTTGAACTTTAGTCTTTTCATCATTACTGTTTAAGACTCTTTCATATAATTTTATGACTTCCGATCTATAAAACTCTTCATCTTTTTTATCCAAAGTGTTGAACATAACGAGTCCGCCTTCCAAAGTAAAACCTATATTCAAAATAAGACTGTTACCGGAAGGATATTCTCTGATTTTGCTCATAGCATATTCATAGCCTGCTTCAAATCCCTCATCTTTCATCAATTCAGAAACTTTATTTAATATACTTCCTATCTCTTTTTCGCTTAAATCTTCATTAAAAGAGAGTAAAGTATTCATATCTATATTGAATAATCTTGCTATTGGAGGAAGAAGAGTTATATCCGGATAGCTCACACCTTTTTCCCATTTGTTTACTGCAGGAGTCGATACTCCCAAATAATTTGCAACATTTTCCTGTGTAAGCCCTGCTTCTACCCTTTTATTTTTAATGATTTCGTTTATATTCACTTTAACACTCCTTATTTTATAAAGACTTTTTATACTTTCATTGTATATAAGAGATAAAATAAATGCAATTGAAGCGTTGTTAATTATCGATAAAATTTCTTAACTCCAAGTTAAAAAAGAAGCTAATAAAATAGCTTCCATTATAATCATCTTTTAAGTTGTGGGTATATAAGAACTTAATGCACCCGCAAGTTCTCCCATATTCATCGTCTGTAAATATACCTTTCCGGGACCGGTCAACTTCGTTAAAAATAACCCCTCTCCACCAAACAATATATTTTTTGCACCCTTAACGGTTTCGACTTCATAATTCACACTGCTTTCAAAAAAAGCTACATTTCCGGTGTTTACTTTTATTACTTCATCCACACCTAAATTATATTCTTCCAAATGACCGCCTATTTCCAAAAAAGCAGTTCCCTTACCGCTTAATTTAAGTAAAAATATACCCTCTCCACCAAATAAGGCACTTGAAATTTTCTTAACGGTGAACATATCCATATTTACACTTTCTTCGCCTGCAAGGAATGCACCTTTTTGTGCTATGTATTCTCTTTCGCCGTCTAAATACAAATCAATTATTTTCCCCGGCATAGTAGCGGAACAAGTGATATGTTCATTATCCTGCTTTGCGGTATAAGTAGCCTGAAAAATACTCTCTCCGGCTAAAGCTCTTTTAACACCTTTACCAAGACCTCCTCTAGTAGAAGTTGTCATCTCAATATTTCCGCTCATCCATGACATACCGCCTGCCTGTGTCACGATTTTTTCTCCTTGGTTCAAGGTAATCACAACCGCAGGGAAAGTATCCCCTATAACTTTATAATCCATAGTTTTCTCCTTTATATAGTATTTTTATTTAAATTGTACTTAAATATATTTTATATTATTATATCATAGAGAAACTTACCTTATAAATAAAAAAAGAAGGGATACCCCTTCTTTTAAAGTGATTACTATTCATCA
Source organism: Anaerofustis stercorihominis DSM 17244 (assembly GCF_000154825.1). Taxonomy (NCBI): domain Bacteria; kingdom Bacillati; phylum Bacillota; class Clostridia; order Eubacteriales; family Eubacteriaceae; genus Anaerofustis; species Anaerofustis stercorihominis. Next base: position 1,284,340 of record NZ_DS560019.1, on the reverse strand, counting down.
TGTTCATCATCATTATCGGACGATTTATCTTCCTTATCTAAAGTCTTATCCAAATTATCTTCTTCGTCCATTTCTTCTGTACTTTCGTCTATTGATCCTTCACTTTCTGTATCTGCAGCAACTTCTTTTGTTTCTTCACTTTCAGTTTCGACAACATCTTCATTTGTTTCTTCATCGGCTGTCTCTACATTTTCTTCTAAGCTATCATCTTCAATAACTTCTTCATTGTCTTTAGCATCTTTTGTGTCTTCGTTGACATTTGCTTCTTCATCTTTGATTTCTTCTTGTGCGTCTTCGATTACTTCAGTTTCTTCAGTTTCTTTGATTTCTTCTGCAACTTCTTGTTCATCAACAGTCTCGTTATCATCTGCATTTAGTCTCGATAGTACTTCCGATACACCAAATAATAAAAGTGCAAAACCTCCAAATATAGCAAGCGGTTCAATTACAGTAGGAAGGAACTGCGAAGGAAGAAGATACATAAGTACTTCAGATGTAGCATACCCCTGTGAAACATATCCGTTTATAGTTGTAAAGAATGAATAAATACCACTTAATATATAAACAGCACCTACCACTAAAAATATAATGGCATAAACCCTTAAACTTTTTGATGTGATTTTCTTTTTCTTGTTTTTTGTCTCCATAATAAACTCTCTTTCAATATAATTTTTAATAATACAATAAGTATTTTAACAAGTTTTGGCTGCAATAAAAAGGGAAAAGTAAAAAAACACAAAATTTTCAATAAGTTCTCACCGTTAATTTAAGAGTGTGTCTGAAAGTGCCTTAAATAAAGGATTTCACGTGATAGTAGTTTTTATAAAATATATTTTGTTAGAGGTTTGTTAGAGATATAATTTTTAAAATTCATTTATATAAAAAAAGAGAGGTATATAGCCCCTCTTTATAACTAAAAAGTAATTGTTTTTTTATAAGTAGTTTTTGCTTGCGTTACTGCAGGGAATTTAAGTGCAGAAGCATTGTTGACCTTTAATAAATTTAATATATTATTATCCGGAGCAACATCTCGTATCGAATTTATACCTATATAGGCAAATCCGCACATAGAATCTGCATTTGTCCCTGCTTTTACATCAGTAATACCTACAACAGTGTTACCACTCCCCGTAAATAAACTATTGTATTTTTCATCTACATTTTTCAAATTCTTTATTACACTACCATCAAGTCCTTTTGCTTCATATAAATGATTTCCTTGACTATCAACACCCGTTTTAATAAATCTTTCGGCAACTTTACTGCTCGGAGACTTTTCAAGGATAGGTAAATTTTTTAATACATTAGCATTACCATATAACCCATCAAAACCTATTACACCTCCGCCTTCGGTTACTCGTCTAGAACCGTGATGAGAAATTTTTAAATATGTAGTTTCTCCGGATGCTGCTTTTAATGTATTTCTATAAGAATTATCATTTAATATAGCATTTAACTAAGGTACCAAAGAATCCCCTGCAAATACATAATTTGTACTTCCGGCTTTAATTTTTACCTGCATACTCATATTATTAGTATTTGTAGTTTTTATAGGATGAGGAGGTAAAATTGTTGCCGTAACACCAGAGCCAACTGTAATGGTTTTAATATCATTAATTTGTCCGCTTGCAGTTTTATCGTATCCTTTTGTCTTAACAAAATATGTATTTATTATTTTGCTATGAGAAACTGATTTTTTAGTATTTACAGCACCATTAACATTGCTTGAATATTTATAAGCTAAATTAACTATATTAATTCTCGTACTTTCTCCGTCTACATTACCATTAGAATCTGCCTGAGCAAGTCTGTCATTGATATATAAGTTATCTATAACAAAACCTTTTCCCCCATTAGCGGAACTTGAAGTAAGTAAGGCTTTTAACCCACCTGCATGATCTCCATGCATATGAGTTATAAAAACGTGGTCTATAACACGTTCATATTGATGAGCCCCGCCCGATTTACCTTTATGCATTTGATCATATATACCATCAGATCGCAATTTAGTTAAAAGTTTAGCTCCATCGGTTCCGGTATCAACCAACATGGTTCTTGTATTTCCTGTTGAACCGTTAGTAAAACGTAAATAACTGCAATCACCGGGGATATTAAAATATCGAGCTTCCAATGTTCTGTCTGCAGCTTTACTAATACTAGGCTTTAACATAAACGTTATCGAACATAAAAATAAACCAATACAAAAATAAGCAACAAATTTTCTTAATCTTTTCATATAAATTTGCCTCTTTCTAGATAACGTTATCATATTTATATATTTATTTTATCACCTCTATATATTATATACAACATACATATACAATTTTTTTATACTACTTGATATTATTCATATAATTTATATAATAAATTTTTAAAATTAAAAATAATAAAACAAAAAAGAGAAGTTAAACTTCTCTTTTAATCATCATAACCGAATATATCTTCAAGTCTTTCTTCTGCTCTATCAAGAACTTTTTCAAGCTGATCAATTTTCTTTTCCTTCACACTATATTCATCTCTTGTGATTTTATCTTCTTTATAAAGAATTTCCAAATCATCTTCCATAACATTGAGTTCATTATCAAGATTTTCAAGCTCTTCATTCAAATCAGTATAAGTTGACTTATTATTTTTATCGCCTTTTGTAACTTTCAACTTATCTACTTTTGCTTTAAAATTTTCAATTCTTCCTTCAATGTCACTTAACTTTTCAATATTACTCATTCTTGAAGTTTCATTTGCATTCTTTATGGAACTGTTTTGTTCTGATTGTTCCGTTGTATTAGTATTGTTTGCAGTTTCGTTACTGTTACCGCAGCCAACAAGACCTACAAGTAAAAAAGAACATAGTATAATCCCAATAATTTTATTTTTCATATTATCACCTCTAAAATATTTTTTTCTTTTTTACTTAAAATATTCAATAATCTATAAACATTAAAAAAGAGAAGTTAAACTTCTCTTTTTATCATAAATTAAATGTCTTTTCTAAAGATTTTACTGATTTATCAAGATTCTTTTTTTTAATTTTATTCAATTTTTCAATCCTATTATGATACTCTTCAATAGAAATACTTTTTTTCCTATAAGATTTTTCAACTGTACTCTTATAAGTTTCGATTTTTTTACTGAGTTCGCTTATATTATAATCATAAACATAAAGTACATCATCGTTTTCTTCTTCATCTTCGCTCGGATATAAATCATCTATACCAAGCTTAATATCATCTACTTCTTTCTTAAATTCATTTATATTTTTATCTATTTCTTTTAATTCGGGAGAACTGCTTTCTTCTGATATTTTATTTTGTGAAGAAGAACCTTTCCTATTATTATCTATATTACATCCCGATATTGATACAAAAACAAATAGAAAAATCAAAATTAAAAGTATTTTCTTTTTCATATAAATTCCTTTCATCTAAGTTCTAATCATCAATCCCGAATGTAAATTCTAAATTTTCTTCTGCCTTATCGAGTTTATTTTCAAGATCATCCAACTCTTTATCTTTCTTCTCATATGTAGCTCTTGTCAACTCTTTATTCTCATACATCCTCTCCAAGCTATCTTCATATGATGAGATTTTATTATCTAAATCATCAATTTTTTTATCTATTTTTCTATATAATTTAAGACTTTTTTCTCTTGTAGACTGGACTTCTGCACTATCAGCTTCTTTAACAAGTATGTTGACTTTATCGGTAAATGATTTAATATTTCCATCGATTTCATCTAAATCTTTATCCGACTCTGATATGATTGTATTTTGATTTGCTGAACTATCATTATCGTCATCACCGATATTTATATAGATACTGCATGCACTAAAAGACAATACCATAAGAAAACTAATTAAAACTATAATATATTTTTTCATATCGCACTCCTTTTTTATTGATTATATAAAAAAATCACCGGCTGAACCAGTGATTTTATAAATTTTAATCTATTATTAATAAAGAGGAAATCTCTTCGTAAGAGCTTCGACACCTTCTCTGATATAATCACCCTTATTATCAAAGTCTGTAGCCGCTAAATAAATATATTCAGCAATTTCTTTCATTTCACTTTCTTTAAATCCTCTTGAAGTAACCGCAGGAGTACCTATCCTTACCCCGCTGGTAACAAAAGGACTTTGAGGATCATTTGGAATGGTATTCTTATTAACTGTTATATATACTTCGTCAAGTCTATGCTGAAGTTCTCTTCCCGTAACACCTACTTTTGTAAGGTCAGCCAACATCAAATGATTATCGGTACCGCCTGATACAAGATCGATACCTTGCTTAATAAGTTCATCTGCAAGAACACTTGCATTTTTAACCACTTGCTTAGCATATTCCTTAAACTCAGGTTTCAAAGCTTCACCGAAACAAACTGCTTTAGAAGCTATTATATGCATTAAAGGACCGCCTTGAGTTCCCGGGAAAATAGCTTTATTGAATTTTTTAATAAGTTCATCATCATTGGTTAAAATTACGCCGCCTCTGGGACCTCTTAAAGTCTTATGAGTCGTAGTTGTTACTACATCTGCATATTCCACAGGGTTCATATGACATCCGCCTGCAACGAGTCCCGCAATATGAGCCATATCTACAAATAAATATGCACCTACTTCTTTAGCTATATCTTTGAATATATCAAACCTAATTTCTCTCGGATAAGCAGAAGCACCTGCTATAATCATTTTAGGCTTAGTTTTTTTAGCAAGTTCTCTAACCGCATCATAATCTATCATGTGAGTTTCATCATCAACTCCATATGAAACCATATTATATAACAATCCGGATTGATTTACAGGTGAACCATGAGTCAAATGTCCTCCGTTATCTAGGCTCATACCCATTACAGTATCCCCAACTTCACATAATGCTTGATAAACGGCCATATTTGCCTGTGCACCGGAGTGAGGCTGTACGTTGGCGTATTTAGCACCAAATAATTTACATACTCTTTCTATTGCGATATTTTCCGTTTTATCAACACATTTACATCCGCCGTAATATCTTTTCCCCGGATAACCTTCCGCATACTTATTGGTCAGAACCGTACCCATTGCTGCCATTACTGCAGGAGATACTACATTCTCAGACGCGATAAGTTCTATGTTTCTGCACTGACGGTTATATTCCTTTAAAATACTGTTTCCAACTTCTTCATCATATCCGATTAGATCTTTTATATTCTTTTCTACATCCATTAAACTAATCCTCCTAAAATGTATTATAACTATTTTACAATTTTTTATATGTTTTGCAAACACTTTTATTATAAAATATACAAAAAACAACAATATATCATGATATATTGTATATTATTCAAATAATTCAAACAATATCTTGTATATTATTTTCACTGTGCAAGTCATATATTCTCAATAAATGAAATCCTTCCATTAATTTTACTTAATGTTAAAATAAAAATCTGATTTTATTTTAAACAAGATAAAGCATACTTAACACTGCACCTTCATACATTTAAATATAAAGAAGTTGGAGGTTTAGAATGAACAAGAAGAACATCTGGTTTATAATAATTACTGTAGTCTTAGTCATAATCCTTGCCGCATTTGCAATTTTCTCGGGGCTAAAGAAAGATAATACCGTTGATATCACCGGAGAATATAAACTCGAAAAAGTGACAGTGGATAAAAAGGAAGTGGATTATTCTAACCTTAATTTTTACTATGTATTCAATAATGATTTAACGGGGAATATTATTTTTGAAGATGTCAAGACTGATTTTACATATGAAATTAAGGAAGAAGACAATCAGATCCTTTTAGTGATAAAACAAGGTAATGATAATGTATTAACATATGCGGTAACAAATGAAGAAAACGGGCTGGTTATATCTCATGATACACTTGGAAGTTTATACTTAACAAAATCGGAAGTGCCTAAGAGCTTGAAGCAGTAATAATTAATACATGAAAAAATAGGAAATATTACTTATAGAAAACAATAAAATAATCTATTAACCTAAAAAAGACACATTATAACAGTGTCCTTTTTAGGTTAATTTTAAGGAGAGTTCTTTATATAAATCATTTATTATATAAACACAGTTTTAATACTTTCATGATTTCATCTCTATCAAAAACATAGGTCTCTTTGCTGTTCATCACTTTATCAACTATATCCATAAGCATTTCTTCTTTTACTCCCAGTTCGCTTAAAGAGCTCGGAAGTCCCCATGATGCAAATTTTTCTTTTAATAATTCTATACCTTTCAGTCCATATTCTTTATCAGACATGTTGCCTTTATCTAAATTAAATACTCGTTTAGTAAACTGAACAAATTTACTTGAATCCTTTTCATTTTGGAGAATAAGCCATGCAGGATTTATTACCGCCAAACCTTCTCCGTGAGAAGAATCCGTCATGGCACCTACCGCATGCTGTATCCAATGTGCGGGAAATCCCACATTGGAACGTCCGCAGTCCTGAAGTCCGCTCATAGCAAGAGTAGAAGCCCATGCAATATTTGACCTGGCATTTAAATCATTTAAATCATCAAGCACATAATCATTCTCTATAACTGTTTTTACGATCCCCTCACCTACCCTATCCGATATTGGATTATTAGGTACACCGTCAAAATAACCTTCTATAATGTGAGAAATAGTATCAGCCATTCCGGCAGCTGTCAATCTTTTCGGAACACTTTTAAGAAGTATAGGATCAATAACGGCAGTCTTAGGAAAAACATATGGGCTGTGAACCGCCCATTTCTGCCAATTGGAACTATCATCATCTCTATCATTTGTCACCACACAGTGCATTGAAGTTTCCGCTCCCGTTGCCGATATGGTTGAAACAGCAATTACAGGAAGAGAAGATTCGATTTCTCTTTTTAAACTGAAATAATCCCATACATCTACATCTATTACGGAACCGAAGGCGATAGCTTTAGCGGTATCTATAGTACTTCCGCCTCCGACAGCAACTATTACTTCTATATTTTTTTCCCGAACAAAATCTATCCCTTCTTCGATTTTAGAAAGCTTCGGATTACTTTCAACACCCTTTAATTCAAAAACCTCAATGCTACAATCTTTCATATATCTTATCGCACTGTCAAATACTCCCATTTCGTCTAAAGGACCGTTTTGTTCTACAAGCAAAGCCCTTTTACCATATATATTTACTTCTCTTCCTAAATTTTCAAATTCACCTACACCAAATACTATTTTTGTAGGGGCGTAATATTCAAAATTATTCATGATATATAAATGCTATACAGCATTTCCCCCTTTAGCAATATTTCTTATGAATAAAGAATCTTCTTCACTTATAAAGTCGTTAAAACCCGCAAGTGCCGCCAAGTATCCGATTTCTGCACATTCCTCGGTATATATGGCACATGTCATTGCAGAATCAATATCCGCCCCTGTGGCAAGAAGTCCATGATTTTTAAGAAGCGTAACATCTCCGTCTTTTCCGATTGCTTCGACCGCAGTTTTGGCAAGCCCTTCGGAACCCGGTGGGAAAAACTCTGTAGTGGTTTTTATAGGATAATACATATTAGAAGGAACGGTTGCCCTAAGTAGAGGCTCTCCTCTCATTGACATTACGGTTGCATACTTGGAATGTGTGTGTACTACTGCATTTACATCCTCTCTCATCCTCATGACAGCCGTATGCATAGGTGTCTCGGAAGACGGCTTATACTTCCCCTCCAGCTGATTTCCGTTTATATCAACTATAGCTATATCTTCTACGGTCATCGTGTCATATGCAAGGTTGCTTGGTGTTATGGCAACTACATTTTCGTTTTTATCCCTAACCGAGATATTACCTGAAGTACCGTGTATCAAACCTAATTTCGTAGCCTCTAAAATTGCTTTCAATACTTGTTCTCTTATATCTTTATATTTCATATCTTACTCCTAATCTATTACTATTTCATTTTTAATTACTTCGCCCTTTGCATGGGAAAGCAATGCATCCAATGCCTTATCGAGTTTGAAACTTTTGTTGATCATTAACTCTTCCGGGAATTCTCCTCTTTTAATCAGTTCAAAAGCCATACCCACATGCTTCGGTGTAGTGTGATAAACGCCTTTTATGGTAAGCTGAGAATAATGAAGCAGCTTTGTATCAACGGTTATAGTAGTTCCGGGTTTACATCCTCCGAATTCCATGACCATTCCGCCTTTCCTCGCCATTAGCATATTCTTTTCCCAAACTTCGGGAACTCCAGTTGCCTCGATAGCAACATCTACACCTCTTCCGTAAGGTGTAAGTTCTCGTACAGCCTCCACCTGATTATCAACGTCCTTTAAGTCAACTGTCATATCCGCTCCAAGTTTTTTTGCCGTCTCAAGTCTTAAATCAGTAAAATCGCACGCTATTACCGTTGCACCTTTTAGTTTAGCACATTTAAGCATCATAAGCCCTATAGGTCCGCATCCATTCACCACTACTAAATCACCAAGCTTTATATCAGATAAATCAACTCCGTAAACCGCACAGGAAAGCGGTTCCAATAATGCCGCCTGCTTATGTGACATCGTATCCGGTATTTTAAAAATGGTTTCTCTTACGAGAGAAGCGGGGATTTTTACGTACTCTGCCCAAGTTCCTCTCATCTGTCTCAAATCATCACACATGCTGTAATCCCCTACCTGACAGGAATAACATGAATGACAAGGTGCTGTGTTATGTGCAGCTATCCTGTCTCCAACCTTAAATTTATCAACACCTCTTCCCACTTCATAAACAACGCCGCTTCCTTCATGTCCGAATGCTGTTTTATTTCCTCCGAAAGGAATTGTCGGATGTCCTCTTCTAAATGTTTTTACGTCCGTACCGCAGGTAAGGGCACTTTTTACTTTCATTATTATTTCCCCTTCTCCCGCACGGGGCATTTCCAAATCCATAATCCTTAAATCTTCTGCATTATTCAGTACTGCTGCTTTCATTAAATCTATACCTCCGAAATTTTAATATACCCAAAGTATAGAGAATGATAAAAACCAAAACAAACCAAATACTTCCGTATGATTACGGAAGATAACAAATTTTGGAAGTATTAAATACTACAAATGCATACTAAAATCAAATATAATGATATTGATATAGTCTTTATTATTTTATATATCTACATTATTAAATTTAAAACAGCCAAATAATAAAAACATATAAAAAACGTTATAAAATACTATTCTTTTCCGCTTCATAACGGAAAAGGTCGGTTTGATAAGAGAAAGGAATATTTAATATAATGAGGGTGCATAAAAGATTGTCAATAAAAAACAGATACGATTTTAAAGCTTTAATAATAATTAAAAGGGGGTACAAAAAATGAATTTATTCTATTGTTCACCCAGACAAAGGAAAATGCTTAAACTCCTGATTTCCTCAGAAGGTTATATTACAGGACCGGAGCTATCCAATAAGTTAGGAGTTTCAGACAGAACAATAAGAAATGATGTCGGTATTTTGAATTATGTGCTTGAACAATATAACTGCCAGGTAATATCAAAAAGAGGAAAAGGTTACATATTAAAATCAGAAAACAAGGAACTATTAAACAGTATACTCTCCCAGTACTCCGGATATAAAAATCAAAAGAAAGAGAGAGTTTACGACATCATAATTATGCTTTTATGCGAAAAAAACAATGTTGATTTATACGAAATAGAGGACTCATTATTTATAAGCAGGACTACACTGGAAAATGAAATTCAAAATATAAAAGAAATGTTAAAAAGTTTTTATCCCTCTATAGATTTAAGAAGAGAAAAAGGAAAAATCGAACTTATAGGTAATGAAACTACTTTAAGATTTCTTTTAAATGAAATATTAATGCTCAAGTATGACTCAAAAAAACAAAAACTTTTTATACAAAACAAATATTTTAAGAAAGAAAGTTTTGAAGTAATCAGAGATAATGTTTCTAAAATAGCACTTAAATATCATTTGGATATAGATGACAGTGCAGTGGCAGACATAGCAGTATATCTATTAATAGCAAAAGTCAGGTTAAAACTAAATAAAAGAATAATCAAATTAAAGGATGAAGTAAATAAAGATAATGACATACTTTATAAAATCGGAGAAGAACTTTATAAGGAAATCCTTGAAGATAAAAGTGAAAATGACTATAAACAAAATGAAATAAATCAGATAGCGGTTAAATTATCCTTTGTAAATTTATTTACTCCGTTGAACCTAACAAGAGAAGAAGCAAAAAGACAAATGCCGAGTCAAATAATAGAAATAGTAGAATCTTTGATATCAAATATAAAAGATGACTACGACCTGGATTTAAGTATGGATGATGAACTATTCATGGGGCTTATATTTCATGTACGAGCTTTGATAAACAGAGTAAAATATCAGCAGCTCGTGGAAAGTCCGATTTTGGATATGATAAAGAAACAATATACATTTATATTCGAGCTATCACTTCACATATATGAAATATTCAAAAAGGTCCTTGGGATCAAATTAACGGAAAGCGAGCTTAGTTATATAGCAGCTCATATAGCCGCAGCAATAGAAAGAATGAGACTTCATTATGGAAAAGCGGGAGTAAAAATAGCTATCATCTCACATATGGCACCAAGCTATACAAAATTACTTGTATCAAACTTAAAAAATATTTTTTCACAAAATATTGAAATCATAGGTTCATATCCGGTGTACAAAATTGATGAAGCACTTGAGGAAAATCCCTCAATAATACTTTCTACCTGCAAAATCGAAAATTTGAATATACCGGCAAATATAAAACATATGGAAATAAGCCTTGTACTTTCAAATGAAGAACAGCAGATATTAGCCAGCTTGATAGAAGATGTAAGAAGCGAGTTTGTATACAAAAAATCAAGCAAAGCAGAGAATATAGATGAAAGTATCATTAATAAATTTAACAAGGATCTATTTTTTCCAAATCTTAATGTAAATACAAAAGAAGAAGCACTTTCTCTTATATCAAACGTAATGCTTCTAAAAGGATATGTAAATAATGATTTTCTAGATAAAGTTTTGGAAAGAGAAAAATTATCAAATACGGTACTGGATAACATGATCGCAATCCCCCACCCCGTTGAAGCATGTGCAAATAAAACGATTATAGGTGTTATATCACTGCCAAAAGCCATAACCTGGGGAGATTATAAAGTAAAACTCATATTTGTCTTAGCGGTTAGAAAAGATGAAAAAGCATATATGAGAAATGTTTTTAAATTTATAAGCAGACTTATGGATGATAAAAATAAAGTTGATAAATTAGTAAATTCAAAGACATTTAAAGAATTTATAGAAAGCGTAAAAAAATTATCATAAGAAAGGGAATATGACATGATTAATATTGACAATATTTATCTGGATGTTAAAGAAGAAAATTATAAGGATATTCTAAAAAAAATCGGAGATATTTTATATAAAAAAGGATATGTAAAAGAAAGCTATACTAAATCATTACTTAACAGAGAGGAAATGAGTCCCACCGGACTGCCATTATCCCCGTGGTCAATAGCAATTCCTCATACCGACCCTGAACATGTGATAAAACCATGCATAATAATTTTTAAACTTAAAAATATAGTCAAATTTAAAGAAATGGCTAACCCTAAACATGATGTAAACGTTAAATATGTATTTGGATTAGTTTTCACGGACGGGAAAAAACAACTTCCTTTACTATCAAATATCATATCCATAACACAGGACAAAGATGCGATGGAAATGCTCTTAAATGCAACTACAAAGGAAAACATCTTTAAAACTGTAACAAAATATATCAAATAAAAGAAAGGAGAGAAAAAATGTATAATATTTTATCAATCTGCGGAAGCGGTATTGCAACATCAACATTGGTGGCAGAACGATTGAAGGACGGACTTGAAGAGCTTGGTATCACAGAACTAAACATCCAGGAAGCAAACGTATCGGAAGCGGGCGGACTTATTCAAAACAACCCTCCGGATATCATCATTCATACCACATCGCTGGAAAGCGTCGATACAAAAGATATACCTTCATTTGACGCGGTACCTATTTTAATGAATATAAATACAGAACCGCTATATGAACAAATCGCAGAAGTATTAAATAAGAAATAAAAATAATTTGTGAAGGAGAACGACCATGAGTATTATTCAAACTATATTGGATTTAGGCGCATCCGTTATGATGCCTCTAATCATTTTAATTATCGGACTTATTGTTGGAATGAAACCTATAAAAGCCTTAAGAGCGGGGCTTACAGTTGGTGTAGGCTTTATAGGTATAAATTTAATTACCGGGACCATGGGTACATACATGACACCTATAATAGAAGGGCTTCAAAAAAACTGGCATATGACTCTCGACACTTATGATATGGGCTGGCCTGTATCTTCCGGGATCGCATTCAGTAACGGTTCTTTGGTAGTTGCTATGTTTATAATATTGATAGCAATAAATATACTTATGCTAATATTTAAAGCAACGGATACACTTAATGTAGACCTCTGGAATTTCTGGCATTTTATAATGGGCGGAGCATTGGTTTATGCTCTTACGGGAAACTTCGTTATGGGATGTATCGCAGGCGGGCTGTACGGAGGGACTGTACTATTTCTTGCCGACAAACATGCAGATAAAATAAAAGACTTCTTAGGATATCCGGGAGTAACTATAACGACACAGTCATTCCCATTGATGCTTTATATATGTATGGGTATCGACTGGTTACTTGACAGGATACCCGGCATAAATAAAATACACTTCAGCTTGACAAAATTAAATCCTAAAATTTCATTCCTCGGAGAACCATTATTCTTAGGATTTATCCTCGGCTTTATATTAACACTTATCGGAGGACTTGGCTGGGAAGCAGCGCTTGCAGCAGGTGCCGGAATGGCAGCGGTCATGTTCATATTGCCTAGAATGGTAAAAATACTAATGGAAGGATTAAGCCCACTGTCAAATGCGGCACAAAGCTTCATGAGTAAAAAATTCCCGGGAAGAAAAGTCAACATAGGTATGGACTTGGCAGTTTTACTCGGAGATAAAGAAATCATCACTATGGCAATGGTCATGGTACCTATTACATTACTTCTAGCTGTAGTACTGCCGGGAAATAAACTCTTACCATTCACAGATCTTCCTGCACTAACATACTTTATGGCAGCACCTGTAATCGCAGCAAAGAGAAACTCATTCCGTTCATTATTTATCGGTATTATAGTGATTATAGGAATGTTATATATAGCAACGGATCTTGCGCCTTTATTTACATCTGTGGGACAATCAAGCGGACTTGTTGAAGCAGGAACCAAATCAGTATCTGCACTCAGCGGAGGCGGAGAATTGATTGCATGGATCATAGTTAAAATAACTTCCATATTTTAAATAAATACAATAAAGTTTAAATAAAAAAACAACTCCTTCTATAATAGCACAACTTTCTACACTCATTACTATTATAGTCGGGGTCGTTTTTTATTTATTATATATCCTATTTACATTATTTGCAAACTTTTTATAAATAAAAAAGACACTAATTAAAGTGTCTTAAATATTAAGCTGAGAACGGAGTTCCTGATTTAATATTTTGATATAAGTACCCTTCATCCCAAGACTTCTCGTTTCGATTATTCCCGCGCTTTCCAGTTTTCTAAGCGCATTTGAAACAACAGAACGAGTGATCTGAGCTTCTGTTGCAATCTTACTTGCAACTACAAGTCCTTCGTCTTTTACCTCTTTAAATATCATCCTTACGGCTTCCACTTCGGAATAGGATAATGTAGAAAGAGCCATTTTAGCCGCAGCCACATCTGCATCATTCTTCTTTCGCTGATCCTGAACATATCTTAAAAGTTCCATCACCACTATAGCCGCAGAATATTCACAAAGGATTATCTCATCATCGTTAAACTTACCGCCGTACTTAGAAAACAATAAAGTCCCCATTCTTTCCCCCAGACCGTTTATAGGAACTATCGTCAAATATCTGTCTTTATAAACACAAGGTCCTTGATCTCCGAATGTACAAATAGGGCTTTCATCATATTCATTTTCTACAGTATCATTGTAAGAAAGCAATTTATTATTAAAATTATCAGGAAAATGAGTTTCTTCGTGAGAAGAATAAGTAAGTCCGCATTTAAACCTATCGCTTGTCGAATAAGCTAAAATAGTGCCGTCATTTTCCGAAACATATACGTTAACATTTAATATATTGCTTAACTCTTCTGTTAAAGCATCAAAAGACACAACGTCAGTTGCAGTGAGCTTTAATATTTCGTTTAATTTTCTAATTTTATCCAGTAGAACAGATTCCATTATATATTCGTCCTCCAAAATAATAATATCATTTACATCTTACATCAATTCGGCTAAAAATTCAACAATTTTCTAAATATTTTGAAAAGTATCGGAAATATATACAATTAATTGATGACATCTGCATTAAAGGCATTTTCTATTACATTGATTTCAAAACTTCCTCTGGTTTTATCTATGATTTCTACCACATCAAATCTATAAGAACAATCCTCTATATTCTTTTCTTTTAAGTAATTCATTGCACTCAAAACTATTTTTTTCTGCTTATCTTCATTTACATATTTTCTTGGTTCAATCAAATTTTTATGTCTGCCTTTTACTTCAACAAATGCAATGACATTTTTCTTTTTTATGATAATATCTATTTCCCCGTACTTACACTTATAATTTCTGAAAAGCAAGTCATAGCCGTGTTTTTCCAAATAATTACAAACTACTTTTTCGTAATTTTTACCTTTTTGAACAGTATTTGTAACCAGATTATTTGTAAAAGAACTTCTGTGAATAGGACATAACCCATTATTTTTAATAGCCTCTATATGGTCAAAAGTACCATAACCTTTATTCTTTTCAAATCCATATTCAGGATAGTCCTTTGCATAGTCTTCCATTAGCTTATCTCTGTAAACTTTTGCTAATATGCTGGCAGCACCTATAGAGTATATGTTTTCGTCTCCTTTTACAAACGACTCCTGTTTGATATCTGTGTTCAAATGCACTGCATCTATTAATAGAATTTCCGGTTTTATTTTAAGATTATCAACAGCTTCAAGCATAGCTTCCTTTGTTGCATTTAAAATATTTATTTTATCTATAATACCATTATCTTTAATACCGATAGCATAGCTTATCGCTTCTTCTTTTATTTTTTCTGCCAGTTCCTCTCTTTTCTGAGAACTCAACTTTTTAGAATCATTTATATATAAAATATTACTCTCTTTTGGGAGCATTACAGCGGCAGTGACAACAGGTCCGGCTAAAGGTCCTCTTCCCACCTCGTCAATCCCCGCTATATATTTATACCCTTCATCATGAAGCGAATTTTCAAATGCTTTTATATTTTCGATCCTTTTGATTTCCATTTGATACTTTTCGTTCTTTTTGATAAGTCTTTCACCGAATTTATTAACTTCTCTTCTTCCGTCATTAATGAAAGCTTCTATATAATCGGGATACTCATCTTCTTTGATATCATAAAACATCTTCCTTAATTTATTGACACTTATTCCGCTAATATCTATCATAACTATCTCCTATAAATCATTTACACCGTCGAATGAAATTTTACCTATATTTCCGTTTTTGAATTCATCAAGGACCGTAACGGCTGTCCTTAAATAATCGATTTCTCCGCCCTTTAACAAAAATCCTCTTTTCCTGCCTATATCCTCATATACTTCTAAAGGTAACTTATCTACGCTATCAAGTTTATACCTGTTTATCAAATCATTCGGATATTTATCTATAAGGAATTCTATTAATTTCAAAGCAAGTTCTTCTCTGTCGAGTATGGTTTCCTTAACCGATCCAATCGAAGCAAGACAAACTCCGTCTTCTATATTATCAAATTTAGGAGGCAGGACTCCCGGAGTATCAAGCAAGTAAAATTCCCCTTTGACCTTTATCCACTGTTTTGATAATGTAACGCCCGGTTTATTTCCCGTTCTGGCATTTGACTTCCTTGTTATTGCGTTGATAAACATTGATTTACCTACATTTGGTATACCAACGACCATAGCTCTGACTTCCCTGTTTGCCCTGAAATTAACTTTTATATCATTTAAATAATTAACAACGTCATTTAGCCCTTTTTTGTTTAAAGCATCCACGAAGAAAACATCTTCGTTGTTATCTTTAAAATACTTGATCCACTCAGCAGTTTTATTGTCATCTGCCAAATCAGTCTTATTAAATACCTTTATAGATTTTTTCTGATTTATTATTTTATTAAAATCTTTATTTTCACTTCTTATTACTGCTCTCGCATCAAGAAGTTTTATTATTACATCAACATTTTTAAGATCCTCTTTTATTAGTCTCGTAGCCTTAGCCATGTGACCGGGATACCATTGAATATTCATAATCTACCTCGCTGACTTTTCTACTATTATACACAAATATATATAAAAAAAGAAATAAAAAAAGTGTAATTTCTCGTCATTGCATATAAAGAAATGTAATATTATACTTAAAATATAAAAAAGACGAGAAAGAAATTTCTTGTCTTTTATTATTTTTAAGGAGAAAAACAATGAAAGGAAGAGAATACTTAGAAAAAGAATATGAACATAAAATCAGGATAAAAACAAAATCCTATTTTTTAAAGAAAGAATTTAAAGAAAATAAGGAAGAAAGTAAAGATGAAAAGAGAAAGAAAAAACAAAATAAGAGATCTGTTTTTAAAGAGTAAATATTTTATTTTGATAGAAAATGATTTATTTGATATTTCAAATAGATTAAAAGAAATCGATGAAGGTTATTTTATAGTATTCAATACAAATAAAAACAAATATGAAGTACATAATGCATTTAATAAAATGGGAACTTTTTGCTTTATGGTTCCTTACAAACATTTAGACATAAGAACTTATTACTACTGCTTAAAGACAAGGATAGAAAACAGTGATAAATTGATTGAAGAAATGAATAGAAAAAACAAAGAGAAAGAAAAACAAAATAAAAAATATTTTGAAAATGAAATGAAAGCAAGAGCTTATGATACAAGAAGTATTTTCATGAAAGAAGAAAGGATGTAAAAAGATGTTAAAAGAAAATAAATTTACACTTAAAGCAAAAAAGAATTCGTTTGACGAATACGAAGCATATTATCCAAAGACTGCATGGGACAATGTAATTACAGAAAATAACGAAATGTTAAATAATTACATACAAAACAACATATTATCTAAAGAGGAAGCAAATAATACATATTTTAAATTAAGAGATAAAGAGAATTATTATACAAAAGAAGAATGTGACATTAAAGAAAATAATATAAACGACAAATTAACCGAACTTGAAAAAATAAAAAGCGAAGACTACATAACAAATGATATCAGTTCTACCGAACTTACCAAAGCACCTTCCATGAATATATTCAAAGAACAAATTGACAGTGCAAATAATAAAATCGATGATATAAAAAGCATAATAAATTCCATTGATCTTGATATAAGTAAAGTTCCCATTTTCTTTGACGGAGAACAAGGCAGTTATAAAATATCAGTTATAAACACAATTATTGATATAGGAAGTGATGTGGAATCAAGAACTATATTCGAGGTATCAAAATATCTGGATAAAAGCAAAGTGAATTTTGAAAATATATTTCTTGCCGTTCCTATAATCAATTCATCTGACTTTTCAATAAAACTAAAAAGCTTCGATATGAGCGCAGTCAAAATATATCTCGAACTTATAAAGATATCAAACAGAGCAGTTTACCAAAGTGATTTAAATCTGACGTTGATTGTAATCGGTAACTAATCAAATTAATGTCAATTTTGAAGCAATATATTATCAACAAACCGACAAAATTTACCATTATATCCGTAGTATAATTAGTTCATAGCACGTTTTTATTAATATTGATAATTTTTTTATAAAAAGGGGTATGGGGAAATGAGTAAAAATAACTACTATTTCAAAAACAAAAATCAAGCCAATCAGGATAAGGTATATGACAGCGGTATAAATGAAATTACAAATGATAATGTAGCTTCATTGAAAGATTCTTTAATCAGAGCTTTATCCAAACTTGAAATTGATGTACTTTCACTTAACAAAACGGATTTAAGTATGGTAATGAGGACATATGACAATCTGAATAAATTGAAAGGCGAATTGAACTACATTAAAAAATTTGTACCGCTAAATGATTTTATAATAACTCATATTGAAATGCATATTAAAAAATATGAGTATTATCTTAAGCAGAGAGCCAAGATATAAATTATTTTCATAGATAAAAACCCAACGAAAAGGACCGGCATATGCCGGTCCTTTTCCATTTATTTAAAAGGAAGCCTCTTATCTGATTTATAAGTTTTTCTCGAAGGATTCCCTTCACATCTGTATACTTTATTTTTATTCAATAAATATATTGAAGACCATACTGTATCCGCCCCTAATCTCCTATCATACTGACACATAAATCCATATTTTCCTCCAAGCAAATTTTTTATGAATTCAAAGTCATATTCTTTTTTAACACTTAATACATCTTTTAAAACTTCATACCTTTTATAAGAAAACAAATCTTCTCCATTTAAAGCCTTTTGAGGATTATATTTTTTCATTTTATCGGTATTAAAATGGTTTGTGGTATAAACGACATTTTCATTCCCTTTTGGTTTTATTATTTCCATTTCATTGCAGTTACACTCGATTACCGCCATATCACCGTACTTATCCGCAATAGTTATAGTTTGATTAGAGGATATTGTTAGTTTATTTAGAGCATATATCCCCTCTTTGACCGTCTTACATTTTTCTAAAATATACCTTATTAAAAGTCCCGCATTTATTCCCGGTTTTTTAACTGTGGGATAAATAAATGTAAGTCCTGCTGCAAGTCCGTATTCGTTTACTCCGTCTTCTATTTGAGTAACTGCTGTGGTATTTCCTATAAATGAATAGCTGTTATATAAATCATAATAGCAGCTTTCATAAAGATGTTCCAATTCAACTAAAAAGTCACTGTTCCTTCCAAAGATAATATTTTCTCCGCTTTTTACGACAACACAGCTGCAGTAATTTTCCAAAGTAAAATTATACATACCCAGAATAAAACAGGCAAGGTCCAAAAACTCCATTCTTTGCCCATCGGCAATACCTTTTATTTCTTCCAGTATCTCGGGATATTCCCTTTTGTAAATTTCAATACTCTTAATGGTAAAGTCTCTTTTTTCTTCGCTTAAATTTAAAATATGAGCTTTATTAAGGGATTTTCCATTATCAAATAATAAACTCCCATACTTAAACCCCGCATCATAATAACTATTTTTAAATCTTGAATGATACATAATATCTCTCCTTTTATTATTCAAGACGCGCCCCATAGTTAAAGCATAACCAAATAAAAATTTTTAGTCAACAACTAAATAAATATCAAAAAAAAGAGCTTATTAAAATAAGCTCTTTAAATCAGTCAATTTAAAAATCCACTTCATCGGGGTCAGCACACTGACCGCCGCAATATGGGATATCATCAATTATTTTCATATCTTCATTATCTATTTCAAAATCAAATACGTCCGCATTTTCTATTATCCTGCTTGGTGTAACAGATTTCGGAAGAGGGAGAATATTATGCTGAAGCACCCACCTTATACAAATCTGAGCAACGCTTTTATCATATTTTTTTGAAAGTTCAATCAAAGTTTCGTTGCTTAGTGCATCTTTTCTGCCAAGGGGTGACCAAGCTTCTGCCACTATATCGTTTTTAATGCAGTATTCTGCCGTTTCGATTTGAGCAAATCCGGGATGAAACTCAATTTGATTTACCATAGGTTTGATTTTTGCCGTCTTCATCAATTCATCGATATGTTGCGGTAAGAAATTGCTTAACCCAATCGATTTTACTCTTCCCGTCTCATATATATCTTCAAAAGCTCTCCATGTATTTGCATTGATTTCTTCTGCATTATCAAATTGCTTCTTATTTGCCGGCCAGTGTATCAGATATAAATCAAGATATTCCAGCCCCAAATTATCCATAGTCTTTTCAAAAGCTTCTTTTGCACTTTCATATCCTCTATCGCTGTTCCAAAGTTTACTCGTAATAAATAAGTCTTCTCTCTTAACTCCGCTTTCCCTTATACCTTGACCTACACCTTTCTCGTTTTGATAAAACCAAGCAGTATCGATATGTCTATACCCTGCCTTGATTGCTTCCTTTACTCCATTTACGACGCTATCACCGTCAGGAGTCTGAAATGTTCCATAACCTATACACGGGATTTCATAACCGTTATTTAATTTAAATGTGTCCTTTAAACTTTTCATTTTTCACCTCGCTGTTTATATTATATTTATTTTATCACTGATTCTTAAATATAGTAAATAGATTTAAATCATAAAATTTAAATGTTAAATAAGATTAAATTTATCTGTTCTAAAACTATTTTACTTTTATTTTCCAATAATGACCTTAACACCTTTTTCTCTTATTTTATTTAAGTGCTCTTCATCTATCCCGTCATCGGTTATCAGAACATCAATTTTAGTTATATCGGGCACAAAAAATGTATTGTTAACACATATCTTTGAAGAATCCAATAAAAGTATTTTCTCCCCTCTCATATCTAATAATGTCCTTAAAACCGCATTATCATAATCTACTCTGCCAACCAAGTCATAATCTTCATTTAATCCGTAGCATGAAAATACTATTTTATTTGGATTTATCCTTTTTAAATTCTCGAGTAAAGGAAAGCCCCTAATGATAAGATAAGGCAGTACAGCTTCGCCCTCCATACAATATAAATGATCTACATTATCATTTTTAGTAGTCAGTATCTGAAGAGACGGAGTAAAAATAGTAAGATTTTTTCTGTTTAGATGCTGATAAGCATAATGACATGTGGATCCTACTTCCAGAAACAAAGAATCCCCATCCTCTATTACTTCATTTATTGCACCGGATATCTTAAGTTTTTTTTCTGCATTTACATTGGCATAAGAAGCTATAGATGTAGGTGTGGCAAGTTCTCCCTTCGTAGTCGTCACTCCTCCGGGAACCCGTTTTAAAAGCCCTTTATTATTCATAGTATCCAAATCTCTTTTCATAGTAGAAATGGAAACATCAAACATTTTAGAAAGCTAATGTCATCTACAATTTCACCCGTAGCACAATCATTAGTAGACAATTTAGGGTTTAAATTAACGGCAATAGATATAGGCTGGGCTTCAGGCTCGGCTATAGCATGGTCGACTCAAGTGGTACCATTTATATTCATAGCAATAATCATAACAAATATAATAATGATAATGTTAGGCTGGACAAAAACAATGGATGTAGATATATGGAATTACTGGCATGTACTGTTCTCAGGTTCGGCTATCTTACTGGTATGTAAAGGAACTTTGTTAGCATGGGTATTTGCCATAGGCCAAGCAATCGTAATCATGGGGATAATGTTTATAATAGCAGACTGGACTCAATCAGACTGTGTTGAAATATTCGGACTTGAAGGGATATCACTCCCTCACTGTCAATCTATGTGTAACTGTTTATATACATATCCTATAGATAAATTATTAGATAAAATACCAGGAATAAAAAATATTCACTGGACAAGCGAAGGTATAGTAGAAAAGCTGGGTTTACTGGGAGAACCTATAATGATGGGATTTATTATCGGAGGCTTTTTATCGGCTTTGGCACAGTTCACTTCACCGGAAATAAATATAGGAACAGCTATCCAGCAAATTTTAATAGTAGGTATGAATATAGCGGCAGTATTAGTATTGATACCCAGAATGGTTTCCTTATTAATGGAAGGCTTGATGCCTATTTCAGAAGCGACACAGTCTTTCCTTGAAAAGAAATTTCCGGGCAAAGAGCTTTATATAGGTCTTGACGCTGCCGTTGCAACAGGACATCCTTTTGTAATTTCAATCGGACTTCTTGCTATTCCAATTATTCTAATTGAGGCAGTAATTCTTCCTTGGAATACCGTCCTACCTTTGGCAGATTTAGCAGCATTACCTTTCTGGGCAGTACCTTGCGTATTATCAAGCAAAGGCAATTTATTCAGAGGACTGATAGAAATGGCTGTATTATGTGCCATAGCACTTACATTTTCATCTTACGGAGCAAGCATAGTTACAAGCCTTGCAAGTCAGGCAAATTTAACTGTTCCGGAAGGTGCCGCACAAATCACAAACCTGGCTATCGGAGGTCAATGGATAACATGGATACCATTCTTCCTTGCCAAGATGGTCTGTCTATAATAATCAATTTAGAAAAGAGGACATACAATGCCATTATTATCATCAATAAACAAATACAAAAACTATATGGGTATAAGTTCTAAACCTGATGATTTCGATAAATTTTGGGGGGATTCATTAACTGAATTAGAAAATACAAAACAAGGATATACATTAAAAAAAATAGAAACGGCAGAAAAGAATATAGAACAGTTCGACTTATATTTTGAAAGTACATATGGTGCGCAAATACACTGTTTATACATAAGACCTAAAAATATAAAATATAAGATACCGGGGATAACTTTTTTCCATGGATATGGTTCTAACACAAGAGGTCCATTCCAATACCTTCCATATGTATACAATGACATAGCGGTTTTAGCAATGGATATCAGAGGTCAGGGAGGTCTGTCAACGGATCCGTGGGATGGAGTAGGTTCGACAAAATACGGACAATTCATAAGAGGGATGCAGGATGAAGATATAAGAAAACTATTCGCCAGAAACATCTACTTGGACGGCGTAAAAGCAGTAAAAACTCTGATGAGTATGGATGAAATTGACGAAACAAGAATAGGTATCAATGGAAAATCACAAGGAGGAGCCATAACGATAGCTGCAACTTCACTTGTAGAGGGAGTAAAAATAATAACTCCAACTTATCCATTTATGAGCGATCTAAAACACGTCTTAGAAGATAATCTTACTGACGCAGATGAATTCATGGAATATTTCAGAAGAGTGGATCCAAAACACGAAACGGAAAAAGATATAATCAATAAATTAAGCTATGTTGATATTTCAAATTTAGCTGACAGAATCACCGCTAAAGTACACTGGACACTTGCAATTTTAGACGAATCCTGCCACCCGAGTACTCAATTTGCAGCTTACAATAAAATAAAATCTCAAAAAGAAATGATAATATACCCCGATTACGCTCACGAACCACAATTACTGTTTTAGGATAATGACTTATTTCAGTATTATTTAAATAATCTATGATATAAATTTTATCTAAATATACCTATCTAAAAAACAGACTGTTTTTTAACAGTCTGTTTTTATAAAATCATTTCCAAAGCTTCAAGATCCAGGAGTATAAGATTATTATCTTTTATATCAAAATAACCTTTTTCTTTCATATGCCTTAGTTCCTGATTTAAGGATGATCTGCTGACATGCAGCGTATTTGCCCAAATAGTCTGAGAACCGGGAAGAGAAATAATATCGCTTTGATTTATATCATTCATACTCAGTATCCAACAAGCAATCCTCTGCTTTATGGTAGAATAATTCAAACAATTTAACAATAACTGACTTTTCAAAGCTCTTTTAGATATATAGAACATAAATGAAGTCGTAAGCTCAATATTTTCACTCAGCATTTTCTCAAATATATTGACAGGTATCCAGACTACTTTAGTTTTCTTAACCGCAATCAAGGAATAAGTATATATCCTCTCTCCCGTAAAATACAGAAGTTCCGGAAACACATCATTGTTTTCAAAATATGTACAGCAAAGTTCGCTTCCTTTTTGCGTGCATTTCTCAGCTTTAAGTACGCCGTCTATCACGATCCCAAAATGTTCGATAGATGTACCTTGAGACAATATAACGGTAGAATTTTTATATGTTTTTTGAACGAAATAAGATTTAAAATATGTATTATTCAAACATAAGTCGGCAAACTCTCTATCTCTGTATCCCATATTTTTAGAATTATTTATCTGCATTTCCGAAACCTCCCGATTTATAGAAAATATTTATATATAAATATTATAATACTTCATCAAGGAAATCACAAAGGTCATCGTAATCTCTTTCACCGTTAAAGCGCTTTATTTCTTCTCCGTTTTTAAATACCGCTACAACCGGTATCCCAGAAATGTTTAAAGACTTTATAATATCGGAATTTTCATCGACATTAACAAAACGGATTCCAAACAAATCTTTAAATTCTTCTTCCAAAGCTTCTTCCAAAATAGGATGAAGCGCCTTACAGTGAGTACCTCTTTCAGCCCCGAAAAGAACCAAAACAGGTTTAGATTTAATATTCAGCACTTTATCATACCATTCACTTATACTGTTAACGGGCTTAAATAAATCAGTATCGACTGTAAAAATCTTTTCTTTATTGTAAACGACGCCTTCGTCATCGGTAGCGACACAAAGTGCAACGTCTTGATAATAAGGAAGAGTCCCTTCTATATCAATAATTTTCTTTGCCCCCAGTTTGCCTGCTCCGGGAACACGATAAGTGGTATTATCAATAGGCTTAATTTCAACTTCTTTAGGTCTTGGTTCCTGTGGCACATACTCATAAGGATAACGATAAGCTCTGTAAATCATATTATTTTTTGTCCCTCTTCATTATGAGTATAATAAGGAGATATCCATTCCCATACGATTTCATGATCTTTCGTCACTTCTATGAGCCTTCCGTCACTTCCTTCGTCTATAAGTGTATTCCCGTTTGGAAGTCTTTGTGCACTGGATACATACGGACTATAAAATTTACTTGCATCCGTAGGAATAGCATGACCAAGTTCTTTAGGAGTTACCTGCCATTCAATCTCCAATGTTACAGGGTTAAATTCTATGACCCTGCTGTAATCTCTGATAGCATTCTTAGAACCGTTTTTAGACCCCGGGTTCGGAACTCCGTAACCGGCCCAGCCGCCATTATCGAATACCAAAAGATTTCCTTCTCCGGGCAATCCCTTAGGTATCATATGCAAATGATGCTGACCTATTATCCAGCCCAGCTTTTTAAGTTCAGGAGTTTCATTAAAATCAGGACCTATCCTCCATACTATATGACTGCTTTTCTTATCTATTATGGCTAAAATATTTGCTTCACGGCAGTCAAATATAATATTGTCCGGATCAAATCTCTCATCACCCCCGTCGAACTATTTATTCGGTCCCAAATAGCTCATGCAGTTTACATGAAGATAATCACCGACTCCGCCGTCCGGAGTACGCATATTTGGGTCTCTCGACAAAATATTTTTAGCAGCTTCATCAAAACCAAGTTCATCAAAATGCTCGCTTACAGACCATTTCCATAAAATATTACCTTCCCAGTCTACTTCTATCATTGCATCATCAAGTAATTTTTTATCGCTTATTAACGGATTTTTAATAGTTTGATGAACGAGGATCAAAGTATTGCCTTCCAAAGCCTTAGCTTCCATTCCGGGAACATAATATCCCACGGGATTACCCTCCCTTTGATAGTCGTGATGCTGTCTCGCCATCCATCTATGGTCTCTTCCGGGGTCATTGATTTCTTCAAACTTATCAAATTCCCAAACTATATTCCCATCATAATCGATTTCGATCAAGTTTACACCGTCCTGCATACCATAATCGGGATGGCGATATCCACTGAGTCCCATTACATATCCGCCGGGTAATAGCTTTGGCGGCATTGCATGCATATTCCATCTTCTTATTTCATTTCCGTTCATATCAAACAATAATACCCCGTCATTTATCAACGGTACTATAGTATATCCGTTAAAACACTTTTTTGGATTATAAACCGTGACCCCATGAGGGAAAACTAGTGGCTGTCCCATAATTTCATTCCTCCGTTATATATTTAATTATTTTTTTTCACAAGTTTGCCGTCTTTAAAGAAAGCACTGGAAACAGTCTTTTCCATTCCCAACAATTTAAAAAGCAAGGACTGTCTCGTTACGTCCTGACGGTAAACTTTATATGTATTTTTAAGCTCTTCTTCAAGCTTTGTAACTTCATCTATTTGACTGGTTTCATAAGGATTATAAAATACAAAAGCAATATCTCCCGATTTGTCAGTCAATATATTATCAAGCTGACGTTTTTCACTGATATAACGCTCGCTTGCAGTAGCCGCTACAGCACCGTCCGCCGCAGATGTAACGACCTGACGAAGGAAAGTTTGCGTGCAATCCCCCACCGCATATATTCCCGCTACATTTGTTTCTTTCTTGTCATTGACAGGTATATATCCTTTAGGATCTAATTTTACTATGTCTTTGATAATATCGGTTTGAGGTACCATACCTACGAATGAAAATAATCCGTCCGTCTTAAATTCCGTTGTTTCTCTGGTTACAACATTTTTGATGACCACACTCTCCACATGTTCATTACCTTTGATTTCCTGAAGAGTCGAATTCCATACAAAATCAATTTTAGGATTTTTAAAAGCTTCGTTGGCTGCAATTTCATTGCAGTCAAGATGTCCCTCTTCATGTAGTACTATGACCGTGACCTTATTGGCAAACTCCGTTAAATAACAAGATTCTTCTATCGCCTGATCTCCGGCACCTAAAACAAATATTTCTTTTCCTTTGAAAAATTCCGCGTCACATGTTGCGCAGTATGCTACCCCATGTCCAACGAACTCTTCTTCTCCCGGAATTCCCAGCACTCTTGGCTTTGTCCCTACATCCAATATCACACATTCACACCCAAAATCACCTCTACGTTTTGTATGTACGGTAAAAGTGCCGTCATCTTCCTTTGTTATACTCGTAACAGTAGTACGTTTAAAAGAATTTGTCGGAAATGAACTTGCATGTTCTTTGAATTTTTCCATCAGTCCCGCTCCGCTGTCTGTTACAGTCCCAGGATAATTTCTTATCTCTAATGTATCTTTAACTCTTCCGCCGTAACTCCCTTTTTCAATCACTAAGGTTTTTCTTTCCGCTCTTCCTGCATATATAGCCGCAGAAAGCCCCGCAGGACCGCCTCCTATGATTATTACATCATACATATCTTTCATATCTAACCACTCCTTTACTTTTGTTAAACCGATATAGTATTTTTTTTATTTATGATTTTTCTGCCAAATCCGAAACCGACCCATAATATGCAGATAACTGTAAGTATCAAACAATAGTATGAAGATACAAATATCTTAATGGGTGTAGTTATCGGCAGATAACTGCTTTTTGCCGAAAGCTGATTTATTACAGTCATCGCTCCCATAACAAATGCACTGTTAATAGGGATTATAGCTGTAATATTTGTCGACATCGCGGTAAGAAGTATACTTCTTCTGCTTGCAGGTATACCTGCTTTTTGACCGATTGTATCCGCAACGTCTTTAAACATAAGTATCGACGGAAGGACACATCCCGCAAGCAATATATTTACAACGCCGACCCCGACAGCGATTACGGTTTCAGCTCCCTTTGCGGATTTGACAAATTTTCTGGATAAAATATAATCACAGCATTTATCCATCATTTTACCTTCCACTGCGATGGATATAAGTCCGTACAATAAAATCGTTGATACTATAATATCTATAACCGATGATAATCCATCCGATAAAATCCCGCTTAACTGAGGGATAGAAGAATTGATATTTACTATATCCGAAATTTCAAATAATCCTGTACATATACCGACAATCAAACCCGTTAGTATCCCAAAGGATACACCAACAAATAAATCACTGGTTTTAAAACATATGATAAGTAATACCACTATGGGAAGTAACATCCATAAACCTCTTATATCGGACATATTTACAAGTTCGCTGATATTCCCGCTGTTTCCGCCCCCGCCTGTTATATAAAACATAACTGCAGATAAAACTCCCGCAATTATTATATAAACCAGTCTCTCTTTCATAGTTTCGATCAGCTTGGCACTCTCCCCTGTAACAGGATCATGCTGAGACATTATAGTCGTATGTATTACCTGAGAGCTTGGAGACAAAGCATCCCCGAAAAAAATACCGCTCATCATTGCTCCTGTAAGGACTGCGGGGTTAGCACCAAGAAGAACTCCCGCAGGATAAAATATCGGCACTACTGCCAATAAGGCAGCTATAGGAGCACCCGCACCCATGGATATGATCGAAGAAACGATAAAACAAAAAACAACAAAACCGCCTCCTTTTATACCAAGGTGAAGGCTCAGCCATATAAACCCTGCTCCGATTTTCCCTGTAACCAAAAGATTTGAAAAAATACCTATTACCATAAATATTAAAATCAATCTCGCATTTGAATACTTTGCCAATCCTCTTACTATACTGTTCCAGTACTCACTCTTTGTCTTACATATTAAAAATCCTATAAAAATAGAAATAACTGCAGCAACAATAAGTGCTTTCATGGAATAATAATGAAAAAAAATCATGATTACGGCGCTAAGCACAACGTACAAAACAATGGGCAACATCGCAAATTCCTCACAAACATAAAACTCCAATGAAGAATTTACGTCTTTATTTTTCATTCTAACCACCTCTGTGTTTATCTTAATAATATCACTTGCATTTAACTATTACCTGTCGGATATCCAACAGGTAATGGTATTTACAATCAAAAATTATTAAAACGTTTAGATTGATTTTATTAAACAATAGTATGTATATGAATAATCAAAAAAATAAGAAGTCGTCTACTATAGGAAATAAAAATATTTAATATTACAGGATTTATTAAAATAAGTAAAATAATTATTTCAGACACAAAAAAAGCACCTTATTTAGGTGCTTTTCAATGTTTGATTATTAATGTTCATTATCCAATGCTTCCATCGTTTTAGTATCTAAATTACCTGTTACACTTAATCCTTTTTTAGTCTGATAACTTTTTACCGCAGCAGTAGTCTTAGAATCAAATGTTCCGTTGGCAGTACCCTTTAAATACCCTGTCCTTATCAAAATTTCCTGATAATCTTTAATAACATCGCCTTTATGTCCTTGTTTATAAGTCAAAGTTTCACTATCAAGACTTCTTCTCGTTTGAGGTGTCATAGTTCCCGTAACAGGAAGACTTTTTGCTTTTTGATAATTTTCACAAGCCACTTTTGTTTCGGCAGTATAAGTACTGTTTGGCTCTTTTGTTAAATATCCCAAATAATATAAAATATAATTATATTTCTTTATATCTTCGCTGGATTTACCGGTCTTATAATCGACAACTTCGTTATCCAGTGTCTGCATCGTTGTTTTATCAAGTTTAGATGTTTCTTTGATCCCTCTGCTCGTTTGATACTCTTTTACAGCTTTTGTCGTCGTAGAATCAAAGGTGTTATTAGGAGTATCTGAAAGATAATCCAAATAATAAAGAATCAATTTATAACTTAAAATCTCATCTCCGCTTTCACCTTCAGAAAAGGTCTTGGAATAATCTTTATCCACACTGTCTAAATTTAAATCATCATCGTCCGCAATTTTACCTTCCAAATAATCGGATAAATTACCAGCAAAAGCATAATAAAGCGTCTTAGACGACAAATTAACGGAATATGATTCATTTAAGTATTTCTCGCTGCAAAATGATGCACTGAGAAGTATAAAAAACATAAATGCTATTAAATATATTAAAAATGATTTGATTTGTTTCATTTAATTACCTCAATATTTGGACAATTTTTTATAAATATGTTATGATTATAACATAATATAGTATTAAAACAAAATATTTTATTGGAGATTTAAATGAAAATTTTAATGACTAATAATGATATAAATCGCAGCATTAAGAGAATTGCCTATGAGATAGTGGAAAAAAACCATGGAGTGGAAGACCTTGTCGTGGTGGGTGTAAAAAACGGAGGAGTTTCTCTTGCAAAAATGCTCGCAAATCATTTAAGCAGTATGGAAGACACTATCGTACCCGTCACTTTTGCGGATATAACTCCTTTCAGAGACGATAAAAAAAAGACGGATAAAATAGAACAGCTGGATATTGACATAAACGACAAATTGGTAGTCATTGTAGATGACGTTCTGTTTACAGGAAGGACAACAAGGGCAGCCCTGGAATGTATTTTCAGTTTCGGAAGACCTAAAAAAATACAGCTGGCTATTTTAGTGGACAGAGGACACAGACAGATACCTATAAGAGCGGATTATGTAGGTAAAAATATCCCCACATCCATAAAAGAAAATGTCAATGTCGTAATAAACGGAGAAAATTCTTTTGTCGAAATAAATTAAGGAGTACACATGAGTTTCTGCAGCGATATAAAAAATAACTTGTGCCATATAACTTTAAATAATCTATACGAAAAAGAATGTGAATTATATGGATATCTTCACTGTATAAGTTCTCTTTCTTTAAAAGGAAGAGGAAGGCTTAATTTAATATTCGAAACCGAAAACCCTTCTGTCGCAAGAAGGATTTTTGCGCTTATCAAGGATGTATTTTCTATAAATATCGAAATCGCAGCAAAGAAAAACAACTTGAGAAAAGGACACTTCTTATATAATTTAATCGTAATGGACAGTGCGGATTCCATGAATATACTGGATTATTTTAATATAATAGATTTCAGCGCCGGATTTGAAATAAACAACACCATCAAAGAAGATATACTGCCTACAATAAGCGAAATAAGACATTATTTAAGAGGTGTATTCTTATCCTCCGGATATGTAAGTGACCCGAAGAAAAAAGGATACCAAATAGAATTTGTATTTAATAAATTCGAATATGCAAAAAACCTCATCAGCTTACTTAAAAATATAGATATCAATTTAAAATATATAAAAAGAAAAGAACAGTATGTAATATATACAAAAGACTCTGCTACCATAACAGAATTATTGGGTAATATAGGAGCACATAATGCGGTCCTTGAAATAGAAAGTACAAAAGTAATCAAGGAAATGAGAAACAATGTAAACAGAAGACTCAACTGTGAAACAGCTAATATGGATAAAACCGTAAATACAGCTTTAAAACAAATAAACGCAATAAATAAGATAAATGACAGATACGGAATGGATTATTTGGATGAACCTATTCTTACCTTGGCAAAAATGAGGCTTAATAACCCTGACGCATCTTTGAATGAACTATCGGGGATGTTCGATCCGCCTATTAGCCGCTCGACCATAAATAACTGGTTTAAAAAGATCCTGAAAATAGCGGATGGTATATAAAAAGTTTATAAATTTATATGAAAGGCAAGCTGGAACAATGGGAAATTTTAACACAGAATTATTACTTAAACATCTAACAAATCTTAAAAACAATCCTATTAAAGAAGAACAAACAAAAGCTTTTTATGATAATTTAAAAAAGAAATATTTTACTAAACTGGATAAGATAAAAAACTCTTCATTCAGCGAAAGAGAATTAATTGCAAAAGAGTTTTTCAAGGAACTACAAAAATTCAAAGAAGACTATAAGACATTTAAAGAAAATATTTATGAACATTACAATACGAATAAAATAGAACTGGTTTGGTACTATAATGAAATTTTAAATATTTTACATCCACTGTCAGAAAACAGAAGTACCGATAAATTATATATCGAAATAAATAATCTTTATAAAGATTTATTTGTAAAATATTATTATAACAACTTAGGTAACAGGATATATGAAGTAAGTCCCATATCAGTATATTACATAACGTTGAATGATACCGAGTGGCAAATCGAAATAGGAAAGGATATTGAGTTTGAACTAGCTGAAGATCCGGATAAATATATAGAAATAACGAGAGAAGAAGCCGAAACATTCGAAGAATTCTTTATGCAGGATTTAAATATATGGTACACAAGCAGTATAAGACAGGCTGTAACGTATGCCACATTTTATTATCATGGTATGAAAAGAAAAATATCAGGAAAACCGTATATATCCCATGCACTTGAAACGCTCCTTATAACATCTTCTCTTACGAGTGAGGAAAGTGTGCTCATAACAAGTGTACTTCACGGACTTATAAAAAATACAAGAACAGATATCATAGAAGTAAAGAAATACTTTGGACTTGATGTTGCTAAAAGATTATTATACCTAACTCAGATGGAAGATAACTTAAACAACGATAAAGAGTGTAGCGAAGCAAAAAAGAACATATTATACAAACTGGATAACGCAAGTATCGGTATTAAAATAATAATCTTATCCAATGAGCTCTCCAAACTCAGAGAAACAGACAGGGATTTTCAAATTTATAAAGACAGTATATGGCAGCATTTCAGCGAAACCGATAAAAAGAAACATAGGTGGTATCACGAAGAAGTATTAAGAAGATTATATGAATTAAGAGTAAGCCGTGCATATGAAGAATATCAAAAATTGATATACATACATCTTACCAATATATTTAATTAAAGCACTTACAAAAGTAAGTGCTTTTTTATTACATAACCGACTTTATTAAATTCTTGACAAATTCGCTTCCCGGATTATTTAGTATTTCTTCTTTTGTTCCGTACTGCTCGATCTTACCTTTATCCATTATAAGAATTTTGGTACCAAGCTTAAAAGCTTCCTTTATATCATGAGTAATAAAAACTATAGTTATGTCAGTTTTATTATATACTTTTAGGATTTCATCCTGAAGCTTCATTCTTGTTATCTCATCTACCGCACCGAAAGGTTCATCCATGAGAAGGATTTCCGGGCTTGCGGCAAGGGATCTCGCAATGCTGACTCTTTGAGCTTCCCCTCCCGATAATTCATCGGGGTATCTTTCTCTGAATGAATCCTCAAGCCCTACTATATCCATCCACTTTGCCACAGCTTTTTTTGTTCTTTCTTTGTCTTTCTTATTAAGTAAATTAGGTACGTAAGCAATATTTTTTTCAACGTTCATATTTGGGAATAATACACTGCCCTGAATCGCATATCCTATATTTCTTCTAAGCTTGATCTTATCTACGTCTTTGTTATTTATCCCATTTACAAATATATCTCCGCCGCTAGGTTCAATCAAACTGTTTATCATTTTAAGCATGGTGGTTTTTCCAGAACCGGAAGTACCTATCACGGTCAAAAACTCACCTTTTTCTATATTTAAATTAAAATCTTTTAAGACGGTATTATCGTCATAAGTTTTGGATACGTTTTTAAACTCTATGATATTGCTCATTTACTTGTCCTCCAAAATGTGATTTTCAATCAAAAATTCATGTGAAACGGTTTTAGCATCTTTTCCGTTACCCTCTACATCGTAATTCATCTTTGCCATTTTATTATCATCAAGAACACCTTCAAGTTTTTCAAGCACGGTTTTGATTTCAGGGTATTCATTTAAGACTTCATTTCTTATAACCATCATACACATAGCGGAAGAAAAGAAATTTTTATCATCTTCAAGAACAACGACATCGCTGACGCTAAGCTGCCCGTCAGTCGTAAATATATCCATTACATCTACTTTCTTATTGTTTATTGCTTTATATTTAAGTCCTATATCAAGATCTGTGGTTTTACTAAAATTAAATCCGTACTCTTTACATAAAGCATCATAACCGTCAACTCTTTCAAAGAAATCATATTCAGCGCCGAAATTTAACTTATTTGAAACTTTAGCAAGATCGGAATAAGTCTTTAAATCATATTTTTCCGCTAAATCTTTTCTTACAGCCAGCCCGAAAGTATCATTAAATCCGAAATTACAGACCCATGAAAAATCAAATTTTTTATTATATTCTTTATTTAGTTTATTAAACATTTTTTCATCGTAAAAACCATCATGCTTTAACACCATGTTCCAGCCGGTAGAGGTATACTCGGGATACATATCAAATTCTTTACTTTCCATACCCGGCTGAATATTTGAAGTACCGCCCCCAACTCCCTGAGTTAAGTTTACTTTTAAATCTGTTTCGCTTTCTATTACTTCTTTTAACATTTCACTTATGATATATTGTTCGGTCATAGGTTTTGAGGCAATATTTATAGTCTTTTGATTAAAAGTATTAAACATTGAAGCTGCGAAGCAAAGGACTATTAAAACAGCAGTTATAGTAAACAGCTTTCTGCTTTTAACTTTATTTTTTCTTTTGGTAATACTTTTTTCTATTATACCAAGGATAAAATCAATCAAAACAGCCAAGAGAGCTATAAGGAAACTTCCTATTACAGTCATAGCAGTATTGTTCGTTGTTATACCTCTGTAAATACTTACCCCAAGACCTCCCGCACCTATAAATGAAGCAATACCCGCTAAAGCTATGGTCATTGTAGCCATGTTTCTAAGTCCGGAAATAATAACAGGCATAGCAAGAGGAAGTTTTATTTTATATAGTATTTGAAAGTCGGTACTGCCCATACCTTTTGCGGCTTCCAAAAGTTTTTCATCTATGTTTACTATACCCGTATAAGTATTTCTTACCATAGGAAGAAGAGCATATATACTAAGAGCAATGATCGCGGTTGTATTTCCTATTCCCGATAAAGGGATCAAAAATCCGAGCAGTGATATTGAAGGGATAGTATATATAAAATTTACCAATGAAAGGACGAATTTTGAACTCTTTCTATATTCGCTTATAAGTATCCCCAGGAATAAACCGATGACTCCTGCGACAACTATTGCAGTCATGGAAATCTTTAAATGTTCAAGAAGTAAACCCAGAAAAAAATATTTTCTCTCCGCAAATAGATTTATTATCTCACTCATTCTTTACCACCTTTCAACTGCCTTAACGGGACAGTTTTCATAACAAAGACCGCAGTGAAGACAATTTTCATTTTTTATATTCATTATACCATTTAATTCATAAATTGCACTCTGAGGGCATAAATTAAAACATTTTTTGCAGTTTATACATGTTTCATTAATAAAATATCCCTTATCTTTTATTTTTTCTCCGCCAAAAGATAGAGTTTGTCTGTAAATCGGATGTTTTGATAAATCGAAATATTCTATTATACCTTTATCTATACAAAAAACATCCAGGATATTCCTGCTGTCTCCCGGATAAACTTCATTCATAGCCGGATTACATTCAAATATTTTATCAAGATAATATTTATTATCTCCTACCTTGTTTGCTTTGCCTTCCAGTCTGATAGATTCGAAATTTTTTGTAAGAGCCGTAACGGCAACATGATTATTTTCCATTAATTCTCTGTAGAAATCTTTTCCCCTTGCAGTTAAAAAATATAAACGTTCATCTTCTATAAGCATAATATCTATTATTCTGCATTTCGGATTTCCGCTATTATCTACACTTGAAAAAGAAACGTCTTTTATTTCACGAAGAATAAGTAATAATTCCTTTGCGTTCATAGTATCCTCCCCGTTGACTTTTTATTTTATAATGATATAATATTCCACAAAGCTTCTTTTGTAAAGTAAGCACTTTTTGGTAACTAAAGTATAAAATAGATACTATTGAAATAAATAAAGGAAATAATAAACATATTATTTAGAAAGGAAGTTAACAAATGAGTAAAGATTTACCGGCTTGTCCCGTTGAAACTACCCTTATGCTAATAGGAAACAAATGGAAAGTATTAATTATAAGAGACTTGATAAACGGAACGAAAAGATTTGGAGAATTAAAAAAATCAATAGGTACCATATCACAAAAAGTATTGACTTCCAATTTAAGAGATATGGAAGAAAGCGGACTTATAAAAAGAAAGGTGTATGCAGAGGTACCGCCGAGAGTCGAATATTCCCTTACCAAAACAGGTAAAAGTTTAAAATCGGTAATCGACTCGATGATAAAATGGGGTAATACATATAAACAAAGCGTTAATAAAGAATAAATAAAACTATTTTAATTATCGGGCTTTACTAAAGAAAAAATATATTATATACTTTATAAAGATTATTTTAAGGAGAAACATATGAAAATCGGATTAGTAGGACTACCAAACGTAGGAAAAAGCACATTATTCAATGCACTTACAAAAGCTAATGCGGGAGCGGAAAACTACCCTTTCTGTACGATAGAACCGAATGTAGGAGTGGTAAATGTTCCCGATTATAGAATAGATAATTTAAGCAAACTTTACGATACTTTAAAGACGATTTATGCTACCGTTGAGTTTGTGGATATTGCGGGACTGGTAAAAAATGCGGGAAAAGGAGAAGGACTCGGAAATCAGTTCTTGTCAAATATAAGAAATGTACATGCGATACTTCAGGTAGTAAGATGTTTTGATGATGGTAACATAACTCATGTAGACGGAAGCATAGATCCCGTCAGAGACGCTGAAACGATAAATTACGAACTTATAT
The DNA here is from genome assembly GCF_000154825.1 of Anaerofustis stercorihominis DSM 17244. Taxonomy (NCBI): domain Bacteria; kingdom Bacillati; phylum Bacillota; class Clostridia; order Eubacteriales; family Eubacteriaceae; genus Anaerofustis; species Anaerofustis stercorihominis. The sequence goes on along the minus strand of NZ_DS560019.1, from coordinate 1,248,154 downwards.
TCTCTGACTTGGAACTTGTATACAAAAGGATTTCGACAGTTCAAAAAGCGGCTAAAAGCGGCAGAAAAGAAGAAAAACTTATGCTTGCAGCTTTAGAAAAAGCAAAGAAACTTCTTGAAGAAGGAAAGTTTATAAATCTTGATGAATTCGATGAAAATGAAAGCGAATACTTAAAGACACAGGATTTACTTACAACAAAACCTATCATGTACGCAGCAAACGTGAGCGAAGACGATTTACTTGAAGATAATGAGTATGTCAAAGCATTAAAAGAATACGTAAAGGGTGTAAATCCCAATATAGAAGTAATAAAAGTATGTGCAAAAATTGAAGCAGAATTAAGCGAGCTTGATGACGACGAAAAGAAAATGTTCCTTGAAGACCTTGGTATAAAGGAATCAGGACTTGACCAAATAATAAAAGAAGGATATAAAATCCTAGACCTTATCACATTCCTAACAGCCGGTAAACAGGAAGTAAAAGGATGGCAGATAAAAAAAGGAACAAAAGCTCCGGGAGCTGCAGGAAAAATCCATTCCGACTTCGAAAGAGGATTTATCAGAGCGGAAGTTACAAAATACGATAAACTCATGGAAGCAGGAAGCGACGTAAAAGCAAAAGAGCTTGCTTATACAAGAGTGGAAGGAAAAGATTACGTCGTTGAAGACGGAGATGTGATTTTCTTTAGATTTAATGTATAATTAAAAGAACCTATAAATAGGTTCTTTTTTAATGCCAAACAATACGGGGCACTACGCCTCACTTCGTGAGATTCCGCGCCCCTAAACAGCAAAAAAGACCATAAAGGTCTTTTTATTTTAAAAATTTCCTAAGTAATTTTTCATGTCTTTTCGTATAAGGCTGATATCTCATAGGTAAATCAATAAAATTACTCTTTTCGACTATACTTTTTTCATGAGTAAAAGTATCAAATCCGGTTTTCCCGTGATAACTTCCCATTCCGCTTGTCCCTACTCCGCCAAATCCCATTTGTTCCGTTGCCAGATGGATTATCGTATCATTTACACATCCTCCGCCGAAACTTACGTTATTCAATATATAATTCTTTAAATCGTCATCATCGGTAAAAATGTACAAAGCAAGAGGAGTAGGATTTATTTTTATTATATCGATTATATCTTCTCTGTTATTGAATGTCATTACGGGAAGTATCGGACCGAATATTTCTTCTTTCATGGAGGAGCTGTCCATTGTTACATTATCAATGACCGTCGGTTCTATCTTAAGCCTATCTTCATCGCAGAACCCGCCTATTATGACATCTTCATTTTCAATAAGTCCCCTGAGTCTTATAAAATGCTTCTCGTTTATTATTTTTCCGTAGTCTTTGTTACCAATAGGGTCTTTGCCAAACTGAATGAGGATCTCTTCCTTAAGGTATTTTATAAATTCCTCCTTCATATCCTCTTTTACAAGGACATAATCCGGAGCGACACATGTCTGACCGAGATTTAGATATTTACCGAAGACTATCCTCTTTGCGGCAAGTTTAAGGTCAGTGCTGCTGTCGACGATACAAGGGCTTTTTCCTCCAAGCTCCAAAGTCACGGGAGTTAAATTTTTACTCGCCTTTTCCATTACCAGCTTTCCTACACTGACACTTCCCGTAAAGAAAATATAATCATATTTCAAGTCAAGCAAATAACTGTTTACATCTCTGCCTCCCAAAGCTACGGTAACGACTTCTACAGGAAGATACTTTTCCAGCAGCTTCTTGATTATTTCGGAAGTATACTTGGAATACGCACTCGGCTTTACAACAGCAACGTTCCCGGCACTAATAGCATCCACGAGAGGAGATATAGTAAGCATAAAAGGATAGTTCCACGGGCTCATTATAAGTACAAGCCCATAAGGAGATTTTACCTTGTAGCTTTTACTTTTAAACTGAGAAAGAGGAGTCTTTACTCTTTCCTTTTTGGAAAACTTTCTTATGTGTTTTATCATATAGTTTATTTCACTTAAAACGAGCCCTATCTCACACATGTAGCTTTCAAATGAACTCTTTCCCAAATCCTTTTTAAGTGCGGAGGATATTTCCTCTTCCATTTCTATTATCCCGTTTCGAAGATATTTTAACATATCTATCCTATAATCAATATCCAAAGTCTTTCCTCTATTAAAAAAATCTCTTTGGAGCAATATTTTTTCTTTGATATCCATAATATATTTCCTTTAAATTTAATAAATCAATTATATTCTTTTATACGATTATTTACAATAAAAAAGAGATGTATAATACATCTCTTTAATAAAACTATTTGATTTTTACCATAACAGCATTTGAGGCATCTGATTTGAGTTTCTTACCCACTGCTTTTACTTTATAATAATAAGTCTTCTTTGATTTAAGTTTTGTATCTTTATAGCTTAAATTATTTGTAGTCTTTATTAGTTTATATTTTCCATTTGCCGATTTTCTGTAAATCTTATATTTATCCGCACCGCTTACTTTTTTATAACTTATAGCTGCTGTTTTCTTTTTTGTGCTTTTTACTTTTACACTTGGATATTTTAATTTTATCGCTTTAAACTTTATTTTATGCTTATTGGCATATTTTTGTGCTGTGGAATTATATAAACCATAAATCTTCATACTCCCTTTGCTATAATAAAAACACATATCTCCGATCTTTACATTAGGACTGTTAATAACGACCTTTTTTAGCTTATCATATATAAAATTATAAGCTCTGATTTTTGAAACATTTCTTCCTATTATCAATTCTTTTAAATATATATTGTCTTCAGCAGCAGATTCATCGATTATCTTAACACTATTTGGAACCGCAAATTTTTTAGCTTTTTTACCTATAGGATAACATAATAACACAGTCTTATTCTTATTATATAAAACTCCGTCCTTAGCTGAATAGGTCTTACTTCCTTTTTGAACGGAAATTGAATTCAATTTTTCCGAAAAAAGTACAAAGTAATATTCTTCCGCTAATAAACTTTTTGATAATGTTACTTTCTGTAAATAACTGCTAGATATATCGCTAACCTCTTTAACGGTTGACGGCATTACATAAGTCTTGTCTCTTTTATTACACGGATATATTATCAATACCGTTTTTGCTTTATTATAAAGCACACCATTTTGAGAAGAATATTTTTTGTTTTCGGATGATACATTTATCTTTTTTAAATTTTTTCCGATAGTAAAATCATAATCATCATAATTCGGTAAACTTTTTACACTTGACGATATATTTAAAGTAGAAATATAGTCATTTATAAAATTATCAATACTTTCTACACCATTAGGAACAGTATAATCATAAACTTTAAGTTTTTGAGGTATCCCGACCAATGATTTTAAATCTTTTGTGAAAAGAATGCCGTCCTTTACCAAATATTTTGCATTATTATTATCTACTTTGATCGAAGCTAAACTATTAAGCTGGCAAAACATACCCGAATCTATGTATTCTATACTTTTGGGTATGGATATGGATTTTATTTTTACTCCATATTTCTGAGACTTGAACATACCGTCTATGTACTTTACGGTGTACCCGCCTAAAGTTTCGGGAACAGTTATACTGCTTGAAGTACCCACATATGCGGTTACGGTAGCTCCGTCACTGTTTATGAAATATTTAAAATCATTTTCAATACCCAATGTACCTTTTTTATTTGATTTGTCATTTTTTGTATCTATTGATTTTGTAGTTTTTCTATCTGCTTTATTTGATTTGGTTAATTTTACATTTTCTTTAATATCAGTATCATCTTTTGTATTCGCCAAAATATTCGTCCCCGGTCCTACGGACAAAACTATCATCAAGGATACTAAAAGAAGCGAACAGCTTTTTATAAATTTCTTTTTCATATCAATTATCTCCTCTAAAATATGTAATTTCGATCATGTTATTTGATTTTTACTTTAACTGCTTTGGAAGCATCGGATTTAAGCTTATTTCCTATAGATTTTACTTTATAATAATAAGTCTTCTTTGATTTAAGCCCCTTATCTTTATAACTCGATTTATTTGTAGTCTTTATTAGTTTATATTTACCCTTGGCTGTTTTCCTGTAAATATTATATTTTTTTGCACCGCTCACTTTTTTATAACTTATTACTGCGGTTTTCTTTTTAGTGCTTTTTACCTTTACCGTAGGATATTTTAACTTGATTGCTTTGAAATAATAATTGTTTTTCTTGGCATACTTCTGTGTAGTTGAATTAAGCAGTCCGTAAAATTTGATTTTACCTTTGTTACCGTCAAAACAAAGATAACCAAATTTAACATTCGGACTGTGTACTATGACTTTCTTTAAACTACCTTCACTCAAATTGTCTTCACCGATTTTAGTCACATTCCTGCTTATTACCAATTCCTGCAAATATTTATTTGACATAGAACCAATAACTACTTTTTTTACACTGCTTGGTATAGTATATTTTTTAGACTTTTTACCCGCAGGATAATAAATAAGGGTATCTCTTTCTTTATTGAAAAGGACTCCGTTCTTGGAATAATAATTTTTAGATTTTTTTGATACCGAGACGGATTTTAATTTTTCTAAACTATTGAAAAAATAATAATATCCTTTTCCCAAGTTATCAGGCAGTGTGATGTTTTCGAGGTAATCATTAATAATAAAGGATAATTTATTTACCGTATTAGGTATCTTATAAGATTTATCTTTTTTAAAATTAGGATATACGATCAAATATGTCTTTGATTTATTGTATAAAACACCTCCGTAAGACGAATAGAACTTATTTGAAGAACTTACATTTATTTTTTCAAGACTGCCGAAAAAAGTAAAATCATCATCTTCATTTTCATAAGGCAAATATCTTACGGACGCAGGGATATTTAATACTTTCACATAAACATTATTAAAATTTTCAACACTTTCTACACCTGAGGGCACATTAAAAGTAGTTATTTTTTTACCTGAAGCAATACCCACCAAACTTTTCATATCTTTTGTATATAAAACTCCGCCTTTAGATATATATCTTTGGTTACCTGAGTCTACGGTAATATTTGTAAGTCCATAGAGCTGATCGAATATACTTGAATCTATATATACTAAATTCTTCGGTATGGATAAACTCTTTATATATAAGTCTTCTCTTTCCACTTCAAATGAATTATCTATAAATTTTACAGGGTACCCGCCCAAAGTATTTGGTATATTCAGACTGCCGGAAGAACCGACATATGCGGTCACCGTAGCACTGTTGTTATTTACTATATATCTAAAACCACTTTCGATTGCAGATACATTTTTTTTGCTTTCGGCTTTCTTTGATTTTTCTGTTTTGCTTTTGTCTGATTGGACAGATTTGTTTTCTTTTATGATTTTACTGTCATGACTTTCCTTGGCAAAAGAGCTCGTCCCTCCCATACAAGAAAAAAAGAAGGTCATGCACAAAAATAAACAAATCGCCTTCATTTTACTTAAATGTTTCATATTAAATTCCTCCTATAAAAATATGTATATAAGGATTATACCACACAAATGTAATCTTTTACATGCTTTTAATAAAAAAGAAGCAGTTTATCCTACTGCTTCTTACTTTTATGCTTCCTGAGGTAAAATTACTTCATTTTCCTTGGTTATATCATCGTCACTATCCGTCGTTATTTCTGATGTCCCATCACTGATCAAGTTATTTTCCTCTTCGTTTGGTGCTGATGTATCTATATCGGCTTTGTCGTTATCCGATTTTTTATTTTCCTTTTTATCATCTATTGTTTCACAAATGATAATCTCTTTATTATCAGTATCTTCTTTTGAGGATTTAGAACTGTCTTCTTTTGATTTCTTTTTCTTTCTGCCCTTTTTCCTTGGGTTTTCTGTATCAGAAACAATTTCTTCATTGTTTTCTTCTTCATTTTTTATTACATTTTCAGATTTTTCCTTCACTGACAATGATTTATTTTTTTTATCTTTTTCTTCCTTATCCTTAAGTTTCTCACGTTCCTTTTTCTTCCCTCTGTTCTCTTTTTCTTTTACTTCTTTTAAAGCCCTTTTTTCTTCTTTTTTATTTAAGCGTTCCTGTTTTTTATTTTTATAAGCTTCTATCTGCTTAGATGTAACGGATAAATGTTTCTTTATAAGCTTTTCATCATCTTCTTTATCGTAGCCAACAAAACCATCCAAAAGAGCATTTTTTAGATATATCCTATTATAAATAAAAGCAAAGATGATATTTGAAATAAAAGTAACGCCCAAAAATCCGTAAAGAGTACGAGCCGATGTTATTATAGGAAATTTACTTACTATATAATTCAAAACCATATGGAATATAAACATTATTCCCGTCCACAAAAAGTCAGCCCTGTATAAAGGGACAAAAGGTCCGAAAAACAACGTGGTAAAACTAAATCCCGCCTTGCATACCTTTACTCTGTCTTCCTTATTTTTTAGTCTGATTTTCATGTAACGTTCCTCCAACATTGTTTTCCCACCTTATAATATCATAAATTTGTCGTAATTTGCAGAAAAAATTGGATTTATACTCAATAAATCAAAATCATCCATAAAAGCTTGTTTACTTTAATATATATGTATCAAAATCAAAAAAATCATTAAGGCAGAAAAATATATAAATTATTTATAAACCAAATATTAAACCAACTATATATTACGATTATCATTCATATAGGTTAAAACTTTATTAAATTTGATTTAAGGGATAATTAAAAATCATTTATACAATCCATTTTATCAAACTTGATTTTTTCCTTTATGATTAAAATTATAAAACTTAGGATATTTAATACAATATAATTTCTATTAAGAAAATATTAAATTTTCATTTATATTCTTTACAAATAAAAAAAGACTATTTACATAGTCTTTTAATCGAAGAGTAATGATATGAATTCCTCATTTTTAATATTTGTTATATAATCATCGAGCTTGATGGTTTCGAGAAGAGATTTTATATCATCTTCTCTGTAATTAAACCCTTTTATCATATCCTCAAGTTCATCTGTCTCTTTAACGGAAAAATAATCCCCGCTTATCTTTATATCTTCAATGATACCGCTTTTGACATCGAGCATTACTTCGATAAGCCCCGAACTTTCAAATTTCTTTTTATTTTTTATGGAGAATTTAGGAGAATATCCGTAATTGAATTCCCAAGTACCGTACTTATCCTTGACAAGCTTTTCGATATTTTCATAGTCCTTATCGGTAAGCCTGTATTCTTCCATATCCATTTCGCTGAATATTTCATCTAAAATAAAATCTTTGAACTGGTAAATATCCATTTTGATATCAAGGACATCTTTGATATTTAGAACCCTGCTCTTTACCGATTTTATCGCCTTTGACTCTATCTTCATTTGACTGACGTTAAGAGAATTGACAAGAGATTCAACATCGACATTAAACATTAAAGTACCGTGATGAAGGACTTTATTCTTATTGAGCCCCTGAGCATTGCCGCTTATTTTTTTCCCGTCTACCAATATATCGTTCCTTCCGCTCAGATAAGCATCTACGCCGAGTTTTTTTAGTGCATTTATGATAGGAAGAGTATATTTCTTAAAATCGATTTCATTCTCGTCTTCTTTCTTTGTTGTTATGAAAGAAAAATTGAGGTTTCCTTCGTCGTGGTATACCGCACCGCCTCCGGTATTACGCCTTGCAACTATTATATCGTTTTCCTTTACATATTTGGAATTTATCTCTTCTATGGTATTTTGGTGTTTACCTACGATTATAGAAGGAGAATGTATGTAGAAAAATACGTAATCATCCTTAAAATCATCATTGTTCATTACGTAATTTTCAAAAGCCATGTTGTAATATGGTATATTCCACCTGGTCTTTATATACTTCATATACTATAAAACCTCTCCCGAAAACAATATATTGGTATATATCTCGTCATCGTATCCTTTTTTAGTATAGATGGTGATATTGCCCAGACAAGTATCATATCTCGCAAATTTATTAACCACACCGTTCGTCTCTATCATAGTATATTTAATAAGTGAATTCAAAACATCTTCCAAAAATTCATCGTTATACTTTTCAAGCTGAATGAAGATATCCTGACTGCAGCCTAAAATACCCAGCTTTTTATTTGCCATAAATATACCTTGTAAATAATCATCTTTCATTTTATACCTCCCCGGAAAACAATATAATAATATTCTTTCCCAAGATACTATTTTTTACTATTTAATTCTTCTAAAATTTTTCTTACGTTTTTTTGTGCGTCTTCCTGAATTTCAATGATTTTTGCACCTCTGCTTTTTGCAACCATCCTAAGGTCTCCTGCTATAGCGGTATGCATTGAAGCACCTATCACAAGGAATACATCACCGTTTTTCATACTGTCCACGAGTTCGTAAGCCTTTTGATAATTCGGTGCGGGGTCTCCGTACAAAACAGGCTTATTGTAGAGCGTATAAGCTATATCCATTTCATCGTCATCGGGAAGTCCTCCGTGTAGTTCCAAAGGATCGCTCCCTGCCAATCTGTGAAGCCCGTCAATATTCATTGTAATGATAGGTATATCATATTCTTTAAGTGCATAATGTGCATCATTTGGTTTTGCACCGTTCATATTGTTTTTTAATTCTTTTATCGTTTCATTATATTCTTTGGGATTGGAAATTGCAAAAGATCTGAACAACTTTTCCCTTACTTCCGGTCTTTCCATAAAAGTAGGGATATTGCTTTGCTTTGAAATGCCCGCTCCAGTAAATGCTATGATCATATTTATCATTCCTTTTTATTTTTTATTATAACATTATAAACCTTAGATAATATAATTTCAATAAATTGTATTTTATTTATAGTAATTGAATATAAATTCCTTTTGTTGTTTAATACAAATATATTTTAATAACTAAGAACATATAAAAAACTTAAATAAATAGTTAATTTTAACATCTACAAATTATCTTTAATAAATAACATATTTTTGATATAATAAATTAAAATAATAAGGAGACTAATATTAATGTCGAAGTATGTTTTAGAAAAAAAACTATTTCCAATCACGAAATACCCGGGGGGAAAAGAAAAAGAATTAACACATATTATCCCACATCTTCCCGATAAAATAAATAATTATTATGAACCTTTTGTAGGCGGAGGAGCTGTTTACTTTACTATAAAAGCTAATAAATATTTTATCAATGATAAATCAGATGAACTAATTTTATTATATAAAATGATAAAAACACAAAACAAAGAATTTATAGATAAGCTTGAAGCCATAGAGTATAACTGGCAAATTATAAGTAATATTGTAGATTTTCATAAAGAAGAATTAATAAATTTATACAAAAATTATAAAAATAATTTTTTAAATGAGCAACAACTTTCTGAGGAAATAACACAATTTGTATTATCAAACAAAGACGAGTTTAATGGTTTATTAGATAGAAGTTTCAATTATCAAATAGATAATTTTATAAATGAATTATTTAGAAATATAAAAAACAAAATGGTAAGAATGAACAAAATGGAAAAAGCTAAAGGAGATATTTCACATAATGATTTGATTTCTAATATTGAATGTTCTTTCAAATCTGCTTTTTATATGCATTTTAGATATTTAATAAATAATAAAAACTTACTAAATTTATCAGATGGCTTCTCCAGTGCTATTTATTTTTTCATACGTCAAACATGTTATTCATCAATGTTTAGATATAATAAGTCAGGTAAATTTAATGTACCATATGGAGGTATATCATATAATAGAAAATCTTTTAAAAATAAAATTAATTATTTTAAAGATAAAAATCTTATAAATCATTTAAATAAAACTATTATAGAAAATAAAGATTTCTACGATTTTATGAATAAATATGTCCCAAATGAAAATGATTTTATTTTTTTAGACCCTCCTTATGACACTGAATTCAGCACATATGCCAGAAATGAATTTAACAAAAGTGATCAAAAAAGACTTTCTGATTATTTAATTAACGAATGTAAAGCCAACTGGATGCTGATAATTAAAAATACTGAATATATTTCTGATTTATATAAAAAAGGAATTAAAACAGCTAATAATCAACAATTAAGTATATTTATGTTTGATAAAAAATATTTGGTAAGTTTTCAAGATAGAAATAATAAAGAAGCAAAACACTTACTTATTACAAATTATAAATTAAACGGAGAATAAAATGGATGAAATAAAGAAAAAAGCAATTCAACAAATCATTGATTCCAGCATAAAGAATTTTGTTGAAGGATTTGAATTACGCTATACCAGCGAAGTAAATGACCCTAAAGGCGTTATTAACAGAAAAAAGAACAACTGTTTTGTAGCTGAATTAGGAAAAGAGTTTATGTTTTACAGTGCATTTGTACGAAGTTTTGATAGTTCATTTGGTAAAGTATTAGAAAACATGGGTAACAGCATAGCCAAATTATCATATGATGTTAGAGGTAATATAGAATCTTTTTTACTTCCGCAACAATCTCAGCACATGGATTATATAGTTTTAGAATATGAAAGGCATACTAAGCCTCAAATATTAGATTATGATAATTTTTATTGTATCATACCCAGTGATATAAGAAGTTTTAAAAAATCACATGTAACAGACCATTATTTTTATAATAAGGAAAAGAAAGAACATTATTTGATTGAATTAAAATCAGGAGGAGATTTAGATAATAAAAAATCAAAAACAGAAAAATTAGCTCTACTTCAAGAATATTTTATATTAAAAAATTCATTAATAGATAAGCCCGATGAAAAAATAAAATTATTTTTAGCAACTGCATATAATATGTATGGAGAAGGTAATGAATGGAAACAGGAGAGAGTTAAACAATATTTTGCGGAAGAGGAATTACTCATTGGCAAAGATTATTGGAATTTTGTTTGCGACGATACCGAAGGCTTTAATGTAATATTTGAACAATATAAAGAAAGTGCTAATTACATAAAAAATGCATTATCAAGAATTAAACAATTATATTTTTGATAAAAAAACGAATCTAAATATTATATTAGATTCGTTTTTTACTTATTAAAATTCAATACTTATGGAAATATAAAGTTAAAAAGTTATACTTTAGTAATTTTTTAAAGTAGTGTATAATATATCTATATTTTATTTTAGGAGAACGGTTATGATCAAATATGGGATTTTAAGCACGGCATCAATTGTTCCGAGATTTGTAAAAGGAGTCAGAGAAAGCGGGAACGGTGAAGTCACAGCAATAGCTTCGAGAGGAGAAGCAAAAGCGAAACAAAAGGCGGAAGAATTAAACATCGAAAAATACTACGGAAGCTACGAAGAATTATATGAAGATAAAGATGTAGATGTTATTTATATCGCAACGATAAACTTCCTTCATTATCAAAATATAAAAGACGCTTTGAATGCGGGAAAGCATGTAGTATGCGAAAAGCCTATGGTTCTTAAAAAAGAAGAAGCCATTGAATTATTCGGATTAGCTAAAGAAAAAGGATTATTTTTGGTTGAAGCACAAAAGGAAATCTTCCTTCCTATAACCAATATGGTAAAAGACATAATCAAAAACAAGGAAATAGGAGATGTGGGACTTCTCGATTTTTCAACTTCATTCCCGGGAGACTACAATGCGTGGACACTCGATTTATCAAAGGGAGGCGGAGTGTTCTTCACGAATGCGGTATACTGCATAGAATACCTTGAATATATTTTCGGTAAACCTATTTCATTATATTCCGGGATGAGGCTTAAAAGCAAAGAGTTCGGCGGAGATAAAGAGTGTATACTAAACTTCAAGATAGACAACGAGGCACTGGCAACAAGCAAGATTTCCGGATATGTAAAGTTACTTAACAAATTATTTATCTACGGCAGCGAAGGATACATAGAAATGGATAACTTCTACAGAGCGGACAAAATGACTATACACTACTACGACGACAGAGTAGTAAAAGAAGTTTCCTATCCGATGTCATGTGAAATGACATTTGAAGTAAAGCACTTTAACGAATGTATAGAAAAAGGAATGCCGGAAAGCGATATAATGACAAAAGATATGACGATACATTCCGTGGAAATATTGGAAGAGATACAAAATTCATGGAAGTGCTGATATTTAAAATTTTAAAAAGCCCTTTAAAGGGCTTTTTTTATTTTTAAATATATTAAATAAAAATATTTTATTAATTATTATAATACAAACTTATCATTATTTTAAATAATAAATTATGTCAACTGATAAAAATAAAAAATATTCAAATAATAAAGATTATTCGCTCATAATACCTGCAAGGCTTTGAAATAAATATATGATTGAAGTTAGGAATACTCGCAAATTTTTCTTTGAAAAATCCGCTCATATTACCTGATGTGTTTCACACATATGAATTTTACATATGTAAAATTCACAAGACTTATTCGAAGTCTTCAGGTAATAAATAAAAACTCAATATTGTGTTAAAATATAGTAAGTAAATGTGATATTATAGACATACCGAGGTGAGATGATGTATTATAAAATAGCTAATGAACTTGAAGAGATAGAAAGCTTGGATAATGTGGGGGAAAAAGAGGACGTAGTGATCTTACTTACCCTGGAACAGTGGCACGAAGCCTGCCGTGATAAAGGCATACCGACGTACTATGCCGATTTTGACAATATCAACTTTTCAAAATCCGAAGTATACAGAGATGTCATAGTCGGGACTTTCTTTATACCTAAAATGGGAAAAGACTTAAAGCAGGGTAAGTTCGGGTATTATATAAAAGATCATAGGATATATTTTATCGACAGCGACAATGTGGTAAAGCCCATAATAGAAAGCATAAAAGAAAAGAGAGAATGGAAAAATCCTTCCGTATCCCATTTTTTATACGACTTTTTGGATATACTCATAAGCGGGGACCTTAATTATCTGGAGCATTTCGAAACGAACATAAACGAGATCGAAGACAGGGTATTAACGGGAGATTTGAAGAATTTCAACTATTTTATCGTAAATATGAAAAGACAGCTCCTTGTTTTGAGCAATTATTATGACCAGCTTATAGAAATGGGTATGGTCTTCGAAGAGAACGAAGAAGACATATTTATAAACGGATATAAGGGACTATTTAGGATATTTACCAATAAAGTCGTAAGGCTCAACGGCAAAGTGGATATGCTCATGGAGTATACTAGACATCTCAGAGACCTTTATCAGGCACAGGCGGATATAAAACAGAACAGGACCATGCAGACCCTTACCATAATCACCGCAGTGTTTTCTCCCCTTGCTCTTATTGCGGGGTGGTATGGTATGAACTTTAAATTTATGCCGGAGCTTACGTGGAAGTACGGATATTTGGGGGTCATCCTTTTGAGTCTTTCGGTAGTGGGTTTCAGTTTTTATTTGATGAGGAAGTATTTTAAGTAAGAGGAAGAATTAAAATAATATGAATGATATAAAGGATTTTGATTACAACGTAATAATAAACAGAAAAAATATTAAAAGTATCTATATAAGAGTAGACAAAGATTTGAATGTGATAATCAATGCCAACAAGAAGTTAAGTACACAGGGTGTTTATAATGTATTAAGGCTCAAAGACGACTGGATAAGAAAACAGATAAAGAAAATGGAAAAGCGGTATGCATCGGTGGATAGCTATGAAGGGCAGACCATAAGCATTCTAGGGAAGAGATATGAAATGGAGGTCGTAAAGTCCGATAAAGATGATATAGAAGTTACGTCTGACAAATTCATCTTATATTCCAAAGAAGATGACATGGGATATCAAACCAAACTCATAAATGATTATCTAAAAACAGTTTTCAGTGATATACTTAATAATAAACTCCTCCAAGAATGTAAAGAAATAGCGGAAGAGGTGGGTATCAGGAGAAAATTCTCTTTAAGGATAAGGCTGATGAAGACGAGGTTCGGCAGCTACTCGGTAAAGACCGAGAGTATATGCTTAAATCTGTGCCTTGTAAAATACTCCAATGAGGTAATAAAGAGTGTGTTGCTGCACGAAATATGTCATTTGAGACATTTAAATCATCAAAAGGGGTTTTACAGGACGTTACATAAGATGTTCCCCGATTACGACAGGTATGCCGACGAGCTGAGAAGTGATTTTGTATTCAAAGATACGTGGTTTTTGGTATAATGTAAAAAAATGAAAGAACAAATATAAGAAAAGGAGACGGATTTATGAACAAAACAGTGGGATTTATAGGATTCGGTAATATGGCGAAAGCCATGGCGGGAGGTATGATAGAGGGAGGTGTGACGGATAAAAAAAATATAATCGTCAGTGCTTCCACGGATAAAACTCTCAAAAATGCACAAGATACATATGGGATAAATGTCACGATGGACAACAAGGAAGTGGCAAAGAAAAGCGATATTTTATTCCTTGCGGTAAAGCCTAACGTGTATCATATAGTCATAAACGAAATAAAGGACTGCATAAGTAACGATACTTTGATAGTGACAATAGCGGCGGGTCAGACCATGGAAAACGTGGAAAAGATGTTTGGTAAGAAAATAAGGCTCATTAGGACGATGCCCAACACTCCCGCAATGGTAATGGCGGGTATGAGCCTTATATGTCCCAGCGGGAACGCCACTTTTGAGGATCTGGAAGATGTACTAAGGATATTCAACAGCTTCGGTAAGAGCGAAGTCGTGGAAGAAGCTTTGATAGATACCGCGGGAAGCTTAAGCGGCTGCGGACCTGCTTTTGTGTATGTATTCATCGAAGCTTTGGCGGATGCGGCGGTGGAAAGCGGAGTGAAGAGAGAAATGGCTTACAAGCTTGCGTCACAAACTGTCATGGGTTCCGCAAAGATGGTCCTTGAAACTAAGGAACATCCCGCAAAGCTCAAGGATAACGTATGTTCTCCGGGAGGAACGACCATAAAAGGAGTGAATTCTCTTGAATATTCCGGCTTTAGAGGAGATGTCATAGACGCACTTCTTTCCAGTATCGAAAAGTCAAAGGAAATGAGCGGAAATAAATAAAAAATATTTTATAATTAAGGCTTATGATGTTGACAAAAATAATTCTATATGATAATATAGTTAAGCTTAATGAATCCCGAGAGGTACCGAAGTGGTCATAACGGGGCGGTCTTGAAAACCGTTAGGGTGCAAGCCCACGTGGGTTCGAATCCCACCCTCTCGGCCATTAAGATTAAATTGAATATCTTTTTTTTTATTCGGATTACGGAGAAGTACTCAAGTTGGCCGAAGAGGTGCCCCTGCTAAGGGTATAGGTCGTGTAAGCGGCGCGAGGGTTCAAATCCCTCCTTCTCCGCCATTATGCATTTTCACATCTTACTTATTGTAAGATGTTTTTTTATTTATATTGCTTTTTATGTTTATGTCTTTATTTTATTCTATTTTCCTATGATCGGGATTTTAAATATGTTTTGTTTGTATATACTTTTGCTTTTAAAGGGAGGCAGTTTTTATCAAAGGCAGGGAGCATATATCGTTTCTTTATTTTAAGCGGAAGGGGAAGTATGTTTGACTGCGGGTAAGGGGCGCGGAATCTCGCGAAGCGAGGCGTAGTGCCCCGTGTTACAAATAAAAAAGGACTAACCTAAGTCCTTTTTATTTATATAACAGTTTCCAAGTATTCTTCCCTACAATACCATCAACTGTAATTTCCGATTTTTTTTGAAACCTTTTAACCGCATTTTCTGTCGATGACCCAAAGATACCATCTGCTGATATTTTATATCCCTTCTTTATCAATCTATTTTGTGCTTTCTTAACATACGCTCCCCTGCTTCCTTTTGCAATGATCGGATAATAAGCCGGGCTTCCGCCAAAAGTTCTTACGGAACGATAATAATTAGTGTAATAATAGAAAAATTTAGAAGGTCTTGAATCTATATGAACAAAATTTGCATTTGGATAACATCCTATTCCTTTTATACCTATAGCTTCAGCATATTTTGCTATAGTTTTTACATTTACTCCGCTGATGTAAATATCAAAAGCTCTGCCCTTTGTGTGATAGCTCCCGCTTGCTCCACCTATTTTTCTATTATAGGACACAGTCCTGTAACCCGAATTTATATGGACGGCTTTTTTAAAATGCACTCTTATTTTCTCAAGCTTTTTAGCATGGTCTATGTCAATAAATATTTTATCGGTCCCGTCATGACAGGCGAATTCCTTTATTTTAAAATGGGGAGCACCGGGAACTTTCTTCTCACCATCTCTTGATTTGTAATATGTAATTACATTCATTATTTCTCCTCCTATACAGGAATATTATTTCTATTTATAGTATGAAAAAATAATTAATTGTGTTCAAAATAAAAAGCACCCTAAGGTGCTTTAAGTCAGAGATTAATATAGGATTTATTCTTTATCTTTTTTTATATATGCTATGCCGATAGCCCCCGGACCTGAGTAAGTACCAACGGTTGGACCTATCGAAATTATTTCTCTTTCTTTTATATCAATATGTTCCGACATAAAACTTTCAAAGTCTTTTATCGCTTTATGTGCATGAGAATGACCAAATGAAACCGGATATGAAGTATCAATATCATCTTTTACTTTCTCCAACATAAATTTATAAGAAAGTTTTTTGCCTCTTACTTTTCCTGCCTGAACTAGTTCTCCATCAACAGCCTCTAAAATAGGATTGATATTTAGCATAGTTCCTACAACTCCGGTAGCCTTTGAAATTCGTCCACCATATACTAAATATTTAAGTGTATTTAAGCATACATAAAGCTTTAAATTTTTAATCATATGCTCTATTTTAATAACTATTTCAGAAGCACTTTTCCCTTCATCTCTCAATTTACATGCTTCGTTTATTAATAAATAAGTCCCGAAACTGGCAATCCTTGAATCAATTAAGTGAATTTTATCTTCGCTCACTTCCATTTTTGCATTAAATGCAGACTGAAGCGTTCCGCTTAGTTTTGAAGATACAATAATAGCAACGACATCGTAACCCTAATCTACATATTCCTTAAATACTTTTTCAAAACTCTTTGGACTCGGCTGGGATGTTGTAGGCATATCATCCCCCGCTAAAATGAGTTTTTCATAGAACTCTTCATTATTTATCGTAACACTGTCTAAATATTCATCATCGTCAAACCTTACACTCAAAGGCACTACGGTTATATCTAACTTTTCGATTTGCTCCTTACTTAAATCACATGTACTGTCAACAACAATTTTTACCATTTAATCTACCTTCTTTCTGCTTTTAAAGAATTTTTCCAATTCAACAACAGCTTCCATTAATATTTTTCTTTTTTCCTCAGGGAAAAACTCAAGCATTTCTTTTACCATATTTTCATGGAATTTTGCATGATTTTCTTCTACTTCTTTACCTGAATCAGTAGTATAAATATTTATTACTCTCTTATCATGTATATCCCTTTCTCTAAGCAAATATCCCTTTCTTTCCAGGCTATTGACGCTTATAGTAAGAGTACCCGGAGTTATATCGAGAGTTTTGGCAATATTTGAAGAAGTATTTTTCCCTTGTTTTTCGTTTTTTACAACAGCTTCGATGACGTGCATTTCTCTGATAGAGAGATTTTTAAATTTTCCTTTTTTTAAAGCACCTTCCTCTACCTTCAGAATCTCATTAAAACTTTCTACCAGAAATTCATTTAATATTCTTTCCTCTTTATTCATTATCGCTCCCAATTACTTTGACTATCAAATTACCTAAATTATACTCTGTTTTCATAATAAAATCAAATAAAGGAATTTTTGATAAAATTCTTTTTAATCCGTTTTTAATCTTTAATTAATTCATATCTTATCTTACACCTATACTATATAACATATACTAAGACAAAAGAACAATTGGAGGACGTTATGAACGAAAAAAAGCTTTACAAAAGCAGAGATGACAAATATATAGGAGGTGTATGCGGGGGGATCGGTGAATATTTTGAAATCGACTCAACAATTATCAGACTCGCAACGATCCTTTTATCATTTGCAACCAGCGGAGTATTAATTCTTATTTATATTTTACTATGTTTTTTAATTCCCTATGAACCTATAACTCCATATAACACAAATGAAAAACAATCTGCTAATTCATCTAACAATCAAAATTATCAAACAAAAAAAGATAACGATTATGAAACCCCGGTAAAAGAAAACAAGAGACAATATAACCTGGGTATTTTTCTTGTTATAATCGGCGTAGTATTATTTTTAAGTAAAATCCTTCCGCAATTCATATCAAGATTTATAGTACCTATAGGATTTTTAGTGGCAGGTATTTTGCTTATAACTTCAGCTTCACCTAAAAAGAAAAAAGAGGATAATTTAAATACCAAAAAAGAAAATTATAACCAAGAAACTTCTGATTCAAAAGAAAACCCAAGCCAAAAGGAAGAAACAAAATCAGAAGAAAATAAAGATGAAGAAATAAAACTTATAGAAACTTCAGATGAAATCATATTTATGGGTACAAGTGAAGAAAACCTGGAAGATATAAAAAATGAAGAAACTGCAGATTTACAAGGCGAATTTACTAAAGAAGAATTAATTAAAATGAAAGAAGAAGGTGATAAGAATGAATAAAAATTTAAAAATCATCTTAGGAGTATTATTTATAGCAATCGGTGCAGGATATATACTTGATTTACTTAATATACACATTATTTCATTTAACGGCTTCTTTAGAGCTTTAGAATTCATATGGCCATTATTCCTTGTAGTTATAGGTGTATATCTGCTTACATCAAGTAAAAAAGTAAGAACTGTCTTTATAAGTATATTTTTAGCTTTGCTTATAGCAGGAACATGTTATTTTACAGTTTCTTCTTATCATAATATATTTCATAACGATTCTACATTTAACTTTAACGATAATTATAATCACGATACGTTCAATTTCTTTGATTATTAATATAAAGACCTCTATGAGGTCTTTTTTACTGTAGACTAAAATCATAAAATACCTTATAATAGATACTAACAATATAAAAAGGAGTTTATTATGTTATTTGAATTTGACCTTAGGACCGACAATGAAAACTTTCACAATATTACTTCAGAAGTAAGAGAAGCAGTAGAAAGAAGTAAAGTTAAAAATGGTATATGCACGATTTATTGTCCTCATACAACTGCAGGAATAACAATAAATGAAGCAGCAGATCCAGATGTTGTAAGAGATATGTTATTTGCACTCGATAAGTTTTTCCCTGATATGAGAGAGTTCAGGCATTACGAAGGAAACAGCACCGCTCATATAAAATCCAGCGTAATAGGAACAAGCGAAAATGTAATAATAAAAGACGGACAGTTAGTTCTCGGGACTTGGCAGGGAATATATTTTACCGAGTTTGACGGACCGAGACACAGAAGATTTTTTGTAAATGTAATAAATGATAACGACGAATTTAAATTATAAAAGAGCAGTATATCTGCTCTTTTATTTTTACTATTTAATTAAAACTTTAAAACTAAATATTCAATTATTTATTTTTCTCTTATGATTTCAATATCATATCCGTCGGGATCCGTCACAAAGAAAAAGCTTGATTTATTTCCCCCTAGTCCCGAAAATTCTGTTACCTTATAGCCTTTTTCTTTAAGCTCTTTATGAGCGGCTTTCAAATCTTTTACATAAAATCCAAGATGTGCAAATCCATTACCGATTTCATATGGCTTTTTAGGGTCATAATTATAAGTAAGTTCCAATTCACATGTATCTGCCGCATCTTTTAAAAATACCAAACAAAAATCTCCGGGATAATCTTTTCTCCTCGTCTCTTTCATTCCAAGAGCTCCAACATAAAAATCCAAACTTTTTTTAAGGTCATATACTCTGAGAGAAGTATGTCCAAATCTAAAATCCATTGTATCGTCCTCCTTTATTATTATAAAATTATATCACAATTAAATTTTTTTAACAATTTAAAATAATACTTACATATAATAATATATACTCTACATTTTTATTGACATATTTCGATTGAAAGTGTAATATTTTTATAAAGAAAACAAGGGCTTAAGTCCTTTAAATTTTATACACAAGTTAGCTAGAACTAACACAAAAAGGAGATAATTATGAATACATTTATTGGAATAATGATACCATTTATAGGAACGACACTCGGTGCGGCAATGGTTTATCTTATGAGAGGAGATATAAAACCTTCTGTACAAAAAGCTCTTTTGGGGTTTGCGGCGGGAGTGATGATAGCAGCTTCGGTATGGTCACTATTGATACCTTCAATGGATATGTCGGCTGATATGAACAAATTGGCTTTTATTCCCGCTGCAGTGGGTTTTGCCCTTGGGATACTATTTCTTCTTAGCTTAGATAAAATAATACCTCATATGCATCTTGACAATGAAGTCGAAGGCGTAAGCAGTAAACTGAAAAAAACGACTATGCTTATTTTAGCGGTCACTCTTCATAATATTCCCGAGGGCATGGCAGTAGGAGTGGTATTTGCCGGATTTATGACGGGAAATACAGATATAACTTTTCTTGGAGCACTTTCACTTTCTATAGGTATAGCTATTCAAAATTTTCCGGAAGGAGCTATAATTTCAATGCCTTTAAAGAATGAAGGTATAAGCAAAACGAAATCTTTTATATATGGGACTTTATCGGGAATAGTTGAACCAATAGCAGCGTTTCTAACTATACTGTTATCATCCGTTATAGTGCCTCTCCTACCCTACTTATTATCATTTGCGGCAGGAGCAATGATATATGTCGTGGTAGAGGAATTGATCCCCGAAGCAAACGAAGGAGAGCATTCAAATATAGCCACAATCGGATTTGCTGTAGGATTTCTTATAATGATGATTTTAGAGTTGCACTCGGATAAAATAAAACAGATAATATTATATTAAAAAGTAACAAAAAATAAATCTGTACTTATCAAACACTGAAAAATCATATAGAACAAGAAAAATTTATTTACCGTATAGAGTAATGTAGATTTAACCAATGGCGGAGTAAAAAAAACTAAAAAAGCAGGAAAAATACTAAAAAAGGAAATGATTTTAATAGCTGTTATACTTCTTACTAAAAAAAAGTAATACACACTCTATATAATATTTTAACCGAAATGGACAGACTATGGCTTGTCGTTATATTAAGTTGGAAATTAAATGAAAGACATTACGAAAGCACTTCAGAAACTTAATAAATCATAAACCCCAGAGAAATACGGAGAAGAATAAGTAAAAATATGGAGGTGTTCATTAGATATACTTACGCAAAAACTAGACGAAAAAGATGAAAAAAACCGATTTATGAAATAAAGAATATATCAAAAGAGGAGCTTTCAAGACATGAAAGCGTAAAAACTACCATAGCAAGAGTAATTCCATATTACTAAGAATTATGGAGAACGATACAATCAATGGCAAAAGAGGTTTCATAGCCGCACACGGCAATTCCATAAGAGTTCTTTTAAAATATTTTATAATGTAAATAAAGATAAAATAGTCAATATAAATATACCAACAGGAATACCACTAGTATATGAGTTTGATGAAAATAATAATGCAGTGAACCATTATTATTTATGGACTAAAAGTATAATAAAAAATGAATAAAGTCACAAATCAAGGAAAAATAAAAGCATAAACTATTGTAACCTTAATATATTCTTTGATAAAATGTAATTATATAATTTAAAGAGGTACAATAATGAAAAGAATATTTATAGTAAATATCGATAATGTAGGAAATCTAAATTTAAATACCTTAAATAAGATAGAAAATGCGGGAATTATATATGTAGAAAATAATAACAAAAAAATTATATTTCCCTTTAATAAAAGAATAGAATACATTGATATAAATAATTATGAAGAACTGATAGATAGATTTTCAAATAAAAATAATATCTGCTTGATATTTGATACTCTTAACAAAAATAAATTACTGGATAGTCTTATCGAAAATAAAAATATTGAAATAGATATAGACGATAACATAACAAATATATTATATAATGACTTGGATAGCTATAAAGTAATCAATGCAGGAAAGACATCTTTGGACAAACCTGACTGTGAAAGCATTAATATATTTATAAATATAAACGATAAAAAAGATTTAAAGAAGGTAAAAGAGCATTTAATCAAATATTTTAGTAAAAAAATTGAAATTTATGTAATAAGAAAAGAAAAACTCGACAAAATAAGGTTAAATGACTTAAATAACGGGGATGAAGCCCTATTTCCAATAACATTAATAATCAAAAAGCAAGATTTTCTTTTAACCAAAGGAAGCTTAAAGTCGTTTATGGATCTAATAGCTTATCTAAGAAGCGATAAGGGGTGTCCGTGGGACAGAAAACAAACACATGACAGCCTAAAAAAACATCTCCTGGAAGAAACATATGAATTAATAGATGCCATTGACAGAAATAACACAGAAGACTTAAAAGAAGAACTGGGAGACTTACTTCTTCAAATAGCCCTTCACTGTCAAATAGAAATAGAAAACGATTCATTTGATGAAAGAGATGTTATAGACAGTATAAGTTCAAAAATAATAAGAAGACATCCTTATGTATTCGACAATACGATTTTAGAAGGCGAAGACACAAGTAAAGTATGGAACGAAGTAAAAAAAGAAGAAAAATCTTATTCTAATTTTTCACAAACAATGGAAAGTGTACCTAAAGTATTCCCGGCTTTATTATATGCAAATAAAATTCAGTCAAGGGCAAAAAATGCAAACTTTGATTTTGAAAATTATAATCAAGCAATAGATAAGATTTACGAAGAACTCAATGAATTAAAAAATGAAATAAACAATGATGAAGACAAATTATTCATGGAAGCCGGAGATTTACTATTCAGTGTTGTAAATACTTTAAGGTTGCTTGACATAAACAGCGAAGAAGCTTTAAAAGCGTCAACGAATAAGTTTATATCGAGGTTTTCGATGATGGAAAAGCTGATTGAAGGCGATAATAACGATATTACGGGTTTAAAAGCTGAAATTTTGGAAAAATATTGGGAAAAGGCTAAATTACTATTGAAATAAATATTTTTTTGGTAAAATATAATCTAGAGTTGGAAAGTTGTTAAGTCAACAAATATAAATTTGGAGGAATTATAATGAATAAATCAGAATTAGTAAGCGCTTTAAGCGAAAAAACTGGTCTTACAAAAAAAGAATGTGATAACTGTTTGGGAGCATTCATCGAAACTATTACAGAAACACTTCAAAAACAAGACAAAGTATCTTTAGTAGGTTTCGGTACATTCGAAGTTAAGGAAAGAGCTGAAAGACAAGGTATCAATCCTCAAACTAAAGAAAAAATTACTATCCCAGCTAGCAATGCACCAGTTTTCAAAGCAGGTAAAGCTTTAAAAGATTCTTTAAACTAATATTAAATTTATAATTATGATGAAAAAAAGATACCTTTATGAAGGTATTTTTTTATTGCCCTTTGTGATATAATAATTAAGTTGATGAACTGGGAGTGATATAATGGAAAAATATGATGCTATTATACTAAACTTAGACGGCAGTAAGAAATTCTTTGAAATAGGTTCCTTTTCTGCTTTTATAGAAAACGATATAACTTTTGAGGCTATATGTGCGGGAGGTCTCGGCGTTATTAATGCATCATTTTTAGCTATGCAGGATATTGATAATATGGTTAAATTCTGGACGCTGGCTATAAATACAGATTTATTCAAAGTGATAGAGTTAATAGCAAATATATACGAAACCACATGGTCAACATTAAACGACAGACAGTTCATAAAAGAGTTTACAAAGTTTTTAGCTACAGATGAAAGACTAAATGACTTAAAGAACTCTCTTAAAAAATATATAAAAGAAAATAAAGTAAGAAATTCAAATACAACTTTATTTTTAAACAGCATCAATCTAAGTACGCTCGATTATGAAGTAATAAATATAAACGAAATACCTTTGGGACAGTTCCATTCATATATACTGCTTTTGATATGCTTTCCGGAAATATCAAGGTTTAAGAAAAAAAACAGCTTGGTTATAAACACCCATGCTGATTTAATAAATATATTGGTGGATAACGGTTATCAAAACATACTCTCAAGCGAAGAAACCATAGAGCCTTTAAGTTTTAGAAATATAAATATAATAAAAAGCAGTGATTTTCTTGAAATAGAAAGCAGTTATAACAGTGCTAAGATGAAAAAACATATAAACACCGGCTACTTGGATACATTAAAAGCAATAAATAAAGTCAGCGGGAAAATATATTACATTGATTATATAAACGATGAAGAATATGATAAATTCACTTTACATCTAGGAGAAAAATTGAGCAGAAGCAAAAATTATCTTATTAAAATATTGCTTGAAGCTAATCATTTAAATAAACAAATCATATTAGAAAAATTAGATAATTTAATAAAATACTCGGAATTCAGAAAAGAAAAAAATTTAGAATTATCCTTAATAGAAAACCTGGGAAATATACTTGGAATAGAAAAAAATAAAAAGTATACTTTTACAGAGTTTAAAAACGTCATAGAAGATATAGTAAAAAGACAAACAGCTATACAAATAAAGAAAGTTCAGGATAAAGAAGTATTATCGAGACTTATAAAAAGAAACGAAGATTTGGTAAGCATAGACAAAGAAACGTTTATGGAATATTTCTTGATTTTAATAAGCGCAAAACCGCAGAATTATGCAAAACTTAGTATTGTTTTTAATAAAATCAACAATAAAATGCTGCTTGGTATAGTAACTTTAATATATTTATTCAACTAAAAAAGCAAGGTGGGTACCCCTTGCTTTTATTTATTTCTTATTTGTTCAAAAAAATCTTTTAAAATCACAGAACACTTATCTTCTTCTATACCTGCGTATACCTCAATACTTTTAGCCCTATTATCCTCTAAGAGGTTATATTTGCTACCACAGGCACCGTAATCCATATCCATCGCACCATATACTACTTTGTCTATTTTAGCGTTTATAATGGCTCCTGCACACATAGGACATGGTTCAAGTGTCACATATATACTGCATCCGCTTAAATTATAGCTATCAAGAATGCTGCATGCTTCTCTTATTGCTAATATCTCGGCATGAGCAGTAGGGTCATTATTTTTAATAACTTCATTATGAGCCTTTGATATTATTTTATCGTCTTTAACGATCAAAGCCCCTACGGGAACATCTTTTCCGCTTTTTAAAGCTTCTTGGACCGCTAAAAGCATATATGTATTCATTAATCTGAAAGTAAGCTCCTCAATTTTTGATTTTTTTCTATTAATAATAATAACGGAAGTCCTACGGCATAGAGACTTACCGCTTGTCCTATAGATACGCTTGTAAATCCGGCAACAAAAGGAATTGAAGCCATTTGGTACAGTATAAAACCTACAAAAAGTCCATTGAATAAAATACTTGGAATTCCAACCAAATATTTATTTTTAATCTTACTTGCGGTAAAAGCCGCCAAAAGAGTAGCAATAGAACCAAAAGCTATATCTATTATTCCGAAAGGACTGGATAAATTCGCAAGTATGCACCCTACGAATAATCCGGGGATTGCAGAAGGTGTAAAATACACCAGCACGTTTAGTGCTTCCGAAATTCTAACTTGATTTTCTCCGAAGGCTATCGGAGAAATAAGCATTGTGCTTACAATGTATAAAGCCGCAATTATAGCAGCTTTAGTCAAAAATTTTACTTTACTGTTTGTCATCACATCTCCTATCCACCGCAAAAAAACTCTTTAAAATAAAGAGACTGCAGCTTGTTATTTTATATGATAATAACAGTATGACAGCCTTAGGTACCCCTAAAGGGTATATGAAATACCATGAGACACGACGTTTCATATACCAGTAAAACCAAGAGAAAAAATTCTCTTGGTTTTGCCTCCCATACAAATTGTTATTATTAACTTATTTATTCAACGGTAACGGATTTTGCCAAGTTTCTTGGTTTATCAACGTCACAGTTTCTTGCGACGGCAAGATAATATGCCAATGTCTGAAGATAAACTACAGTCGGTACGACAGTCAAGTCATCTATGACATTATCAATATACATTACCTTATTTGCTTCTTTTTCGATATTTGTGTTATGTTCCTTAGCAAAGCCTACTATATATGCTCCCCTAGCAACAACTTCTTTTATATTGCTTAACATTTTTTCAAATAAAGCATCCTGAGTACAAATAGCAATAATCAAAGTTCCTTCTTCCACCAATGCTATAGGACCATGCTTAAGCTCCCCTGCCTGATATGCTTCAGAGTGAACATATGAAATTTCTTTCATCTTTAGAGAACCTTCCAAAGATAAGAAATAGTCAAGTCCTCTTCCTAAGAAAAATACATCATGAACTTTAAAGTGATCATAAGCTATTTTCTTTATTTCTTCTTCTTTTGCAAGTACATTTTCCACATTTTTATCGATATCCATCAATCCTTTTGCTACTTCTTCAAAATGTTCATCGCTTAGATTTCCGGTTAACTTACCAAATAACAATGCAATCAAATACATACTTACTACCTGAGTAGAATATGCTTTTGTCGAAGCAACTGCGATTTCAGGACCTGCCCATGTATAAAGGACATCGCTTGCTTCTCTGGAAACCGTACTTCCAACAACATTTGTTACGGCTAGGACTCTTGCCCCCTGACCTTTTGCAAGTCTCATTGCAGCTAAAGTATCTGCCGTTTCTCCCGACTGTGAAATAGAAATAAGAAGTGTATGTTCGTCTATGATAGGATTACGATATCTAAATTCACTGGCTATATCTACTTCAACCGGAATTCTTGCATATTTTTCTATTACGTTTTTACCAACGTTACCTGCATAGTAAGCAGTACCGCAGGCTACGATATAAATCTTGTTGATTTTATCCAAATCTTCTTTTGTAATGGTTATATCATCAAGTTTTACTTCATGTTTTTCTACATCTAACCTTCCTCTTAAAGTATCTCTGATAGCTCTTGGCTGTTCATGGATTTCTTTAAGCATAAAATGTTCATAACCGCCTTTTTCCGCTCCGGCAGCATCCCAGTTTACTTTAAGGATTTGTTTTCCGACTTGTTTACCGTCTTCATCGTAAATAGTTACATTGTCCTTTGTGATAACCGCGATTTCATCATCGTCAAGAAGATAAATGTCTCTTGTATGTTTAAGTACCGCAGGAATATCACTTGCTATAAAGTTTTCCCCTTCGCCTTTACCTATTATCAAAGGACTGTCTTTTCTTACTGCAATAAGTTCATCGGGATTATCTTTGCACATTACTGCTAGAGCATAAGAACCCGACTAATTTTTTAGTTGCTTCCTTTACTGTTGAAAGTAAATCTCCGTTATATAAACTTTCTATTAAATGTGCTGCCACTTCCGTATCAGTATCAGAAATAAATCTATACCCCTTTTCTACCAATTCTTCTTTTAAGTCAATATAGTTTTCTATGATACCATTATGAACTATAACGATTTTACCGTTGTGACTTGCATGCGGATGAGAATTTATATCCGATGGTTCACCGTGAGTCGCCCATCTTGTATGCCCTATACCTACATGTCCTTCCACATCGTTCTTTTTAAGGCTTTCTTTTAAGTTATCAAGTCTGCCTTTATGTTTTCTTATATTTATTTTCCCGTCTTCGAATACTGCAATCCCAGCTGAATCATATCCTCTGTATTCTAATTTCGCAAGACCGTCAACCAAAATATCGCTCGCTTTTTTATCTCCTATATAACCTACTATTCCGCACATATTATATTTTCTCCTTAAGTTTTTTATTTCTTAAAGTTTAAGCTTAACTTTGTCCCAAGAATTACTCCTCGGTTTTTTTAAGCTTTAAGGAACACTTTCATCCCAAAGGGCATCCGCCGAAAAAATCGATAAACCCTTTTCCTCGTCAACCTTTTAATATATATTTAGGAATTCGGTTCGGGCGCTTTAACTATAAATTCCTATTTATTAACCTCCTCATTCTAATACATTATATCAAAAGAAAATGAAAAGTGGAACCAAATTAATCATTTTCTAATTTTCAGAAAATTACTTTAATTTATAATAAAAAACTTTACTTTTCGTAACATAATATTTTACATATTGTGACATCACTTCGAGCCTTAAAAATATTACAAAAACCATCGAAATAAGTAATGTGTGCTGTAAAAATAGCATAAAACATTATATAAAATTAAATATATATAATAATACCATATATGTTACAAAAAGTAAGCATATTGTAACATCATACTGTTGACAGACTTTATTTAATATCTTCAATATTAAAAAATCATTGAAATCTTAAATCTAAAATGAACAAAAGGAGATTTCCAATGAAAAAAAACTTACTTTCTTTTTTACTTGCTATTATTTTTCTTGTAAGTACACAAACAAGTATATTTGCTGCAGAAAATAATTATTTAAACAAAAGTAAAACCGCTGAAGAACTAAAAAATGATCAAACAACAATAACACTATCTTTGGAAGCAAGTGAAGAAAAAACTTACAGCGATGTTGTATTTGTTCTTGATAAATCCACTAGTACAAATGTAAGAAACGAAGCATTAAAAATGCTTCAGGAGCTAAATAAAAGGACTGAAAAACACAAAATAAAAGTAGGAATAGTTATTTTTAATAAACAATCAAATACAGTTTTGGAATTAACAGAATTGAACGATGATAATTTAAACGATATTAAAAGTGCAATGAACACAAAAATTTCCAGCGGTACTAATTTAGAAGCAGGAATAAGAGCAGGAAAAAAAATGCTTGATAGTGACAATAAAGTAGAAAATAAAAATAAACATCTTGTTATTGTCAGTGACGGAGTTACATATCTATGGTCAGATGAACCTAAAACGGTTTTTAATGAAAATGATGATAATGGTGAAGAAAATATTTATTGCGGTCCAGAGATAGGTCAATTAAAGAAAAATCATAAGGATATAGAATCATATCTAAATGAACTAAAAAATTGTAAATCATGGATGGATAAATATAAAGAGAGTTACGAAACAACTATTAACTCATATTCGGATATATATGATGGACAAACTTTATATAAATATGACCCCCAAAAAGATTATAGTAAAAAATATGTTCCCGCAGAAAGCAGAGAAAAAAGCGGTTACAGTACAGATATTGCTATGTATACTGCAGCGAAGGAATACGAAAAGTCAGTAAATAACGGTTATAACTGTTTTGTATATGGAAGCACAGAACAATTATCAAATCACCCATATGGACTTAACTTCATGCTCGGATTATCAAGTTTAGGCGGAATTTCAACAAAATATGATGATGATTCAAGCGGTGTTGAAGGTATGTTTGATAATGTTAAAAGTGATATACTATATACTATTGAAAAAGGAAAGATTACCGATGTAATCGGTAAAGATTTTGATTTAATACAAAACAGTTTTAAATTATATATTGGAAATAAAGAATTAAAAAGCACTATAAACGACAAAAAAGAAATATGTTTTGGTGATAAAGACGAAAATGGTATATACCCTTATGTAATTGAATATATAAAGAAACCGGAAAAGTTTATATTAAATATTAATACTCCTGTAATAAAAGGAGAAAAATTAGAACTTAAATATCAGATAAAACTTGTAAACAAATCAGAAAAAGAAGGAGAGTATATCGCATATACAAATGAGGAGGCTTATATTGATTATACCTCAACTGGCGGGAAAGAGAAAAAAGAATACTTTGAGAAACCGCTTATCAAATATACAGTAAATAAAACAAAACCTAAAAACGAAAATAAAAATCAGAATAAAGAACTCCCGCCAAAAGAAAAAATTACTAGTTCTCCCCAAACGGGAGATCAAAGCCGAAACGGAATGTATCCGATAATAATGCTGATAAGTTTAGCCGGTTTAGGTAGTATCTTATACAAATTAAAAAAGAGCTTCTAGGATGAAAAATAGCACTTAAAACAAGTGCTATTTTTTTATGATATTATTCAAAACCTAAACAATTAAATATCATCAGGTACCTTAATATTTTTCTTGACAAATTAAAAAGGTACCTGTATAATCTAAATATAAGAAGGTACCTTTTCAAAATGGTTCCTAATTTCAGGAGGCAATAAAAATGAACAGAGATTTATATGAACAATTTTCTAAAATACAATGGTTAATGCACAGATATTATCATAAAAATATGAATAGATTTTCGGCAGTATCAGACCCGCACAGAGGACAAGGAAGAGTGTTAAAAATGCTCCAATTAAAACATGACATATCTCAAAAAGAACTGTCATATTTACTGGATATAAGGTCACAGTCCATAGGTGAATTATTATCAAAACTGGAAAAAGGCGGTTTTATTGAAAGAACCCCATCAGAAGAAGATAAAAGAGTAATGTTGATCCATTTGACCGAGAAAGGAAAAGAAGCAGGAGAAAATCAATTTGAAATAAATGAGATATTTTCAGATCTGAATGAAGAAGAACAAAACAACCTGGAAGATTACCTCAACAGAATAATCAAAAGAATGGAGGCATATATAAATTATGACGAAAATGACAAAAAAGCAGGCCGAAACAGAAGACACTTTGAACGTCATTTTGAAAGAAGAACGAGAAGAAACGATAGAGAAAAATAATGAAAACAGAACAATCGAGGCTATAAAAGCCGGATTTATAGGCGTAATAGGAAATTTAACATTATTTATATTAAAATTGATCGCATCATTTTTAAGCGGAAGTATGGCAATACTGACAGAAGGAATAGACAATTTAATTGACTGCATAAGCTCGATTACCTCGGTGATAGGTTTTTACGCATCGGATATGGAAGGCGAAAAAACTCATCCCTACGGTCATGGCAGAATGGAATATTTAAGCGGACTTTTTATTTCAATAATGATTATTGCAACAGGGATACTATTATTAAAAAAATCCATAACAAATATAATAAATCCCGTAAAGCTTAATATAATTCCCATGCTGTTTATAGTAAGCACTATATCAATAATAGTTAAAATAGCATTGGTATCATATACAAAACATAAAAATGCAGGTATTAAATCATCTGCTTTAAACGCAAATATAAAGAATTATTCCTCAGATATATTAGCCACATCGGTAACACTTATATCATTTATATTATCCCCTTTTACTATCCTTCCCATAGACGGGATTTTGGGACTTATAATAAGCATAATAATATTTTACAGCGGTATTCCTTCCTTCAGCGAAAATATGGTATTACTGCTTGGTAAAGGAGCAAGTGAAGAAGATGAGAAGAAAATAGAGAATATAATAATGAAATATCCTATATTCGATAAACTTAAAGATTTTGAAGTCCATGATTATGGACCTGAACATAAGATTGCAATTATTCAAATTTCATTAAAAGAAAGCTTTGATAACAAAGAATTAAAATATGACATTGATAAAATCAAAGAAGAAATTAAAAGTAAATTTAAATTTGAACCCTATATTTATGTAGATGTAGATGAAATTATAAAAATAAAAGAAAAGACATATTTGATATAGAGAGGAAAACATGAAAAATTCTGCCTGCAGTTATTTACAAAGTATTTATAACCTTAAAATAAAAAGTGATAAAGTGCATGCTATAGATATCGCAAAATATATGAACTATTCAAAAGCAAGTGTAAGTCGTGCGGTTAAAAATCTAAAAAAAGATGATTATATTAAAGTTGATGAAGACGGGAATATAAATCTAACATCTAAAGGATATGAAATAGCAAAATCAATAGAAGATAAATATTCATTTTTCTATAGTATACTCATAGAAATGGGAATAGATACGAATATCGCTGACAGCGACGCTTCCAGCTTTGCTTATAATATCAGCTGTACGACTTTCAATAAACTAAAAAGAAATTTTTTAAAAGCGATAATCATTTCGCTTTTATTTTTTTATAAATAAAGTGATATAATTATTATAAATTATTAAATCGGCGGAGAAAAAAATGAACAATAAAGAATATGAAATGATAAAAATAGAAAATGTTCTTGAAAGGCTTTCAAAGTCAAAGTTTAGGGCAAGTTTTCATTTGAAAGATAAAGATTTAGATTATATTGACAAAAAAGGATTAGATATAATAAATAATCATACAAGAGACTTTATTTATAAAAGATTATCCCCTGCCGTAATACCAAATGACGGAAAGCAGACTCCGACAAAAAATCATCCAGTATTCATTGCCCAGCATGCAACCGCAACTTGCTGCAGAAAATGCCTATATAAATGGCATAATATAAGTATGAATAAAGAACTGTCAAATGAAGAACAATGTTATATAATAAAAGTAATAATGACGTGGATAGAACGAGAAATGAAGCCTTGATAAACAGTGTCTACACCTATAAATATTATATTTAATCAAATAAAAAACACCGCTTAGCGGTGTTTTAATTATTCTTCGATGTCTAAAACAACTCTCTTTTCTTCTTTGGTTGCAGCAGCTTTTAACACGCTTCTTATAGCTTTTGCAATTCTGCCTTGTTTACCGATAACTTTGCCCATATCATCTTTTGATACTTTAAGTTTGATTACTGTAAGGTTTTCCTTTTCAACTTGTCTTACTTCAACTTCGTCGGGATTATCTACCAAAGCCTTTGCAATTGTTTCTATTAATTCAACCATATCGGTCTCCTAACTATTTTGTAATACCGTTTTGTTTGAAAAGTTTAGCAACAGTATCTGTAGGTTTAGCGCCTTTGTTTAACCATTCTTTAGCTTTTTCAGCGTCGATTTCTACGCTTTTTTCGCCTACAGGTTTATAGTGTCCCAGTAAAGCAATGCTCTTACCGTCTCTTGCTGTTCTTTCGTCTGCTACTACTATTCTGTAGTAAGGTTGTTTTTTTGCACCCATTCTTTTTAATCTGATTTTTACTGCCATGTTTTTTCTCCTTTTATTTATACTATTATGATTTTTATATATAAAGAAATTAAATTTCTTTTTGACCTATTTTACATAAAGGGAAGTTTCATCCCCGGGAATTTCATCTTGCCGGAATTCAGCTGCTTCATCATCTTTTTGCTTTGTTCAAAACCGGTAAGGAGCTTATTTACATCACTTACTTTTGTTCCGCTTCCCGCAGCGATCCTTTTCCTTCTGCTTGCATTTATTATATTTGGGTTTTGTCTTTCTTTAATGGTCATAGACTGGATAATAGCTTTTTGCTTTATTAAGTCCTTTTCACTTATTGCCATGCCTTTTAGCTTTCCCGCTTCCGGAAGCATGGATAACAAGCCTTCTATCCCGCCCATTTTGTTCATGCTTTCCATTTGATCCAAGAAGTCTTCCAAAGTAAAAGAATTTTTTCTCATCTTTTCTTCCATTTTTTTAGCTTCTTTTTCATCATAAATGGTTTCTGCTTTTTCTATCAAAGACAGAACATCTCCCATTCCGAGAATTCTGGAAGCTACTCTATCGGGATGGAAAGGCTCAAAGTCTTCCATTTTTTCACCAAATGCAGAAAACTTTATAGGTTTCTTGGTTATATAAGTAACACTTAGGGCTGCCCCGCCTCTTGCGTCGGAATCAAGCTTAGAAAGAATAAATCCGGTTATTTCCAAACTTTCATCAAATGCTTTTGCTGCGTCAACCGCCTGCTGTCCCATTAAAGAATCAATAACGAATAATGTTTCATTTGGATTTATAGCTTTTTTAACTTTTACGGCTTCTTCCATCATTTCGCTGTCTACATGCTGTCTTCCGGCTGTATCGACGATTATAATATCGGCACCGATTTTCTTTCCGTACTCAACACCCTTTTTCGCGATTTTTCCCGCGTCTTTCTTGTCAAGTGTAAATACTTCAATATCAAGCCCTTCACCAAGAACCTTTAATTGATCGACGGCCGCAGCTCTATGGATATCGCAAGCAACGAATACTACTTTTTTATTCTTTTTGTTTTTAAAGAAGTTACCCATTTTACCGATACTCGTAGTTTTACCGCTACCTTGTACCCCTACAACCATTATTATCGTAGGACCGTTATCGGCAAGATTTATATCTCTGCTCTCTCCCCCAAGCAAAGCGACAAGTTCGTTATTAACTATCTTTATTACTTGCTGACCGGGAGTCAAAGATTTTAGTACCTCTTCTCCCATACATTTTTCTTTTAAATTATTTGCAAATGTCTTTACAACCTTATAGTTAACATCAGCTTCCAAAAGCGACATCCTGATTTCTCTTAAAGCCGCATCTATATCTTTCTCGGTAAGTTTACCTTTTCCCCTGAGTTTTTTAAAGGTCGCCTGCAGTTTATCTCCTAAAGCTTCAAACAAGGCTTACACCTCCTTATAGGTTTTCTCTTATCTCTTTTATTAAAGATAAGGACTCTTTATCTTCACATAATCCTTCTAATTTATCGATTAGTTCAATGTTTCGTTCATATTTTTCTAGTAAATTCAATTTATCATCATATTCCGAAATTATCTTTTCGGCTCTCTTCAAAGTATCATAAACACCCTGACGAGAAATATTTAACATACTCGCAATCTCACTCAGTGAAATATCATCATTGTAGTAATATTCCAATACCTTTAATTGCTTATCCGTAAGAAGAGATGAGTAAATATCTATTAAATATGACATTTTAAAATACTTTTCCATACTTCTCTCCTTATATTGACTAAGTGATTATAACAGAAGGAAAAAGGATTGTCAAGGGATTTTACTTGACAAATCTATGAACTATTTTAAAAATTCGATTATTATTTTATCACCTTTTATTCTCCAATCAGAAATACAAGTACTGAAAGAATTTTCAGAAGTAATTATTCCATTATCTCTATATATTTTTGTAATTCCACCTAGATATTTTCGTTCCCAATTTATATTCAGTATTTCTTCTTTTTTATTTATATAAACTTTTAATTTATTAGATTTTGGAGGAATAGTTTCTAGAATTACGGAAGGAATAGGCAGTATTCGAGCACGTATATCATTTTTAGATATCAGCTTCTCAACATGTATACTGTCAGATATATTTTCTGTTAGTTCTTTTTCTCTACTAATTAAATTATCTATAGATATTTTACTAAAAACAGGTTTATATAGCATTCCTAATTCATTATCAATACAATTATCTATTAACCTTTTTCCGTTTATTAATATTATAGGTCTAAAACTATCTTTTAAGGCTTCTTCTTTTGCATTCTTAGTAAAATCTGATGTTGTTATAAATAATCTCTTAGTACCGGAAGGCATAACTCCACGTAATTCTCTTATTTTTTTCACATCTACTTTATTTTTAGGATTGTTCCTCTTAGCCTGAACATAGTATTTAACATCGTCTTCATTACTAAATCCACCTAACCCACGCCTTTTCCCTATTAAATCAATTCCACCATCTCTTGTTCTACGAGTTACTGTAACTTCATCTAAACCATTTGTAGTTAAAAATGGCTTTAAAAATTTTTCAAAATCAAAAGCATTTTTAAAATAAGTATAAAATTTAAAAATCAATTCCTCATAATCTTTATCATTCAAATCAATAACATTCATAATATATCCTCAATTATTTTTATTACATTATAACATACATAAATATAGATTTTCATTATATATACAAAAAAACAACCCCCAACTTCCGTCGGGGGTTAATTTTTTAATTATAATATTTAGAGGTAAACATATTTTATGTTTAATTAAACGCTTATTTCTTCATGTCGAATAAGTCTTCTTTTTCACCGCATCCCCAATCATCTAAAGCGATTTGAAGATCAGGTTTGTCTTTAGCATATTCTTTTAGTGGAATTCCTGCCATTGCTCCGTCGATTGCTTGTCTAAGAGCTCTTGCACCAGCTGTAGCACCGTTTCTATGTCCGTGAACGGCTCCGCCGGCAGCGATCATAACATCTGTACCTACTTCGTAAATAGTATCAGGAACTACACCTTGATACATTCCGCCGCTTGGTGCAGGTAAACAATCTTTAATATTGTGGAATTTCATCTTAAGATCTCTGCATGTTCTTAAGTAAGAGTCTCTAAGTACAGGAATCTTACCGTAGTAGTTAGTTGTGATAGCCATATCAGCACCTGCTAATCTTGCTAATTTACCCCAAAGTAGTGCTACTGCAACACCTGTGTCAGGAGAGTAAGACTGTGCAGCAGCATAGTCAGGGTGAGACATAACTGGAATCTGAATATTTGGATCTTCAGCTAATTGTCTAAGAGCAGAGAAACCTGCTGTGTATGTATTAATCATTAACGCATTTGCACCTGCGTCAATTGCTCTGTAAGCTAAATCTTTGATTTTAAAGCTGTCTTCTGTTAAATTAACTGTATAAAGTTTCTTTTCACCTGTTTGTTCAAAAGCTCTCTTACCTGCATCTGTAATAGCTTGAACTCTTTTTTCAATAGGACACCATGCAGGATCTGCAACAAGAAGTTCATCGTCTTTGATTACATCAATACCACCTAGGTATGCATCATATGCCATTATTCCACCTTGTTCAGGAGTCCAGCCTGTATCAGGTTTGATCATAGCACATGTAAGAGGTCTTTCAGGAATATCAAGGATATCTCTTACACCTTGGATACCGAACTTAGGACCTTGGAAATGGTCTGTATATTCTTTTGGGAATTCAAGGTCTAATAATTTAAGTCTTGCAGCTGAAATATTACCTATAGCTGTTGTAAAAATCATTGGGAAGTTAGTACCGATGTTTTCCCATGGGAAAGCAAGTCTAACTATCATATCTCTGTATTGAATTCCATCAGGAAGTTCTCTGTCATAAGCTGGTGTTTCATATATACCTATAACTTTTGCAGCATGTCTTTCAACAATATCATCTGTTTCAAAAGGAACATCGATCCATGTAC
Source organism: Anaerofustis stercorihominis DSM 17244 (assembly GCF_000154825.1). NCBI lineage: Bacteria > Bacillati > Bacillota > Clostridia > Eubacteriales > Eubacteriaceae > Anaerofustis > Anaerofustis stercorihominis. The sequence goes on along the minus strand of NZ_DS560019.1, from coordinate 1,211,410 downwards.
CTGTAGCTTGCTCTGCAGCGATTGATTCTGCAAATTTAGCAAGGTCAAGTTCCATAGGATTTGTGCCTTTACCTCTCATATAATATGTAGCTACGATATGTTTGCTCATATCCAAACTTTCACTACATTGGAACATCATAGGGTTATACTTTTGTTTCATTTTTAAAATCCTCCTCAAAACTTAATAATGTTTAACCATCTACCCTTATCATAAAGACTATGAATTCGTAAAACATAATCCTGTCTTTACGCTTATATGATAACATGGTAATTATGTTTTGTCAACTAAATAATTTATATTTTACATAAATATGTGAAATATTTATCATTGCTTAATGATTTTAACATAAAAATTAAATTTTCATTAATATTATAAGAAACTGGTTTTAATTGGCAAAAATAGTGGTATTATAGCTAAAGGAAGTAATTTTAATATAAATTAAAAATATAAAAATATTAGACCTTTTTATTACATATATTAAATAATAAGAGATTATTAATGAGAGGAATAAATACATTGACAAAAAACAAAAAGAAACATAATGATGATTTTTCAAATAAGGGTAATAAAATCAATTTTTTTATTAAAAAGAACAGATATTACTTAATAATCATGATCCTTGTAATAGGAATTATAAGCGTTGTAACATTTAATATAAAACATTTCAGCAAATATACAAATACGGAAAGTAATATTTCATCAAAAAATAAGGTGGAAAATAAAAGTATAGACTATAAAACCATAAAGCCGAATGAAGCCGGAGATGTCATGGTAATCATGTATCATAGTATCGACAACAAAGCTAAACATTTCCCATGGCACAGAAACAAAAAAGAGTTTAAAGAAGACCTTGAATATATGTATAAAAACGGATATGTTCTAATATCAATGAAAGAGTATTTAAGTAATGATATAAATATCCCGGCAGGTAAAACACCTATACTCCTTACATTTGATGACGGATTAAAAAGCTGTTTTTCACTAATTAAAAATAAAGAAGGAAAACTGGTTGTAAATAATGATACATTGATCGGTATATTGGAAGAATTTAAATCCGAACACCCAGACTTTGGTTCCGGAGGAGTATTATACATTACGGAGAACCCATTTGAATATGATGCATACTACAATAATAAGACCGAAGGTGATTATCAGGATAAATTCAGGGTCCTCACTGACTTGGGATATGAAATCGGGAACCATACTTATCATCATTATAATATGAATAACTTAAATAAAAATGAAATCATGGAAGAAATCGGTAAGGTAAATAATCTGGTATATAAAAATAATAATAAAATCCCTACATCATATCTCGCATACCCATATGGAGATAAGCCAAAAGAAGAAAATTTAAAAGCAGTTAAAAACGGAGAATATAAAGGTGTGAAGTATAAAATGCAAAGTGCGGTCCTTGCAGCTCCGGAACCACCATATTTTACTAATCCTATAAATAAGGATTTTGATCCATACTATATAAGCAGAGCAATAGCAAACAGCGGTCAGCACATGGATATGTATTGGTATTTTAAATATTATAAAAAACACCCTGAAAAGAAATATATATCGGACGGAGATAATACAGTTTTATCAATCCCTGCTAATTATAAAAAGAATGTAAACTCTGAAAAAACAAAAAGTTTTAAAACAATTTTTTATGATACAAAGACATATGAAACCATCGAATGATAAATAGTTTATTTACAGTAAAAATTTATTAAAAAAATACCAAATATTACTTGACATAAACAATTTGTTATTATATAATAAATCAGCACTGTAAGTGGTCGCATAGCTCAGCTGGGAGAGCACCTGCCTTACAAGCAGGGGGTCATAGGTTCGAGCCCTATTGCGACCACCATTTAAAATTTAATAACAATGCGGCTCGGTAGTTCAGCTGGTTAGAATGCTAGCCTGTCACGCTAGAGGTCGAGGGTTCGAGTCCCTTCCGAGTCGCCATTAAAATGCCCAGGTAGCTCAGTAGGTAGAGCAGCGGACTGAAAATCCGCGTGTCGGTGGTTCGATCCCGCCCTTGGGCACCATCTATGCGAAAGTGGCTCAGTGGTAGAGCATCGCCTTGCCAAGGCGAGGGTCGCGAGTTCGAATCTCGTCTTTCGCTCCATTTTTTTTAGGCGGCATAGCCAAGTGGTAAGGCAAGGGTCTGCAACACCCGTATCCCCAGTTCAAGTCTGGGTGCCGCCTCCATTTTAAATTTAATATAGTTAAAAAGAGATTTTATGCCGAAGTGGCGGAACTGGCAGACGCACAGGACTTAAAATCCTGCGATCCTTACCGATCGTACCGGTTCGATTCCGGTCTTCGGCACCATCCTTTTATGTTAAGACCTTTAGGTCTTTTTTAGTTAAGGAACTTTTCAATCATATCCATCATATTTCCCGCATCGAAAGGTTTTATCAAATATCCGTTTATGCCCGCATCAAAGGCTTTGATTTTATCTTCTTTGAAAGCATTTGCGGATACAGCGATTATAGGGATATCTTGTGCCCTGTGATGACTTGACGAACGTATCGCCTTAGTTGCTTCTATACCGTCCATTACAGGCATCCTTATATCCATGAGTATCATATCGTAATATCCTATATCGGATTTTATAAACTTATCCACGGCTTCCTTGCCGTTTTCGGCAGTATCCACATTCATACCGCGCATTTCAAGGATAGATTTTGCTATTTCCTGATTAAGGATATTATCCTTTACCAGCAGTACGTTTCTGCCCTTTAACGATTTTGCGGATTTTTTATGTCTGTGTCTTATATGTTTTACATCTATATCAGTGAGATAATCGCATATCGTATGCTCGAATACAGGTTTTGAAATAAAGTGATTTACTCCAGCCCTTCTGCCTTCATCTTCGATGACACTCCAGTCGTAAGCGGTGATGATTATAATGGTAGTATCTTCTCCCACTATCCTCCTTATGTTTCCGGTGGTCTCTATACCATTCATATCAGGCATTTTCCAGTCTATGAAACATACATCGAAGAATTCATCGTTTTCATATTTCTTCTTTACTTCATCGACAGCCGCACTTCCGGAGTTTACCTTTACCGCCTCGGCACCTATATCATTCATTATTACTTCGATCTGTTTTGCGACTATTTCGTCATCATCCGCAATAAGAACATTCAAACCCTTTAAAAGTTCTTTCTTTTTTCTGTATTCGGCTTCTTCCTCAGACTCTATTATCCCAAGAGGAAGTGTTACGATGAATTTGCTTCCCCTTCCCTTTTCGCTTATTACCTCTATATTCCCTTCCATTATATCAACTATATTTTTAACGATGGTAAGTCCCAGACCGGTACCTACATTATTTCTTGCAACCCCTGCATTTTCCTGCTCGAAAGGTAAAAACAACTTATCTAAAAATCCTTTGCTCATCCCGCAGCCGCTGTCTTCAACTATGAATTCTATTAATGAAACGCCTCTTTCTCTCTTGACTTCCTTAAAGGAAAAATGTATAAAATCCCCCTTAGAGAAATATTTCAGCGAATTTGATAAAAGGTTCATAAATATCTGATTTAACTTTAATCTGTCTGCAATATAATATTTGTCCATATTTATATCGCTATAGACTTTATACTCAATACCTTTCTCTACCGCCTGATCGTATATTATCTCATTGATTTCATGTATCATCTCGGAAAAATCAAACCTTTCATCGTTTAACGTTACTTTTCCGCTTTCTATTTTAGACATATCCAGGATATCGTTTATTAAAGACAAAAGATATTTTGAAGAAGAATCTATTTTAGAAAAACAATCCAATACGCTGTTAGGCTTTTCTATCTTTAATTTTCCTATGGTACTCATTCCTATTATTGCATTCAAAGGTGTCCTTATATCATGAGACATCCTCGATAAAAAATCCGACTTCGCTTCGTTTGCGGTCCTCGCGGCATTTAAGGCATCTTTCAAAAGCTGTTCGGATCTTATCCTCTCGCTCCTTTGTTTATCCAAAGATTTTACGATACTTATACCGATGATATCTTCATTATAAATATTCTCTGCCCTTGTAAATGTATAAGATTTCCAGTGGTACTCGCCGTCTTCGCCAAGCTCCATAAGCTCCATGTATATTTCTTTTTTACCTGATTTAAACTGCTTTATAACATTTTGTCTGTCAAACTTTATCCGGTATTCTTCCTTATAATCAGGATGTACCATCAAATCGCACGACTTATCTATTAAGTCATCATAGCGTCCGCTTCTCGGGATATTCCTGTAATCTGATTCAACCTCTTCAAAAGAAGTTATAATCGAATAAGTATCGGCAGTCAGATTAAGGTTCAGTATTGCTTCGTTTGATGAAAATATAGCTGACCTAAGTAAGCTGTTTTCCAGCTTCTGTTCATTTTCCTTTTCAATGAGTGCATGCTTTTGTTTTGTTATATCGTTTATTACACACTGTATAACATCATTTCCCCCGACGTCGTTCAAAACATCCAAGTGAACGGATATCCATGCTTTTTCCTTATTATATTTAATTATCTCTCTTTCATAATCTATAACTCCCCCGTTATGAAGGACTTTACTTATATTATCTTCGGATTCTATAATCTTCTTATACAGAAGATTATAATAATTCCCGCTTTTTATATCCTTTTCATCTATACCGTATATCTGACCTATTTTATGATTTGCTATTATGATATTATGAGGATACTCACATTCAAGCTGTAATATCCCGCTGGGTACGGACTGATACAGCCTGTTCAATAACATTGCCTGATTTTTTATCGCCTCATTTGCACTGTCTATTTCAGACAGCTTATTCTCATATGCTTCATGAAGCAGGTCGTACTGTTCCTTCGAATATTCAACGGGAAACAGCTCCTCATCTTTAAGTTCATCGAAAGGTATGGAATTATGTATATGTACGGTCTTTAACTTTCTATCTTCTTCTTTAAATATAAAGGTTATCCTTTGGCTTGCAAACATTATATGCTCGGTATTATCCGAGGTATATAGATCGCTCACGCCTTCTACCATATGATAATCATCACCAAGGCGCATATACTGATAATCTTCGTTCTCCATAACGCATGGGAACATATCATTTTTTCCGCTAATAAACCAATTTGCTACATCCTCTTTCCCCTCTGCCTTTTGCATCCTTCCCCCGCCAAGCCATATGATGTCATCATCAAAGGTAGAAATCAGAAAATCAAGCCTGCTCTCAACGAAATAAGTCCTCAATATCTTCCTTGCAAAGGCAATAACCTCTTTTTTATTCAAACGCCCCATACTTTAACTCCTTTTTAATATAAAGCAATTATACAATAAAAGTACTCTTTTAGCTATGGATTAGCTTATTATTTAAGAATTAATCTCGATAATATAACAATAAAAAAACAGCAGAGAAATACTCTGCTGTCTTATTTTATATAATATTATTCGAGTTCTATGAGTAACTGTCCCGCTTTTACGCTGTCCAATTCCTGTACGAGAACATCTTTTATGACACCTTCCGCAGGAGATACGACTTCGGTTTCCATCTTCATAGCTTCCACGACGCATACCGCTTGGTTCTTTTCTACTTTGTCGCCTATTGCCACGTTTACCTTGATAACCGAACCCGGTATAGGAGAGCCGATATGCTTGTCATTATTGCTGTCAGCCATTTCAACAGCCTGACTCATTACCTGAGAACGTATCGCATTAGGGTCTTCAACGTATAATGCACGTCTGAAACCGTCCACTTCGAATACCATACGTCTGTTGCCGTCCGCATGGGTCCTTCCCGTCCTTACAAGTTTTATTACATGGGATTTACCTTCGCCGAAGAATACTTCGGTTTCTTCACCTTTTGATAGTCCGCTGAAGAATGCGTCCGAAGACATATAAGTAAGATCCCCGTAAGTTTCTTTGAACCTTAGATATTCTTTATATACTTTAGGATATAAAGCGGCGGATAACACTTGTTTGTTATTTAGATCCATATTGAATTCTTCTTTGTATTCCGCTTTTATCTTATCAAAATCTTCATCCGGAAGAAGAAGACCCGGTCTCTTATCAACAAACTCTGCCCCTTTAAGGACTACTTCTCTGAGTTTTTCATCAAACCCCCATTCAGGCTGACCTATCATTCCCTTGAAGAAATCCACGACGCTGTCAGGGAAAGCCAAGTCTTTTCCCTTTTCGTAGATGTTTTCTTTATCCAAATCATTTTGAAGCATGAATATAGCAAAGTCACCTACAACTTTTGAAGTCGGTGTTACTTTAATGATATCTCTTAAAAGTTCGTTTGCTTCTTTGTATTTCTCAAGCACATCCGTAAATCTGTGTCCAAGCCCAAAGCTTTCTACCTGAGATTTAAGGTTGGAATACTGTCCTCCCGGTACTTCATATTTGTAAATCTGTGTAGTACCGGTCTTAAGTCCGGATTCAAATCCCGTATAGTATTTTCTTGCTTTTTCGTAGTAGTCACTGATTACTTGGATATCATCAACATTGATATTGCTTTCTCTAGGAGTATGTTCAACAGCCGCCACTATAGAATCAAGAGAAGGCTGAGATGTGGTTCCGCTCATTGATGAAACGGCTGCATCTACGATATCCACTCCCGCAGCACTTGCCATAAGCATACTTGATACACCGTTTCCGGCAGTATCGTGTGTATGGAAATGGATAGGGATACTTATTTCGTCTTTCAGTGCTTTCGCAAGTCTCATCGCAGCGGCAGGTTTAAGCAGTCCGGACATATCTTTTATCGCTAAGATATGTGCACCCATCGCTTCAACTTCTTTTGCCTTTTTAACATAATAGTCAAGAGTATATTTTGTTTTGTTTTTATCAAGTATATCTCCGGAATAACAAATCGCTACTTCCGCAACCTTACCGAGCTTCAATACTTCTTCAACGGAAGGCTTTATTTGGTCTAGCCAGTTTAGAGAGTCGAATACTCTGAATACATCTATACCGCTTTCGGCACTTTGCTTGATAAAGGCTTTTATTACATTGTCCGGATAATTCTTATATCCAACAGCATTAGAACCCCTAAGGAGCATTTGGAATAAGATATTCGGTATCATTTCTCTGAGAAGTTCAAGTCTCGACCATGGAGATTCTTTCAAGAAACGATAAGATGTATCGAATGTAGCCCCTCCCCATAATTCCAAAGCGTATATATCTTTTTCATATCTGCTTACGCTTTCGGCTATCTTAAGGAAATCATTTGTCCTCATTCTCGTTGCAAACAGTGACTGCTGAGCGTCACGCATTGTCGTATCCATGAATAAAAGCTGCTTTTGGTCTTTTATCCACTGAACGAGTCCTTCGGGACCTTTTTCGTCCAATATTTGCTTAGTTCCGCTCAAGTTCGGCATATCCTTATAGATAGGAACTTCTATTTTAGGCAATATTTCTCTGTCACTGCTGTTTTTTGCAAGAGTCGTCTTAGCCAAATATTCGAGAAGTTTAACTGTCTGATTGTCAAATGCTGAAATATTGAACAGTTCGGGATGATCTTCAATGAAGTTGGTATTGCAAATACCCTTTTTGAAGTCCTCATGTTCCAAAACGTTTATAAGGAAGTCTTTATTTGTAGAAACACCTTCGATTTCATGTTCCTTTAAAGTCCTTATCATCTTCTTTCTCGCCTTGTCAAAGTCTCTTGCATATGTAGTGGTCTTAACGAGAAGACTGTCGAAATAAGGAGTTATTTCGGAACCAACAAATCCATTGCCGCCGTCAAGTCTTACCCCGGGACCGGAACCTGTCTTGTAGACATCTATTTTACCTGTGTCGGGCATGAAGTTATTGAGTACATTTTCTGTAGTTACCCTGCACTCTATAGCGGCTCCGCTCATCTTGATATCTTCCTGAGATTTTATGTTTATTTCTTCATCGGTAAGTTTATATCCTTCGGCAATGAGTATCTGAGCCTGTACAAGGTCAACATTGGTTACAAGTTCCGTAACAGTATGTTCAACTTGTATCCTCGGATTAACTTCCATGAAATAATGCTTTTCATTTTCATCAACGAGGAATTCCACAGTACCCGCATTCGTATACCCTACATGTTTTGCAAGGTTCACGCTTTCTTCGCAGATAGCTTTTCTCGTTTCTTCGCTTATAGACTGTGATGGAGAAAATTCTATTATCTTTTGATGTCTTCTTTGAATTGAACAGTCCCTTTCAAATAAATGTACTATATGACCGTATTCATCGGCTAAAATCTGAGCTTCAACGTGTCTCGGAGCCCTTACGTATTTTTCTATAAATACTTCCCCGTTATTGAAGGCTTTTTTTGCTTCTCTTACGGCAGACTCAAATTGATTTCTTAAATCATCTTCTCTTTCGCATACCCTCATACCTCTTCCGCCGCCGCCTGCGCTGGCTTTTATGATAACCGGGTATCCGATTTTGGAACTGATTTCTTTTGCCTCTTCAACGGTCTCTACTTTTACCCCGTCAAGTACGCTAACGCCCGCTTCAATAGCTGCTTCCTTGGCATTTACCTTATTTCCCAACAGCTCTATTACATCGGAAGAGGGTCCTATAAATTTGATACCTGCTTTTTCGCATTCAGCCGCAAAAATAGGATTTTCCGATAAAAATCCGTATCCGGGATGAATGGCATCAATGTTTTTGGCTTTTGCAAGTTCGATTATTGCTTCTATATTTAAATAGGCATCCGTAGGTGAATTTATCCCTTTTATCAGATACGCCTCATCTGCTTTGCTTCTGAAAAGTGATAATTTATCTTCTTCGCAATAGATACAAATAGCTTTCATACCGAGTTCCTGAACGGCTCTGATGATTCTGATAGCTATTTCACCACGGTTTGCGATTAAAACTCTTTTAAATTTTTTCATTTCTGCCTCCTTATTCCATATTTAATATTCATAATATTATACTAAATTTTCTGACATTTTAAAAGACTTTTTATGTATTATTATAAAAAACACATTATATTTATAAACCCAAATTAATAATTATTCGGTAATACCTTTACATATATCCTTTATCTATATTATACTGCTTTTACCTTGAATATATCGTAACATTTGTTACGCGTATCTGTTTATTTCAAGCTTTTTTTGACTTTGTTAGATTTTTTAGAAAATAAAAAAGACATCCTAATTCAGCGATGCCTCATATCTTCCCCACTATATGGATTTCTTTTATTTATAAAACTTATCATCATATGTATTATTCCCAATATCATTAAAACGATAGATACTCCCTCGATAAAACCCAAAGGGAAATCAGCAATCTTATTTCTTAAAAACATGGATATAATATACATCATCATACCTATAACTGAAAGCCCCATGATAAACATGTTATATCTTTTTTTCTTATAAAGTTTCATTATATTTGTCCTTATCTATTTTAATATAAAACTCTAATGCTAATTTAGTACATATTATCTGAATTGTCAACGGCTATAGATTATTTTCCAATAATCATATTCATTTAACATTTATACATCTATACATCGGGGCACTATGCCTGCCTTCGGCAGAATCCGCGCCCCTAACAAGTACTTCTAACAAAATTTCCCCTTAATCCCACACTAACCCTATTAACAAAATCTTTAAACAAGATATAAACTATAAAACAAACATGGAACTAAAAAAGACCCATCGGGGTAGGGTCTTTTTTAGGATCGGTATTTTAAATCTTACCTTTATATCAAGATGATTTCTGCTGAGTGAAATCATCCGGGTAACTTTTTCAAATAAATATGTACATATTTATTTTTACATCTTTAACTTATATATAAGTTTATTGGATATTTCTTTTTACTTATATCTTCATTAATTATTTATCCATATGCCTAACTAATTAGATATTCCTCTTTTTAAGTTTATATCCTACGGTACCCACTGCTCCCAAAGATACAAGTCCCAATAGGACGTAAAGAACCATATTCATTTCATCAGAAGTCTGAGGATTATTTACCGCTGTTTTATCACTTCCTGTCTTTGTCACGGTACTTCCGTTTGATGTTGAGTCGCCATTGTTATTATTATTCTTATCTTCTTCTTTTACGATCTTTGGGATAACGACATCTGAACCTTCTTTTTTAGTACCGCAGACGCTGCACTCTGTATGCTTACTTCCTTCTTCTGTATATGTAGCTTCCTTGTCTACCACTTCTTTATCAAAAGTATGAGGTAAAACTCCTATTTTCTCATCTGAATTTTCTTTTTTAGTGTTACAAACACTGCACTCTGAATGCTTACTTCCCTCTTCAGTACATGTTGCAGGTGTGTCTATTATTTCTGCATAAGTATGAGCAAGCATTGGTATATCTACATCGGAACCGTCTTCTTTATCCCCGCATACACTGCATTCTCTGTGTTTGCTTCCCTTGACCGTACATGTAGCTTCTTTACTTATAACGGTTTTATCAAAAGTATGCTTTTGGGTTGCGGGAAGAGCAAAAGTAACTCTTTCGGTCAATACATTACCGCAGGTACAGTTCCCGGGTTCAAATGAAATTGTTCCGTCAACGCCGCATGTTGGTTCGACTTTACTTCCAGCTACTTCATCGGGACCATGACATATGCTTCCAAATGTCCATGAAGGGTTGGCAGCTTTCTGTGCTTCAAAATATGTATAAATAGGAATTAAAGAACCGTCTTTGCCGGTATGCGCGTATATTGCCAAATCCGACGAAGTATTTTTGAACACATCCGTCCCTATAGTCGCATTTGCCCCCATAAATACGATCTTTTTAAGATTAGTACAGTTTTGAAAACATGCATCTCCTACAGAAGTTACTTTTTCGGGTATGATAATTTCTTCCAAAGCAGGCAAATATTTTAAAGCACCTCTTTCTAAAGTTTCCAAAGCAGACCCTTATTCAAAAATAATTGAAGATAAATTGTCACAACTACTAAACACATTGCTTTTCATGGTTTTCACGGATTTCGGGATAACGATTTCTTTCAAACTATCTAATGAGTCGAATACAGAAATTTCCAGTGTTTCAAGGTTTATCCCCTCTTCGAATGTAATGCTTTCGAGTTTTCTACAATTGGTAAACATACAAAATCCCAAATAAGTCACATTTTTAGGAATAGTCAAATTACCTGCAAGGTTATTATTACTTCTAAAAGCCTCTGCTTTTATGCTTTCTAATTTACTGCCTTCTTCAAAAGTTAAAGAACTTACCCCTGCGTCATAAAATGCGCCCATTTCAATACTTACTACACTCTTAGGTATAATTAAGTTTTCAAGGTAATTTCCTGCCTTAAATGCATCTTCTCCTATAGTCGTAAGGTTACTTCCTTCTTCAAATTCCAATTTAGCAAAGTAACAACTGCTAAATGCCTTTTTCCCTATCGATTCAATGCTTGATGGAATTATTAATGTACAGTCATAATCAACACCAAAATCTTCGCTAAGGAAAGCTTCCCCGCCTACAGCAGTTACGGTCAATTCTCCGGTATCCGAAGTCTTTACCTTACTCGGAATGGCAAAAGTCGTAACAGTCAAAACGTCGTCGGCAGGAAAGCTACCAAGCCCTGTAATGGTCGCTTCATTCGTATCGCTGTCATAGCTGAATTCAAGCCCTGTCGTTTCGTCTATTTTACTTTCTAAAACATCTCTTGTTGTTTTAGATGAAGATAAAGCTGTCTTTGAAGTCGACTTAACCGTTTTAGAAGTCTCATTTAAAGAAGTACTTTCTTCCGCTTTCTTTTCATCTTGTGCTGTTTTATGTTCATTATCTTTATCTGTTATAACAGCTTCTTCATTATCTTTAACTTCCTCACTGTTATTTACGTCATTTCCCTTTTGTTCTTCACTTACTACAGAATTGTCATTCGTGTTTTCACTTTTTATTTCTTCGGTAAACACAGGTGTCATGCTTGTAAACACCATAAACCCGCTCAGCATTACCGCTAAAAGTCTCTTACTTTTCATTTTTAACTCCCCTTTATTTCAACAATAATATCAATAATCGTACTTTTTGTAACGTATATAAGAAATCTGTAATATATGGATTTTATTACAAATAATTGTTTACATGTAATAATAATATGTCGTTATATGTGATTTCTTATATTATTACAATACGTTTTGAGTATAGCACAAATGTTACAAAAAGTACACATTTTTATAGAAATTTTTGGGATTTTTTACTGTTTTTGAAACTTTTATAGGGTATTTTATCGAAAAGATAAAAAAGTGAGCCGTGAGAGTTTTGTTTTGATAAAAATAAGATTTTTAGAATATAGGGTTGATAGATAGTGAATTAAGTTAGGGGCGCGGAATCTCACGCAGTGAGGCGTAGTGCCCATAATCAGCAATAAAAAGACACCATAAGGTGTCTTTTTATTATACAAGCATAAGGCTTGGATTGCTTATCACTGATTTGATATTTGAAAGGACTTTCGCACATTCGTTGAAATCCATCAAATCTTCGCATGCACTCAAGTATACTTTTACATATTCGTCCTGAATGAGAACCGTTATATCGACTTTGTCTTCACATGCTTTCGGATAATAATAATCGATATTAAGCGGGCTTATATCGGTTATCCTAAAATCGATATCCTCCCCTTCGATTATGTATTTCATTCTCTTATCCATCTGACTTACGGTAAGTTCGTTGATACCGCTCAGCTTTCTGCCTGTAAAGCCTTCTTCACCGTCATACTTATATATCGCAACATCTCCCTTAAAGGAAGCTATTTTATTTTTTTCCAAAGCGAAAACTATGGATTTTACCACGGTATTAAAAATCTTTCTCTCGCTTAGATCGCTGTAGGAAACAAGCATTTCCTTTACGAGGTTAAGGCTCGCTTTTATACCCATAGTAACCACGTTATGAGTATGAGTCTCTATGACCAACTGATTTTGTTCGCTTACAGTTTTTTCTTCACTGCTTTTTCCGTCTTTATTGATAACTACGCTTCTGCTGGTATCATCATTTAAAGTGATAACCACTCTTTTCCCGTAGCTCTCATTTACTTCCCTTTCCGTGTCCGGATATTCTTCCGCTATCTCGGAATGTTCTACAGGAACTATGACCTGATGAGTAACACTGTTTTCAACAGGAACGACCGGTATCTCGTTTCCTTCATCATCGTATTCCTTGGATACGACTTCTTCGATGACCGGAGTATATGCTTCTTTTGCATTCTCTGCCTTGTTCATCTTTTCTATCGTATCCTTTGTATCGGTTATTTCTTTGTTTTCTTCTTTATCTTCAGCGTCTTCTTTTACTTCGCTTGTAATGATACTTGATGTCTGGTCATAATTCACGATGATATCCTTTGAAGAATTATCTTCATCATAAATATCATTTTGATGTTTTATCATAAACTGAATGATATCGGAGTCGGCATTATTCAACTCCTCCATTTCTTCATCGGTCTCACTGCTTGAATATATCTTCGTATTATCGGCTATCTTATCTTCGACTTCATCATTTATCATATTGATCCTTTGTTCCAATATCTTCAATTCTTCGTCGTCCTTGCTTGATTTTATAGATATATTATTTATGTTATTTTCTTCAAGTCTCTTTCTGTCATTTAAATAACGCTCTAAATCAGCGGCTTCGATACGTCCGTTTTCGCCGCTTCCTTCTATTTGCGATAAATCTATGCCTAATGCCTTAGCCAGCTTTCTTGTGGCGGGGCTTGCTTTTTGTTTGGAATTCCCTAAGTTTGTCATGAAATTCTCCTTTCGTCTTAATATTCAACCAACTGCATTATTTTTTCCAAAAGTTTGCCGGAACTCGGCAGTACTTCTTTAGCCTTTATAGGATTGAAAGGTGTGAAATTATCATCACTGCACATCCTCGCTACCGGAGCTTCAAGATAATCAAAAGCTTCGCTTTCAACTATTATACTTGCTATCTCGCTTCCAACGGAGCATGTCTTATAACCTTCGTAAACTACAATGGCTCTTCCCGTCTTCTTAACGGATTTTATTATAGTCTCACTGTCGATGGGTTTTATTGTCCTTAAATCTATTACCTCTACTTTTACATCACTCATATAGGCTACGTCGCTGGCCTTCATTGCTTCTTTTACCATGCTTCCGTAGGTTATGACGGTGATGTCGCTTCCTTCTCTTATGATATTGGCTTTCCCTAGAGGTATCTTTTCCTCCGACTTTTCACTTATTTCGCCTTTTACATTATATAAATTCTTATTTTCGAAGAATATCACCGGATCATGTTCTGAAAATGCGCTTCGCATAAGACCTATAGCGTCCTTCGGTGTCGATGGATAAACCACTTTTATACCCGGAAAATGCGCCATTACAGCCTCCACAGATTCGTTATCCTGCACACTGGAGTAAGGAGTATACCCTATCGGACATCTTATAAGAAGACTCCCCGGAACTTTAGTCCCAAAAGCTTTAAGCTTCGAAGCATAGTTTATTATCGGATCCAGAGACCTTATCAAAAACTTCGTCCCCGGTATCTCCGTTATTACGTTGAATCCATTCAAACTAAGCCCTACGCTTGAGCCTATATAAGCATTCTCGCTTACGGGAACTTCGATTATCCTCTCTTCCGGTATCTGTACGTCAAATCCTTTGCTTACTTTGTATTCTCCGCCGAATACTCCTATATCCTGAGAAACGAACACACTGTTCCTATTCTTCCTCAGTTCATATAAAAGAGTATTTTTGATTGCCTGTTTAAAAGTTAATTCTATCATTATCTGCCCTCCCCGAAGATATCAAGGTCAAGTTCCGCTTCATCTTCCATTTCAAGCATATTATGTAAATCAGATACGTCATTGCCGTCACTTACATCTATAACAGGTGAACTGCCCCTTGTGGAAACGGTAAAAGGCTGTTCGCTGTTCATATTCAGACTCTTCATATATTCCTTTATGATATCGTCGTCTTCATTATAATTACTGAATAAATCATCTTTATATGTATCATCATATCTATTTTCAAAATCAAAATCGTCAAATGTTTCAATATTCTGCTTTCTCAAATCATTGTAGTCTGAACTTTCTCCAACAGATGCATTTACAAAAGTGATCTTATCTTCATCTTCTTTTTCATAACCGTCTGCGATGTTTGCCTTCATACTTATATCATCATAAATATCACTGTTTACCACCGTAGTGGTATATTTCTTTTCTTCTTCATCTATTTCTTTGAATATATTTTCAAGAACATTTTCCGCATTTGAAATATATCTCTTTTCTTCTTCGGTAACTACTTCTTTTTTTTCTTCCTTTTCGGGTCTCTTTCTTATAGTATCCCTAAAATCAACATCCGCAAAGCCGTCCGTGTTAGATATCAAAGTATGAGTATGACCGTTCCTTAAAATATCCTCTACACTAAGTTCTTCTTTAGGTGTATCGTCTCTTTCGGGGAATATATTTTTAAGTCTCTTTATTTCATCGAATACTTTATCGTTGGCTCTGATCTCTTCTTCACTGTCCCCAACCGCATCTTTTTCCGTAAAAGTAGATTTAAGTTTAGGTTCTTCTATCATGACCGAAGTATCTGCCTGTTTTAAAAATTCCTTTTGTTCGAGCAAAGCTTTTAATTCTTCTTCTATCTGGGTCTTCTTTGAAATCTTTTCTTCTTCTTTTTCTTCAAGCTCTTCTTTAGGGATTTCTTTTTCGTTTAGTATTTTATTTATTATCCTGTCCATTTCAGCCGAAATGGTATCTTTCATCATTTGAAGGTCATCATCTATACCAACCATATTTTGAAGCATATAATTACTGAGAAGCTTTATCGGGCACTTATCGAACCATGCCCTAAGTTCTTTTGAACTTCTGTAAAGGGCCTTATCCGCAAGATGATGTCCGCTGAAGCGATATGTCTTTGCCTCAAGTATTATCGGACCTTTTCCTCCTCTTACATAGCTTGAAGCAGTAAGCATTGCTTCGTACATATCGAGAACATTGTTCCCGTCAACTATGATACCCGGTATCGAATAACTGCTTGCACGGGAAGCTATATCTTTGACAGTAGAGGTTTTGGAAAAACTCTGTCCTTTGGCATATCCGTTGTTTTCAACCAAGTAAATGATAGGAAGCTTAAACATTGAAGCCATATTGACGCTTTCGGAAAATACACCTTCGTTTACAGCGCCGTCACCGATAAAGGAAACCACTATATTGTTCGTATGATGTATCTTTTCCCCCATGGCAACACCCGTTGCTACGGAAACATTTCCCGCGGGAACCGCCGAAGCACCGTAAATATCAGCCTTCATATCCGCAAAATATCCCGGTCCCGCTACCCCGTCGGTATAACCGCCGTCAAGCCCCATTATCTCACGAAACATCTTTTCTATATCCATTTCAAGACATATTGAAGCAGCAAAGTTCCTATGTGATGTAAAAACTTTATCCTTGCCGTTTATGGCAGCCATTGCTCCGGCACTTACCGCTTCCTGTCCTATGGATAAATATAAGTTTGTATGTATCTTTCCTTCTTCGTATAAAGACGCCAGTTTTTCTTCAAAAACCCTCACTTTCAGCATCTTGTAAAATAACTCAACGATTTTTTGGTTGTTTATGTTCATTGTAACCCCCTAGTTTCTGCTTGATAAAATCTCTTGAGCGTAGATTAAATCTTCAGGTGTTGTTATTTTTATATTGTTATAAGAACCTTTTATTATCTTTACTTTTATATCGTTTTCTTCCACAAGGTATGAATCGTCTGTCCCGATGATACCTTTCTCCTCTGCGTTTTTATAGGCCTCTTTTAAAATATCAGCCTTAAAAACCTGAGGTGTCCTTATATTATAAAGCGTACTTCTTTCTACCGTAGCGGATACAAATCCGTCACTGTCCGCTTTCTTGACCGTTTCCTTTACAGGTACCCCAAGCACGCATCCTCCGTACTTCTTTGCACCGAGAACCGTATTTATTATCTCCTTATTGGAAATCAGGGGTCTTGCACCGTCATGTACGGATATTATAGTACATCTTTCATCAACTTTCTTTACCGCATTATAAACCGATTCCTGTCTCGTACTTCCGCCGACTACCAGCTTATAAGGCTTTTTTATCCTATATTCTTTGAGCACCTTATCCTTGAATAATTTTTCTTCATTATCGGCAACGACAATAAGTATCTCATCTATATAAGGACATTTATCGAAAGCTATGATAGTATGAGTGAGTATTGCTTTTTTGTCTAAAGATATGTACTGCTTATTGATACTCTTACCCATCCTTGTTCCTCTGCCTGCGGCAGGGATTATTACACTTACAAAATCATCATTCATATTTTTACTCCTATTAAAAAGAATAAATAATATATTATTATAACATATTTTCTTCCATAAATGAAAAGTAATTATCCTTACCTATGATAACATGGTCAATTACCTTTATACCGATAAGCTCTCCCGCGTCTTTAAGCCTTTTGGTAAGATGTTCGTCTTCTATTGAAGGAGTGGAATCTCCGCTTGGATGATTATGAGCTAAGATTATACTGTTTGCATTTTTCTTTATTGCGTTTCTGAATACTTCCCTTACATGAACAAGTGAAGTGTTTATCGTCCCTATTGAAATAAGTTCCGTTTCTATAACCATATTTTTGGTGTTTAAAAGTATGACCTTAAAATGTTCTTCATCCAAAAAGCTCATATCATAGGAAAGCAGGTCCACTATATCCATGACACATGTTATGATCTTTTGCTTCTCTTTTTTCAAATAAGCTCTTCTGCCTATTTCCAAAGAAGCCAAAATCATATCACATTTTAAATCCGTCATCCCCGGATTATCGTTTTTAAGCTCTTCCCTCGTGATACCTATCAAATCCCTGAGGGAAGCTCCGTATCTTCTTATGATATTATTACTAAGCTCCAGTACGCTTTTCGTACTGTCCCCTTTTCTTATTATTAATGCAACCAGCTCACTGTCGGTAAGCTCCCCGACGCCTTCGTCATATAATCTTTCTTCAATACCCGATAGTATTTCTTTGTCCGATTTCATCTTATCCTACCTAAACTCTTTTAACATATCATATAATGTGCTTATACTAAGCCCCACTACGTTAAAATAATCGCCTTCGATTTTACTTATGAATTTCCCCGCAATACCCTGAACGGCATATCCGCCGGCTTTGTCATAAGGCTCATTTGTATTTATGTATCCTTCTATTTCTTCGTCGTTAAGTTCTTTGAACGTTACTTTGGTCTCCACTGCCGTTTTTAAACTTTTTTCTTTAGTTATGACAGATATACCGCTTATAACACTGTGAGTTTTACCAGACAGAGATTTTATCATCCCCCTTGCATCGTCCTTATCCTTTGGCTTCAAAAGGACTCTGCCCTCTAAGTAAACAATGGTATCGGCACCTATGACGAGGTTATCCCCATTATCCTTAAAAACATCGTAAGCCTTTGAATAAGCAATGTTTTTTAAATTTTCATAAACGGATAACTCCTCATCAAACACTTCTTCACACGTTGAGACGATGATGTCAAAATCTATATCAAGTAATTTTAACAGCTCTTTTCTCCTTGGAGAAGCCGACGCCAATATAATTTTCCTCATAAAAACCTCACTTATAGTTACTATACCAAAAAAAGGTCATACTTTCAAGTTTTATAACTTTTAAAAAGCCTTATACTCAAGGATTTAACGGAATATCGAATCATATGAAAATCAAATAAAATAAGTGTATATTGTCACATAAAAGACACAATTTAATACTATAAATATGGACTTTCATATTTATAGTATGATATAATAAATTTTTGTTAGAAAAGGAAAAAATTTATAAGATAAGGAAATAAATTTTCATGAAAGCTGTTGTTCAGAGAGTAAAGAGTTCAAAGGTCACCATAAACGATAGAGTAGTCGGGAATATCAATAAAGGATTCAACGTCCTCTTCGGAGCGGAAGAAAAGGACACAAAAAAAGACGCCGACTATCTCGCAAGAAAAATATCAAACCTCAGAGTTTTTGAAGATGAAAACGGCAAAATGAATTTATCCATAAAAGACATAGGCGGTCAAATGCTTATAATATCTCAGTTCACCCTTGCGGCTGATACAAAAAAAGGTAACAGACCGAGTTTTGTAAATGCAATGGAGCCCGTAGAAGCAAACGAGCTTTACGAATACTTCATGAAAAAAATAGAAGAAGAAGGAATTTCGGTTAAGCGAGGCATATTCGGAGAAGATATGTTAGTGGATATTGTAAATGACGGTCCCGTTACTATATTGTTTGACACAAAAACTAAGGAGTGATTATCATGGGTGAAAAAAGACTGGATGTTCATGAGTTTCTAAAAAATGATTTAATGGTTGAAGATATATGCAAAACCAGAAGGATACTGGGTGTTTTTGAAGATGAGATATACTGTTATTTCAAAGAGGAAATAGCCAATAACAAATCCGTAACATACTTTATTGAAAAAATCAATGAAGTCCTTCCCATAAAGAAGATCATCGTGAGTGAAATGACAGATGATGATATACAAACTTACTTGGTGGATTTCTTTACAAAGCATGATATACACTTTAAATTCGTAACGGATTACAGCGATGAAGACGAAGCTTACATGGTAGTAATATGTAAGGAAGATATACAAAGAGAACCTCTGTTATACGAAACCGACATACCGAAGGAATACCTTAAAAACTTCGGGAAGATACTATGCAAAAAACATACTGCAATACTTAAAGAACTGGACCCCGACATGGTAAGCTTTTATAAGAAAGAAACTTTTATTTCAAAGGGAAGCTGCTCGGTCTGCAGAGAAGAAGAAAGGAACAAATAATATGGATATAAGATCATTTCAGTTAGGTCCCGTAGGAACAAACTGTTATATTATAACAAAAAACGATAAATCGATAATAATCGACCCCGGTCACAACGACGAAAGGTTAATGGATTATATCAGAAAAGAAAATTTGAATATAGAAAAAATCCTACTAACTCACGGACACTTCGACCATATTGCGGGAACGGACATGGTAAGAGACGCCACGGGAGCAAAAGTATATATTCATGAGCTCGACAATGAAATGTTATCAAACCCGAACAAAAACGGTTCCGCACTTATGATGGGAATGGGCATAAAAATCAGAGAAGCGGATGAATTCGTATACGACGGAGAAAAGATAGACTTCGAAGGAAGCGAAATAGAAGTAATATTTACCCCGGGGCACTCTAAAGGCGGAGTTTGCTACAAAATAGACGATGCGGGAGTGATATTCTGCGGAGATACGCTGTTCTTACGCTCCATAGGAAGGACAGACCTTTACGGAGGCAGTATAGAAGTCCTCGAAAGTTCCATAAGAAATAAAATTTATACTCTTGATAAAAATTATACTCTTCTATCAGGTCACGGAGACCCTACGGATATAGAAGGGGAAAAGAAATACAACGGATTTTTCAGAGCATAATGAATATCAAAACAGACGAAAACATAAAAGAAATTCACGTTCGTGAAATACTTCAGTTATTTTACCCTGACAAGTATAAAGACATAAAAATGAAATTATACTCTCAGGGTAATTTTGTATATTTAGAGTATAAAGATAAAACATATAAAGAGAAGATAAACATATCCTTAAAAAACGCCACAAAAAAAGTCGTTTACAAGGCTTTGAGAAATGAGACCCATAAAGAATTCCCTTACGGGATACTGACGGGAGTAAAACCTATAAATATCCTGGATTTATATAAAGATAAAAGCAAAAATGAGATAAGGAAAATACTCAAATACGATTATCTTATGAATACGGATAAGATAGGATTACTTATGAATACGAAGGAAACACAAAAAGAGCTTATCGACGATAATAAGTACAGCCTTTATATCCATATTCCCTTCTGCCCCGCAAGATGTACTTACTGTTCTTTTCCGTCCAAAATATGTACCGGTAACGATTTGATTTTGAATGAGTATACAAATGTACTTTTAAAAGAAGTCAATATGATATCCGAAATTATAGATAAAAACAGTATCAATATAGACAGTATCTATATAGGCGGAGGAACTCCCGGGATATTGAATGAAGAACTTACACATAAGCTTACCAACTCCATTTTAAAAAATATAATCAAAGATAAAAATATCGAATTCACTTTTGAACTTGGGCGTGCGGATATGCTTACAAAAGAAAAGCTGGATATATTAAATAACGATAAGGTAAACAGGATTTGCTTAAACCCTCAGTCAATGAGTAAAGATGTACTTGATAACTTTAACAGAGATATTTCTCCCGCTGAATTCTATAAAGCAGCAGACCTTATAAAACAATATAACTTCATACTAAACTCCGACTTGATAATGGGGCTTAATTCAGACAGTATTTCGGATTTTATAAATGAAGTAAAGACACTCATAAATTTAAAAGCGGAAAATATAACCATACATACGCTTTCTCTTAAAAGGTCGAGTGATATGGATAATATAAAATACGAAGATAAAGACTTTTACGATGTTCAAAGTAAATGTTTTAGTTTGCTTAAATCAAATGGGTATTATCCTTATTACCTTTATAAGCAAAAACAAAGCTTATGTATGGGAGAAAACGTCGGTTTTTCAAAAAGAGGGAAAGAATGTATCTATAACATCAAAACAATGAAAAACAAAAGCACCATACTTGCGCTCGGTGCGGGCGGTGCAGGAAAAGTATACGATAAAAAGAACGATAAAACATACCGAGTAGACACGACTAAGGATACCAATATATACATAAAAGATTTTGATAAAATAATAAAGAGAAAAGCTGAAGAATACAATAAATACTTAAATATTTAAAACATGCTTTAATTTATTTAAAAGGCTACATAAGGAGAAAACTATGTCATATAAAGATGATATACATAAATTTATAAAAGAAAATTATAATATCGAAGCGGACTATCCGTGGGAGAAGACTCCCGACTACAGCGTATTCAGACATAATCATAACAAAAAATGGTTTGCTCTGGTAATGAACATCGAAAAAAAGAGACTGAATATTGACGTAGAAGAGAATATCGACATTATAAACTTAAAATGTCCTCCAGAACTCATAGGTTCTCTAAGGAGCAAAAAGGGTATACTTCCCGCTTACCATATGAACAAGGAACACTGGATAACCGTATTATTGGACGGGACTTACCCTTTGGAAAATATTTATGACTTAATAGAGATAAGTTATGATTTAACCAAATAAGATGTTTACATATAAACATCAATAAAAAAACGCCCTTAGGCGTTTTATCTTATTCCACGACTACACAGGTATCGCTCAGTGAATTGGTTATCTTTACTTTAGAACCCTTACGTAGAGTCGCTTCCGCATTGGTTACGGCTTCAAACTCTATCACTTCATCATTTATCGAAACCCTAACTTTTCCCATAGCTCCTCTTTTAGCCTTTATATCCTTATAAACCAAGGCTTCCAGCCCTACTGTATTTGCGGAAAATATAGCATCGTGTTTTACCATAAGATCTATGGCATACTCAACAAGGGCAAAAATAACAAGCCCCGTAAGTCCCAAAAGAAAACTTATCACTACGCTGGGTTTCATCGTGATATGATTTGCAAGGGTCTGGATACCCATAAACCCGAATACAAGAAGAAATCCCGAGAATGTGAATATAGAAAAATATCTTACAGTAAGAGATTTACTGAGCTGACTTTGGCTTAAAGTCAGTATCTTAGGAGTATTATTCTGAACTATATTCTCATCCAAGTTCGGTTTGCCTTTGTTATCCATTAATTTCTTTATCTTGAGAACAGCGAAAATAAGTATTCCCGCCAAAGCAAGATACACTGAAAATGTATATATTAATTTCAGTAATTTTGGTGTAATCATATAAGTCACTTCCTACCTTAAAATTCGTATTGAACCAATGTTTTTACATCGTAGTCTTTTAATTTATCTCTTCCGTTCAGACCCGTAAGTTCCATTAAAGATATTATAGAAACTATTTCACCACCAAGCATTTCAATAGCTTTTGCGCTGGCTTCCAAAGTTCCTCCGGTTGCAATAAGGTCATCTATTATTACGACCTTGTCACCTTTTTTTATCGCATCCTTATGTATCTCGATAGTATCAGTTCCGTACTCAAGGTCATAAGTATAGCTTATCGTTTCAGCCGGAAGTTTTCCGGGCTTTCTAACGGGAACGAAACCCGCTCCTATCCTATAAGCTACAGCGGTACCGAAGATAAATCCTCTTGACTCCGGTCCCACGATCAAATCCACTTCCCCGTCTATCAAATCGCATAAAGCATTTATAGTATACTGAAGAGCTTCTTTATCTTTTACAAGTGTCGTTATATCTTTAAAACTTATACCCTCTTTCGGAAAATCTTCTATTACTCTTATCTTTTCTTTTAAATCCATATTAAATCCCCTACCTGTTATTCAACTTTTTCATTATTTTGGTTTTTTCTATATCGCTTTTTGAATTTACTTTTTTAAACGACAAGCTTAGTTTATCATTTTCTAAAGAATAATTCAATATATTCATTTCTTTCATTATATCGAGTGCAAGCCTTACCGTAAAATAATTTATCTCAACGTCGCTTTCATTTCTTATATTATTAATAAACTCATATATATTATTACCCGTTATCTTTAAAAGTTTAAATTTCCTGTAAAGATATAAAAAGAAAGTTCTCGTTATTTTAACGCTTCTCATGGGCTTTGATGTCTTTAGATATTTTATCTTTGCACTCTTATAAACTTCGCTTTCATAATCGTTAAACTCGGGTCTGTCGAGAATAACGACTTCATCTTCCCCTATCTCACTTACGGGAAGAACCAGTACATTTATTTTGTTTTCTTCTTTTTCAAGTTCATTGTAAGATATCTTATAATCATAATTTTTAAATCTCAGGTATTTTATAAGTCTTAAAAAAGTGTCTCTATTATATATTATTAAAACTTTGTCTTTATATTCTTCAATTGTCGTCTCAAAAGAATAAGGAAGCTTTTCTTCTTCGGGATAAAAGTAATCTTCGTTATCCAAATCCTTTATAAAATTATTGTAAAAAGCCTTGTCATACTCTTTTAGATCCACATCGTGATAATCCATATCCTTTATTTCAAACTGGAGTTTTTCTCTCCCCTTATAGGAGTTCACCGACATCGTGAATACTATATCAAAGGACTTAGTAAAATC
Organism: Anaerofustis stercorihominis DSM 17244; assembly: GCF_000154825.1. Lineage (NCBI taxonomy): Bacteria > Bacillati > Bacillota > Clostridia > Eubacteriales > Eubacteriaceae > Anaerofustis > Anaerofustis stercorihominis. Next base: position 1,187,344 of record NZ_DS560019.1, on the reverse strand, counting down.
ATACTCTCTAAGGTAATGCCCCATTGAAAAACCTATTGCATCATAATAATTCCCGTTATAAAGGACGCTGAATTTAAGATGTGTTCCGTCCTTACCTATGGCTCTTACATTAGTAAGCTTCACATCTCTTAGACATAATATACTTCTGGAATTTCCTATCCCGAAAGGAGCAAACTTCTCAAGTTCCAAAGAAGTCTTTACATTTAAGTTTGAAGGGATAGCTGGTGTATCATAGTAAACCCTTTTATAAAATAAGTTTTCTATCTTTCTTTTCCTTGCATACTCGTTTGTCTCTTCAATCAATCTGTCCAAATTTTCTCTTTCGATACTAAATCCGGCGGCGGCACTGTGTCCTCCGAATTTAGAAAACAACTCTCTGCTGTTATCGAGACATTTAAATATATCAAATCCCGTTATGCTCCTGCATGAAGCCTTAATAAACCCATCTTCGCTGTCGCTCATTATGACCACGGGACGATTGTATTTATCGCATATTTTACTTGCCGCAACTCCCATTACCCCCTCGTTGAAATCTTCTCCGTAAACATATAGTATCAACGAGGTTTCAAGTAAGTCATTTTCCTTTATGTACTCTTCGCTTTTTTTAAATATACTTTCTTCTATATCTTTTCTTTGATCATTATACTCACATAGCTCATGGGATAAAATATCTACTTCCTTTTCGTCTTCGCTTAGGAATAACCTAACCGCTTTTTTGGCATCATCAAGCCTTCCCGCGGCATTTATCCTCGGACCTATCTGAAAACCGATGTTACCGCAATTCAGCTTATTCTTATCCAAATCTGATTTTTTAATCAGAGCATTCAAGCCCTTGTTATTCGTGTTTCTTATCAAATCAAGCCCGAGAGACGCTATTGTCCTGTTCTCGCTTTTTAAAGATACTATATCAGCTATGGTGCCTATCATGGCGAAAACGAGTATTTGCGATATGTCAAAGTCCAGCTCGAAAAATTTTACTGCCGCACAGGCAATCTTAAAAGCAACCCCCGCACCGCATAACTCGCTGAAAGGGTAATTATCTCCCTCTACCTTAGGATTTATGATCGCATAAGCCTCAGGCAGCACTTCGGGAGGAGTATGATGGTCAGTGATTATTACATCTATACCGCTATCCTTCAATATCTCCGTTTCCTCAACAGAGGTTATCCCGTTATCCGTAGTGATAACCAAGGAAGGCTCTTCGTCTATTATCATTTCCATACTTTCGTCACTCAGCCCGTAACCGTTTGTGAACCTGTTTGGTATTATGATTTTTGTATTCACCTTCATGAAGCTTAAAACTTTATAAAGGATAATGCTTGAAGTCACACCGTCACAGTCGTAGTCCGAAAATATAACCACTTTTTCCCTGTTTCTGATGACTTCTTTTAATCTTTCCATGACCTTTTTCATATCCTTAAACAGGAAAGGGTCATAAAGGTCGGATATATTCGGGTTCAAATAAGTTTCCACTTCCCCGAAAGCACTAAATCCCTTTATGCTCAAAAGGAGTGCACTCAAATAAGATATATCGAATTGCTTGGTTAAATTATCTATAAAATCATAGTTTATATTGTCTGATGTCTTTTGTTTAAATATTTTATATTCCACTATCTACATTCCTTAAAAAAATATATATAGATTTTAACACATAATAATAAAAATTGTAATGAATTGAGTGAGAAAGTAATAAATATTTAATATAAGAAATTATAAGAAATAACGAAAGGAATTTTATCATGACGAATAGTAACAATATGAATAACCTGCTTCGCGCTGTCATACTGGGAAGTATCTTTGCGGTCATAAGCGTGTTTATTTTTTCTCTTTTGATGTACTTCTTCGACTTCCCCGTAAGCATACAGTCGGGAGGTCTTTATATCCTGCTCAATTTAAGTCTGTTCATCGCAAGCGTACATGCGGGAAGAAGGACCACCGCAAAGGGATATCTTTACGGTCTGTTCAGCGGACTTATATTTATAGTTATCCTGCTTTTAATAAATCTTTTGATAAGCGAAGGTACATTCAGCATAATGGCATTTTTCTTAAAAATGCCGGTGCTTCTTTTGGTATCTCTCATAGGAGGTATTTTCGGAGCCAATCTTCGTAAATAAATTTTTATCGTCTCCTAAAAATTAATATATTTAATTTTTATTTTTCCATACTCTAAAAAACCGCGCATATAAGCGCGGTAATTTAATTTTTCTTCTTTTTATTAAATTCTTTTAGAGGAACTTTGCTTCCGTCTTCTTTTTCTACGACGATACTGTCTACGGTAATTTTAAAATTTTTCCTGATGTTACCCAGATAAATTTTATAAAGTTCTTTTTGTTCCTTTGATTCTTCCTCTGTAAGACCTTCCGTCTTTTTCTTTTTTGCAAGGAAGTTTATCCTGTCAATTTGCTTCTTGTCCATTCCTACTCTTCCTCGTCAACCACTTCGATACCAAGCTCTTCAAGCTGTTCTTCGCTTACGATACTCGGAGCGTCCGACATAAGACATGTATGATTTTGTGTCTTAGGGAATGCTATTACGTCTCTGATATTTTCTGTATCTACAAGAAGCATTATCATTCTGTCTAAACCAAATGCTAATCCGCCGTGAGGTGGAGTTCCGTATTTAAGTGCCTTAAGCAAGAAACCGAATTTATTTTCCGCTTCTTCATCGCTGAAACCAAGTACGTTGAATACTTTCTGCTGAACTTCTCCGGAATGTATCCTTATGCTTCCGCCTCCCATTTCAACTCCGTTTACAACTAGGTCATATGCTTTAGCTCTGACTTCGCCCGGTTCGCTTTCCAATTTATCCAAGTCTTCATCCATAGGAGCAGTGAAAGGATGGTGCATAGCTTTATATCTCTTTTCATTTTCGTCGTATTCAAACATAGGGAAGTTTGTTACCCATAAGAAATTAAATCCTTCGTCCATTTTGATTTCGGCTTTTTTAGCTATATGAAGTCTTAGATTTCCCAGAGAATCGTAAACTACTTTATTTTTATCCGCAACGATGAATACTATATCTCCGTTTTCCGCTTTAGCTCTGTCTAATATACCCTTTGTTTCTTCTTCGCTTAAGAATTTTGTTATCTGTGATTTTATAGAGCCGTCTTCGTTTACCGCAATCCATGCAAGCCCCTTAGCTCCGTAAGTTTTTACATAATCCACTAAAGCGTCTATATCTCTTCTTGAGAAGAAATCAGCCAAGCCCTTCGCGTTTATGGCTCTAACGCTTCCGCCGTTTTTGATAGGTCCCGCAAATACATTGAATTTACAGTCTTTAAGCAAATCGCTCAAATCGAAAAGTTCCATTCCAAATCTGGTATCGGGCTTATCGGAACCGAATCTGTCCATTGCTTCGGAAAATTCCATTCTCATAATAGGAGCTTCGATATCGTAATCTATGATTTCTTTGAATACTTTCTTAACGAGTCTTTCATTTACGTCAATTACATCGTCTACATCCACAAAACTCATTTCAAGGTCTATTTGAGTAAACTCCGGCTGTCTGTCCTGTCTCAAGTCTTCATCTCTGAAACATTTTACTATCTGATAATATCTGTCCATTCCCGAAACCATCAATATTTGTTTAAATAGCTGAGGAGACTGAGGAAGTCCGAAGAACTTGCCTTTTCTTATCCTGCTTGGTACAAGGAAATCTCTTGCACCTTCTGGGGTCGGTTTACCTAAGAACGGTGTTTCGATTTCAAGGAAACCTTCGCTGTCTAAGAAATTTCTTACCACCGAACAAGTCTTTGCTCTTGTAATGAGGTTGTTCTTTATCTTATCTTTTCTTAAATCAAGAAATCTGTATTCAAGTCTTGTCGCTTCGTTTGCATTGTCACTTTCGTCTATATATATAGGAGGAGTGTTTGCACTGTCCAAGACTTCCATGGTGTCAAGCTTTAGTTCAAGTTCTCCCGTTTCAATATTTGGATTGAAGTTTTCTTCATCCCTAAGAACCACTTCACCGCTTACTTTCAAAACATATTCGTTTCTTATGTTTTCCGCAGTCTCGAAAACTTCCTTATTAAGTTCGCTGTTGGCTACAAGCTGCATGATACCGCTTCTGTCTCTCAAATGAATGAAAATAACTCCGCCAAGGTCTCTTCTTCTTTGTACCCAGCCCGACAGTGTAACTTTCTTTCCTAAATCTTCTTTTGTGATTTCAGCACACATACATGTTCTGAAGCTTGTTTTACTTTTATTCATATTTACTCTCCTAAACTCCCTTTTATATATTCCGTTAAATTTTCAATTTTTATTTCTTCCTGCTCTTTTGTTCCCATATTCCTTACAGTATAAACCCCTTTATTAAGTTCATCTTCTCCCAAAATAGCAGTATATTTCGTATTTACTTTATTTGCATATTTCATTTGAGCCTTGAGGCTTCTGTCCATTACGTCTATGCCGGACTTTATGCCCTTCTTGGTAAGCTCTCTGAAAGATTTGAAGGCTATCTTCAAAGCGTCTTTTCCCACAGGCGCCAAGTATATATCTATACCGTCTTCTTCCATATCATTCAAAAGCCCCTGCTCTTCCATTATAAGCATAAGTCTTTCAAGTCCCAGTCCGAAGCCAACACCCGGAGTATCGCTCCCGCCTATCATTTTGACTAAACCGTTATACCTTCCGCCACCGCATACGGTCCCCTGTGAACCCAAATCCGTAGAAACGAATTCAAATGCTGTTTGAGTATAATAATCAAGTCCTCTTACTATTTTAGGATCCACGACGAAATCTATACCTGCAGAATTTAAATATTCTTTAACACTTTCAAAATGTTCCTTACAGTCTTCACATAAATAATCCACCATCAAAGGAGCTTCTTTAAGTAAAGTCTTGCAGTGTTCGTTTTTGCAGTCTAAAATCCTCATAGGATTTTTACTCAGCCTGTCCTGACAATCTTCACAGAGTTCATTTTTAAACGGCTCCACAAAATTTTTAAGTCTTTCGTAATAGTCACTCCTGCACTTAGGACATCCGACACTGTTTATCCTAAGCTCCAGTCCTTTTATTTTAAGCTCGCTGAACAGTGTATCTACTAACATGATAACTTCCGCATCCATGCTTGCGGAATATGACCCTATGGCTTCGATACCGAACTGGTGGAACTGACGCTGTCTGCCCTTTTGAGGTCTTTCGCTTCTGAAACACGAAGTGATGTAATAAAGCTTCGTCGGTGTGATACCGCTTGTCATACCGTGCTCGATGAAAGCTCTTATGACGGAGCTTGTACCTTCAGGCTTTAGTGCGAACACATCGCTTCCCCTGTGATTAAGAGTATACATCTCCTTGCTTACTATATCCGTAGACTCTCCTACCCCTCTGTCAAACAGTGCATAATGTTCAAAATCAGGCACCCTTATTTGTTTATAATTAAAAGCCGAACATATTTCCTTGATTTTTCCTTCAACCATTTCCCAGGCTTTTACTTCCTTCGGAAGAATATCTCTGGTCCCTTTTGGAGCAAATATTTTATTTCCCATTTTTTATCCTTTCTATATAAAAATAAGTCCCCGACATTAATAAAAATGTCAGGGACGAGAATTCATTTTCCCGCGGTGCCACCCTAATTGGTATAATACCCGCTTTATTTAAATTCAAAAGTAATTCATGCAAGTTGTTATTCGGAGTTACAGAGCATAAAAAATGCTTCCAGTCACGGCATTTTATCCCTTGTATGATGTAAAACCTACTCCTCTTACTTACTTTTAAATCAAGTAGTATTATTATAAGTTTAAAATATCTTATTGTCAATATTTAAAAGGATTTAAATATATCAAAAGTGCACTTTTTCAAGTACACTTTTCAAAATTTTAATTTAAAGGAGGAGGGAAAAACCTACACCGAAAATATCCTTGACGGATTACCCTCGAATATTTGTTTAATATCTTCTTTGTTTATACCCATGTTTATCATGTACGGGATAAGTTCTTTTATTATATAATCGAGACCGGGTTTACCGGAGTAACTACTAAGATACTTTGTATTTCCCATATCTCCGCCTACTAGTATCCGATTCAAATAGCCTTTGCCGATTAAATACTTCACTATATCCACTTTGTTTTTATCATGATTATTATAGTCCCTTCCGAATTTATCCATGGAAACATTAACACCAAAGCTGCATAACTTTTCCAGATAATACCTGTCTTTTGGAACATCGACATGACCTAGAATAAGTTTTTCTTTTACCGCACCGCTATCTATGAGATATTTTGCGGTTTCAACTGCACAAGTACCATCGGTGAAATGGACATAAAAAGGTAAATTTGTCTCTCTTTGAACAGCACACATGATTTTTCCAAGCCTGAACTCCTCATCCGTGACGATATCTTTGCTTACGCCTATTTTTATCATTCCGGGTCTTATCCCGGTATAACCTATACCGTTATTTATTTCATTCATTATCAAATCATAAACTTTATTGTCACTCATATCTTTAATCACATCGGGGATATATTCATCTCTGTAAAATCCTGTTGTGCAAATCACATTCATTCCTGTCCTGATTGACAAAGCATTTAAAAATTCCGCGTTCCTTCCCATACCTATAGCACTTGCGTCAACTATACTGTTACATCCGCACGCTTTGATATCCTTCAAATCTTTTTCCATATTATCGAGATTGGTAACCTCATAATCGAAAGCCCCGTCTTTTTGAGCCAAGTATGTATATAGATGTTCATGCTCATAGGTAAACCCCAATTCACTGTCTTCGATCTTACCTCTGGTTGTCATGATATATTTCATAATAATTATTCTCCTTAACCAAACAGCATAACGATTTTTTGAATAATTAAAGGAAGTATCGCAAATTCAGCACTTTCATAGAATGCTCCGGCTTCCAAAAGCACACCGCTTGAAGGTGCAATGAACGAAATCAAGAACAGCGTTATAAATCCATATAAGAAAGATGCAACAAGTGCTACTCTAAGTCCCCCTATACGATTTCCGAACACACCCACTATGGCTCCTTCGAAGAATTGCCCTTGTATACCCGGAACTACCAATACAGGCATACCCACAACTACCATCAATACAGTCGCACATAGAGAACCGAGCAAATTTGCTATAAATCCAAACATAACCGCTGTAGGAGAGAATTGGAATGCTGTAGGATAATCTAGACCTACTACCGCATCAGGTAATATCGCGTCCGCTATACCAACAAATGCAGGTATAATTTCAGCTATAAACATCTTAACTCCGTAAAGTATTACGGCAAGTCCCGCAGAGAATGACAATGACTGTAAGAATAAGAACAACCACCAGAATTGGTCTCCTGCCAACTTAGACACAAAATCAACACCTGCGATCAAGCCAAATATAAAATAATTTATGAACATCGTTATGGTAATTGCGGTAAAAGTATCTTTTAGCCACATCAAAGATTCCGGGAAGTTTATATCTTCCGCATCTTTGCCTTTACCGATTATTTTAGATATAAGTTCGGATAATGCCATACCCCAGTTACAGAAAACAAATAAACCAAATTCATCTGTCATATCCGTCTTCTTCATATAATAATGAGAAACGCCTACAGCTATCCAGTTATAAACACCGCTGCCTATCGTGGATATGATGATTATCCATAATGTAGGAAGAGTCGTTACATGTAGGAATGCTACAAACATTGCGGCAACAAACAACTGAAGATGAACCGTTAGAGCAAATCCCTTGTTTTTGGTAAATCTAACCAAAACTCCGTTTACAAGCATTGAAAGAAGAAAAACTATCGCTATTTCTCCGGCAAAATTTTCGGAACATGCAACATAAGCAGGCCACATCTGCTGAAGCACACCTTTAGTGTTGAGCCCTTGGAATATACATTCCTTCAAAGGTCCCATTGCATTTAGAAGAAGAGTACTTCCTCCGTCCATTATTGCAAATCCTAACATACATTTTATTGTTGATAACAGTATTTCGCTTCCCTTTTTCTTTAGGAGGATAGAGCCTATAAGAGCGACAAGCCCCAGAACTATCGTCCCGTTTCCGAAAAACTGTGTAACAACTTTGATTAATAAATCCATATTGTACCCCTTAATTTTATTTAATTATTATTTTTTACATATTCTCCTAACTTTTCAGCCAATTCTTTTTTGCTTACCATATTAACAAGTTCGATGATAGGCTTCCCGTATTCCCTTACTACAGGCGCCACATCCGAATTTGTTATTATCAAATCCACACTGTCCATAAGCCCCTTTGCCAAAGAAGCATTACAGCTGTCAACAGTAGCTTCGATACCAAGTTCCTTAACGGCTTTTTGAATATTTAGTTTGAGCATGACGGAACTTCCAAGCCCCATTTGGCAAACACATAAAATCCTGATAGGCAACTTCATTTTTCACACCTCCTTTGATTTATTTTGATAAAAGTTTGATTATCTGTTCCTTGTTTTGTATATTTAATAATCTTTTTACAAAATCATCATCATCCAATACTTCGCATAAATTAGACAAAAGTCCCAAATGACTGTCGTGATCCTTACCGGCAAGAGCAAAAACCACCTTTACAGGGTCATGCTCACTGTGTCCGAAATCCACCCCTTCTTTTAAATAGAGCATTGACATCCCGTTTTTTATTACCCCGTCCTCCGGCCTTGCATGCGGCATCGCAATATGAGGAGCAATGACAATATATTTTTGAGTTTCGGCAACTTCTATCATTTTTTCAATGTAAACTTCTTCTATTATCCCGTTACTCAGTAATATTTCACCGGCTTCTCTTACGGCTTCTTTAAAATCTTTTACACTTTTGGTAACTTTGATAAAATTTTCAGGTATAAAATCGATCAACATGGTATTTCCTCCCTGTTTTGTAAAAATTATATTATACATGTATTATTATGTCAATAGTTTTTCATTACTTTTGATAATATTTTATCATAATTACAATATTATGATAAAAAAATAACATATGCTCAGCATATGTTATTGTATTGTGTTTAAACCAAATCTATTTTTACATCATGTTTTTTTATTTCCCGAAGTTCCTTTATCTCACAAGCTTCTTTATTTGTTATTATTACATCGATATCATCTATCTCAAGCCCAGTTGCCATGGACTGTTTACCGATTTTATTATAGTCACACATTAAAATCACTTCCTGAGAATTTACGGCTACTATCTTTTTTAGTTTTGCTAAAGTTAAATCTATAAACATTGCTCCCTTTTTATCGGTGAGCCCCAAACATCCCAAAAATGCCTTATTAAAATTCAGTTCCTTTATTATATCCAAAGAGAAGAGAGATACCATACTTTCATTCTCATTTATAAGACTTCCTCCCAGCAATGTAACATTTACCGAAGGCATTTTAGATACCGTCCTTGCCACATTTACACAGCTCGTCACGATATTCAGATTATAATCGTATTTGCTTGCAAGAAGTACTTTTGAAAACTCTATACATGTACTTCCTCCTCCTATATAAATAATATCATTGTCCTCCACATGATCAATAGCCCTAAGGGCAATGTCGGATTTAAAGTCCAAATTTTCAAGTTCCCTTTTGGAAAAATGAGTAAATTCTTCTTTACTGAAGACAGTCCCTCCGTAAGCAATGGAGATATTCTCTCTCTCCTCCAAAACTTTCAAATCCCTTCTTATGGTAAGATGAGACACTCCAAGCATTTCTCCGAGTTCGTTTATGGTAATATGCTTATGTTTCTTTATTATATCCATTATTTTCATTTGTCTTTCTTCAACTTTATTCATCGTTATTTCTCCGTAATCAAAATTTTTATTGACAATCACATAATATTTATGTTATATATGGATTATAACAAAATGAAAAACTTTTTTCAATAGGAGCGGTAAAAATGTATTATTTTGATAAAGATTTTTATTTAATAAATTTAAATTTTAAAAATCTCAACCTAAAACTCATAAAAAACATATTCATATTTATCATACTTATACTTATCAGTATCTTTTTTAAAAGTTATATCTTCCTGCCTTTGATACTCATACCCATAGCTTTGGACTTGATTTTATTTCTAATAAATTTAGGTATATCGGATGACTTATACAAAAAAGTAATGAAGAAGAAATCGGAAAGACTAAATAAAATCAAAGACAGCGAAAAAAATGATAATTATTATCTAAATGAAATCATCATAAAATACGAACTTAAACAAATAAGCATAAATAAAGCTATAGCGGAGCTCAATAAACTGAACGAATGTGAAGAAGTTTCTTTTGCGAAAGTAAAATTCAAAATCATAAATGCTTATGAGCATAATTTAGAACTGAATAATAAAGAAAAAGATCATTATATAAAAATAATCACAGATTACACTCCTAACTCTCAAATAAACTCATTCGAAAAATACAGAATGTTTATGCTTTTGGGGGAATATGAAACGCCTCTAAGTTTGCTTGAAAAAGACAAAACAAAATCAAGCATATCAAACTTAGGATTTATATTTTACAAATACATAATCCTATATCTTATTTACGATAAGTATAACGATACTAAAAAAGACGTGATTTATCAAAAAATAAAGAATTTCTTTTTTATAAGCAAATTTAAAATATATTTCGATAATGCTGTTTCAACTTATAATAACTCAGGTATATAAAATATAATAAATTGAATTTTAATAAAATCACTATACATCAGTTATATATTAATAATCTAAAATCTAAAAGATAACAATAAAACCTATCATTCAAAAAAGCTCTCTTAATATTAAGAGAGCTTTTGATTATAAATTATATTCTATTACCCCATGTTCCACTGACTTTCTTTTAAATAATCGAGATTTCTTAATTAAAATTTCTATGAATTTTAATTAATCATCAAATCGAGAATTAGCCTCCACTGCTTGAATGGAAATTTTAGGTCCTTTTGATTTTTCAAGAGAACAGGGTCACAGGTCATAGCCCTATAGATAATTACATCATAGGAGGTGTCATTTGAGGAGCATTTTCTTCTGATTTGATATCAGCAACACTTGCTTCTGTTGTTAAGAACATTGCACTTACGCTTGCTGCATTTTGCATAGCTGATCTTGAAACTTTTGTTGGGTCTACGATACCTGCTTCAAACATGTCTTCATATTTAAAGTTATAAGCATCGAAACCTTTGCCTTTTTCTTCGTTTAATAATTTATCAACCACTACGCTTCCTTCAACGCCTGCATTATAAGCGATTTGTCTGATTGGAGCTTCAACGGCTCTTCTTATGATAGAAGCACCTGTCTTTTCGTCTCCTTCAAGAGAAGCTATCAATTCATCGATTGCAGGTATAGTAGCTATCATTGCGCTGCCGCCTCCAGGTACGATACCTTCTTCAACCGCAGCTCTTGTAGCGTTAAGAGCATCTTCGATTCTGTATTTCTTTTCTTTCATTTCGGTTTCTGTTGCAGCACCGACTTGGATAACCGCTACACCGCCTGAAAGTTTAGCAAGTCTTTCCTGTAATTTTTCTTTATCGTATTCTGAAGTAGTTTCAGGGATTTGTGCTTTGATTTGGCTTCTTCTGTCTTCGATTTTTTCTTGGTCGCCTTTACCTTCAACGATGATAGTATTTTCTTTATCAACTCTTACTTGACTTGCTCTACCTAACATATCAAGTGTTGTTGATTTAAGGTCCATACCAAGCTCTTCACTGATTACAGTACCGCCTGTTAAAATAGCTAAATCATCCAACATAGCTTTTCTTCTGTCTCCGAAACCGGGAGCTTTTACAGCTACACAGTTGATTACTCCTCTGAGTTTATTAACTATCAATGTAGAAAGTGCTTCACCTTCGATATCGTCAGCAATAATCAATAAATTACCGCCTGCTTGCTGAAGTTCAGTCAATACAGGTAGGATTTCCTGCATGTTGCCGATTTTCTTATCTGTTAAAAGGATGTATGGTTTGTCGTATACACATTCCATTTTTTCAACATCTGTAGCCATATATGCAGATAAGTAACCTCTGTCGAACTGCATACCTTCGGTAAATTCAAGTTCAACTTTCATTGATTTACCTTCTTCGATCGTTATAACACCGTCGTTACCTACTTTTTCCATAGCTTCTGAAATAAGTTCGCCTACAGTGTCATCAGCTGAAGAAATAGCAGCAACTTGTGCTATAGCTTTTTTACCTTCTACAGGTTTTGAAATTTTCTTAAGTTCTTCCACGAAAGTATCAACTGCTTTTTCGATACCTTTTTTAAGTATCATTGGGTTTGCACCCGCAGTTACGTTTTTAAGACCTTCGTTGATGATTGACTGTGTAAGGATAGTAGCGGTCGTTGTACCGTCCCCCGCAACATCATTTGTCTTTGTAGCAACTTCTTTTACAAGCTGTGCACCCATATTTTCAAATTGGTCTTCAAGTTCGATTTCTCTTGCAATAGTTACACCGTCGTTTGTGATTATCGGAGAACCGAAACTTTTACCTAAAACTACGTTTCTTCCTCTTGGTCCGAGTGTTACTTTAACTGTATCCGCTAATTTGTCAACACCGGCTCTTAAGCCTTCTCTTGCTTCTATACCATGTTTAATTTCTTTTGCCATTTTATATCACCTTTCCTTACTCTCTAATTATTTTACGATAGCTAAAATATCGCTTTGTCTTAAAATAAGATATTCTTCGCCTTCCAATTTAACTTCAGAACCTGCATATTTGGAATAAATTACAGTGTCGCCTTCTTTAACATCTAATGCAACTTTTTTACCGTCTACGATTTCACCGGAACCAACCGCAACGATTTCACCCATTACAGGTTTTTCCTTTGCTGTATCAGGTAATATAATACCTGTTGCTGTAGTCTTTTCTTCTTCCTTTACTTTGATTACGACTTTGTCGCCAAGTGGTTGTAATTTCATTTTTTACTCACTCCTCCTAATAATTTATATTATTTTCTTACTCTTCTATTCATTAGCACTCATCTTTCCTGAGTGCTAATAGTATTTTAGCACACTTAGATTTATTGTCAATACCATTTAAGAAAAAAATTGCAACTTTTATAAATTTTAATCTTATTTTAATTTTTATATCGACTCTCCTCTTTCGGGCACTACGCCTCGCTTTGCGAGATTCCGCGCCCGCACGATAACTAATTCATATCTACTATTAATACCATTTCTCAGTTATTTATTCAAAAGAAAATATATATTCACGATTATATACTTTTAAAAATGAACATTTAAGGATATTATGGCGATAATGAATATTTTAAAAATAAAAAAGAGCAGTTAACTGCTCTTTTTTTAACTCACATATATTTCCTTTATCCTCTGTATCTCAAAACTCTGATGGAATTAAGTATTGCTATTACAGCAACGCCCACATCCGCAAATATCGCTTCCCACATATTTGCAAGCCCCAAAGCACCGAGAGCCATAACTCCGATTTTTACAAATAATGCGATGAATATATTTTCTTTAACGATACTCAGTGTCTTCTTGGAAATCTTATATCCCGTCATTATTTTGCTCGGTTCATCCGTCATTATAACGATGTCACTTGCTTCTATTGCAGCATCACTTCCAAGACCTCCCATCGCTATGCCTATATCAGCCATGGTTAAAACAGGTGCATCATTGAGCCCGTCACCAACGAATACAAGTTTTCCGTTTTCCGACTTTTTATCCATGAGTTCTTTTACTTTGTTTACTTTATCTATAGGAAGCAGTTCTGTATACACTTCATCAAGCCCAAGTTCTTTTCCTACGTATTCACCGATTTCTTTCTTATCTCCCGTAAGCATGACAGTCTTTCTTATACCCGCTTCTTTAAGAGATTTTAAAGCCTCTTTGGAATCTTCCTTTATTTCATCTCTTAAAACGAGACTTCCGAGGAATTTACCGTCTTTACTCACGTATAGTACGGTCCCGATACTGTCTGCTTCCGATGCGTCAATATTATTTTCCCTCATCAAAGCATATTTACCTACCAAAACTTCTTTTTCATCGACAATTGCCTTAACTCCGAAACCTGCCAACTCTTTTACGTCGCCTACCCTGTTATTATCGATATCTTTACCATATCTTTCCTTTACGGATAAAGCTATGGGGTGATTTGAAAAAGCTTCCGCATAAGCTGTGGTTTCTATCAGTTCATCTGCATCTACACCGTCTTCATTATTTACTTCTTCTACTTTGAATACTCCTTTTGTAAGTGTACCGGTCTTATCGAATACCATTATTTCACTTTTAGAGAGTGCTTCCAAGTAGTTGGAACCTTTGACTAAAACCCCGCTGCTGCTGGCAGCACCTATACCGCCGAAGAAACCGAGAGGTATAGATATAACGAGGGCACAAGGACAAGATATAACAAGGAATATAAGAGCCCTGTATATCCATGAGCCGAAAGCCTCACCTAAAATCAAAGGAGGAAGTACTGCAAGCAGCAATGCACATGTAACTACTATTGGTGTATAGTATTTAGCAAATACCGTTATAAAGTTTTCTGCCTTGGATTTTTCACTGCTCGCATTTTCGATGAGTTCAAGTATCTTAGCCGCAGTGGATTCGTCAAACGCTTTCGTTACTTTTATCCTTAAAATACCATTTAGATTTATACATCCGCTAAGGATCTCATCCCCTTTATATACTTCTCTCGGTACGGATTCTCCGGTCAAAGCCGATGTATCGAGCGTGGAGTTGCCGCCTAAAACTATACCGTCCAAAGGAACTTTCTCTCCCGGTTTTACTATGATTTCATTACCGATTTCTATATCATCAGGGTCTACTTGTATTATTTGTCCGTCTTTTTCTATATTTGCATAATCCGGGCAAATATCCATCAAATCTCCTATGGACTTTCTGGATTTATTGACTGCATAACTTTGGAAATATTCCCCTACTTGGTAGAACAACATAACCGCAGCACCTTCGGCATAATCGCTTAATATTATGGAACCGATAGATGCGATAGCCATAAGAAAGTTTTCGTCGAACACTTTCCCTTTTGATATATTTTTAACCGCTTTTAATAATACATCATATCCCGCAAGTACATAAGCCGCAAGATATAATACGCTTTGTATCGTCTCGTATTTTATAAAAAAACCGAGAAAGAAAAGTATTAAAGCCACTATGATTTTGTAAAGTTGTTTTTTCTGCTTATCCATAATTTTTACCTTTTCCCTTTTAAGGCTATAAGATCACTGCGTCTTTATCTACTCCCTTTACAGCTTTTCTTGCCTGTTCCAAGATTTCATCAAATTTTTCATCGTCCGCATCCAAAGTAAGTTTTTGAAGCATGAAGTTGATATTTGCACTGTTTACTCCGTCGATCTTTCTTATTTCTTCTTCCATTTCCATTGCACAATGTGCACAGTCGATATTATCCATTTTTAATTTCTTTTTCATTTTCTATGTCTCCTTTAAAATTAAATTATTCTTCTATATGGTCTATACCTTGGTTTAGTATAGTCATCACATGTTCATCGGCAAGTGAATAAAAAACAGTTTTTCCGTCTTTTCTGTTCTTTATAAGCCTTGCATTCTTAAGATTTTTTAGCTGATGAGATACAGCAGACTGCGTCATATTCAATATATTTGCAATATCGCATACACACATTTCACTGACCAGCAAAGCATTTAAAATCTTTATCCTCGTACTATCGCCGAATACTTTAAAAAGTTCCGCTAAATCATATAACTTTTCTTCATCCGGCATTTTATCGTGTACTTCTTTTACTATATCTTTGTGAACGTGTTTAAGTTCACATGTTTCTATATTTGCTGCCATATCCATTTCTCCTTGTTTTATATATGAATATCTGTTCATATGTTATTATATTCATTTGTTATACAAAGTCAACACTTTTTTAATGTTTTTTTCTTTTTTAAAAATATATATTTTTATATGATTTAATTTAATATCCTTTGTTAAAAGAAAACATTAATAATACCAACATTGAATAATCCTACAATTCAAATGAAAAATAAACTTTACCTAGTAAATATACTTTTTAAACAATAATAAATATTTTCTAAAAGGGTACTTTTTTTAGTACCAATAAAAGAATTCTGATAAAAAATGATATTATCAGCCATAACGCTAACTTTTTTACTCATAATATATGATTTACTATATATACATTACGACTATAACTTCATATATCAAGATATGTAATATAACTTAACAAAAATCCAAAATAAATTTAAGGAAAGTTATAAAGATAATTTAGTATATACACGAACAATATAAAATAAACCTATATAAACAGAACTTAAATAAGATAGATATAAGAAAGAGCAAATCAATACTATTTTTAATACTTAAAATAATCAATGAACCTATAGAGAATAAAGTCCATTAATATAAAATAAATACAATAAAATCATTTTTTAGATATGCACAGCTTCTTTATTGACTTTACAGGAAAAGAAAGTGTTTTTATTCTTTCCTCTCAAAAAATCCTCTAAAAATAATACTATTAAAATGTTAAATAAATTTTTAACTATAAAATTCAAAGGAAACCGAAACAACATAATCATAGAATATATAACAAAATATTTTTAAATAAAGCAAGAAAACATATAAAGTTTTCTAATAAAAATTAGGCATAATTTATAAATAAAAAACAGGTACTTAAAGAAAAAGTAAAATAATTAAAAAAGCTTTCCAAAAGCTAAAAAGTTCATTTCTTACATATTTTAAAATATAAAAAAATAAAATCATATCTCATAAAGATACATATCTAAAATCATGACTCAAAATAAAAAAATATCTAAATTTTCTTGACAATCACAAAAAAAAGGATTATGATGTAAAAAAATTAATTATGACTAAACCATATAGGTAAGAGTAGTAAATAAATGATTATATTTCATAGAGAGCCGGTGTGTGGTGGAAATCGGCAGATATAAATTTATCGAATGGACTTACCTCGGGCAGTGAACAAATCAATCTTTGAGAGTATTCGCTGACGGGATCTTCGCCCGTTATAAAGGAAGCATATATGATAGTATATGACAAAGTGGCTTATTATAAGCAATTTGGGTGGTACCGCAGGAAATATAACTCTTGTCCCTTACAGGGATAGGAGTTTTTTTTATAAAAGAAAAGGAGAAGTAAAATGAAAAACAAAGAAATACCTTACAAAATTTATTTAAGTGAAGAAGAGATGCCTAAACAATGGTATAACATAAAAGCAGATATGAAAGAACAGCACGAACCATTCCTAAATCCGGGAACGGGTCAGCCTATAACGAGAGATGAACTAAGACCGATATTCTGTGATGAACTTGTAGATCAGGAACTTGATACGACCACGAGATACTTCGATATCCCGAAAGAAATCAGAGATTTTTATAAGATGTACAGACCTTCCCCATTGGTAAGAGCTTACTTCTTGGAAAAATATTTGGATACCCCCGCTCATATTTATTACAAATACGAAGGTACAAATACATCAGGCTCACATAAGTTAAATACAGCTATAGCTCAAACATATTATGCAAAAAAGCAAGGTGTCAAAGGTCTTACCACAGAAACGGGAGCAGGTCAATGGGGTACAGCGATGTCAATGGCATGCGCATACTTCGATCTTCCTCTTAAAGTCTATATGGTAAAAGTTTCAAGCGAACAAAAACCATACAGAAAAGCGGTAATTCAAACTTACGGAGGAGAAGTTATCCCTTCACCATCAGAAACAACGGAAATCGGAAGAAAGATTTTAGCTGAAAATCCGGGAACGGGCGGAAGCCTCGGATGTGCTATTTCCGAAGCTGTCGAAGAAGCGGTCAAAAATAATTATAAGTATGTTTTGGGTTCTGTTCTTGACCATGTAGTAATGCATCAAAGCATTATAGGTTTAGAGACAAAAGCAGCCCTTGAAAAATACGACATCAAACCTGACATCATGATAGGATGTGCGGGAGGAGGCTCTAACCTTGGAGGACTTATAGGAATATTTGCGGGAGAAAAGATCCAAGGCAAAAACGATATACACTTTATCGCAGTAGAACCTCAGTCATGTCCTTCGATGACAAGAGGAAAATATGCTTATGATTTCTGCGATACGGGAAAAACAACACCTCTTGCAAAGATGTATACATTAGGTGCGGGATTTATCCCTTCACCGAATCATGCGGGCGGACTAAGATATCATGGTATGAGCCCTATAGTGTCTAAGCTTTACCATGACGGAATTTTAGACGAAGCAAGAACGGTTTCTCAAACTGAAGTATTCAAAGCTGCAGAAGAATTCGCAAGAGTGGAAGGAATACTCCCTGCTCCGGAATCATCTCATGCCATAAAAGTTGCAATGGATGAAGCACTTAAATGCAAAGAAACCGGAGAAGCAAAAAATATTGTATTCGGTTTAACGGGAACGGGTTACTTCGATATGACTGCTTACATGCAGTATAACGCGGGTGAAATGAGTGATACAGAAATCACTGACGAAATGTTACAAAAAGGGTTCGACAGCTTACCAAAACTATAGAATATAATCCTTTAAATTAAATGAATTGTTTATATGTTGATAAATATAAAAAATAAGACACCTATATCTTATTTGCGATAACGTATAAAAGCACCCTTAAAGGGTGCTTTTTTTATAATCCAATATGAAACATAGTATATTTAATAGGATATATTATATTAAAATAAAAATATATATTATTTCCCAATCACTTCGGGGCACTACGCCTGCTTACGCAGATTCCGCGCCCCTAAACAAAAAACGCCCTAAGGCGTTATTTTATTTTAAATATTTCTCTTGCATTCTTATTCGTTATCTCTATGATTTCTTCATAACTAATACCTTTTACTTCCGCCAGCATCCTTGCGGTGTATTCCACATAAGGAGGCTTGTTCCGCTTCCCTCTGAAGGGTACGGGAGTAAGATAAGGACAGTCAGTTTCTATCAAGAGTTTATCGAGAGGTGTAGCTTTTGCGGCTTCCCTAACGTTATTGGCGTTTTTAAAAGTAACGCTTCCCGAGAAAGAAGTATACATCCCAAGCTTAACATATTCTCTGACCATTTCGGCTGATGCTGAACATGAATGGATTATCCCCGTGCCATTTAAATGTGCCTTTAATATATCATAAGTATCTCCGGCGGCGTCTCTGGAATGGATTATAACAGGTTTATTAAGCTCACTTGCAACTTTAAGCTGTCTTATAAATACTTCCTTTTGAATATCTCTGGGAGAATTATCGTAGTAATAATCAAGCCCTATTTCTCCGTAAGCCACTACCTTTTCATTCTCTTTCACCAGCTTAATAAATTCATTTTCAAGGATTTTATTATAATCTTTGCTGTCGTGAGGATGAAGTCCTACCGAAGCATAGAGAAAATCCTCTTTTTTGCTTAGTTCGACCGCTTTTAACGAAGATTCATAATCATATCCTATATTTACGACTCCGTCAAAGTGTTTTTCTTTAAGCTCTTTTATTATATCATCCAAACCTTCGTTGAATTCTTCGTCATTTAAATGAGCATGAGTATCAAATAGCATAATTATTTTTTGTCCTTTTCGTTTGTTACATATACTTTTTCGTTGGGATAGATAAGTCCGAGATATTTTTTTGCCAGATACTCTATATAAGACTTACTGTCGGAATTATTAAGCTCTTCATTAAGTTCCTTCGATTTAAGCTTTTCTTCGCTAATCTGCTGAGTAAGTTCATTTTTTTGCTTATTCAAGGAATAATATTTGTATTCCATAGTCAGCATCTTGACCGCAAACAAAGTAAAGACAGCAGTCAGTATCAAAAGAATAACTCTTTTTTTCTTACCTGCTCTCTTTTTTAATCTTTTTTTCTTTCTTTTTCTCGCTTCTATGCTGTCTTGGGGATTTAAAAGTTCTAAGTCCTCTCTTCTCATTATCTATTCCTTCTTTTTTAAGATATACTTTAAATTTATTATAACTCATTTTTATTTTTAATGGAATAGACAAAAATCTTTTTAATAAACTTTTAATTTTGCCGATAGACTTTTGGTGTTTCTTAACAAATTTTCTTTTCCTCTTTACTATACCCTTTTTTGTATTTGTCTTTATGAGTCCCAGTTTCCTCGTTATAAACAAAAGAAGACTTTTATAAAAAGGTGATATCAGAAAATAGTACGCCGTAAAACCCAATACAAAACTCAGTACACTGTAATATCTCAAATCAAAATATGTAGTCTTAAAAAATAGGTTGACCGTAAAAACTCCCGCTACCAAGCAAAAACAAAGATCCGAAAGGGTCACCCTTTTTGTAAGAGCATAAATAATTATCGTTATTGTGTGATATAATATCCCGAGTATACATCCGCCGTAAAAGGTCTCCAGCAGAACTAAATACTGCGAATATAAATTATTATTCATTATTTAAATATCTTAGAAAAGAATCCCGATGATTTTTCCATAAAGTCTATATCGTCATCATAATTTATAGCATAGATATTTCCGTTAAGAGCAATTTCTCCGTCTTCAAGATTAAGTTTTTCTATTTTTAAGTCTTCTCCGTTTATCGTAAGCATACCAAGAGAAGTTTCCAAAACCACCGTTTCGTCATTAAAGTTATGCACATCTATACAGTCATTTATTTTAAGGTTTCCTCTGTTATATAGTTCGAGCCTTTGATCCGTTACACTTTTGTTGTCCATAATTTTTCTCCTAACAATATATTTAATAATATATATTTTATATGGACAAAAAAAAGAACAATAAAAATAAAAAACCTCCTTTTTAGGAGGTAAACTTTATTGTTTTGTTTTTAATTTTTTTAGTTTATCTATCTCATCTCTGAGTTTTGCCGCAAGTTCGAATTCCAAATTCTTCGCATATAATTTCATTTGCGTAGTTAACAATTCGATTTCTTTATCCACATCATGTTCAAATTCTTCTTTGTTTGAAGTAATCTTCTTTACTACATCTTCTGCATTCACGTCTTCTATGGAAAGGGCTGACATTGCATTTTCCGTAGACTTGACTATGCCTTTCGGAGTGATATGATGTTTTTCATTGTACTCGGATTGTATCTTTCTTCTTCTGTCGGTTTCTCCTATGGCTCTTTCCATTGACGGGGTCATCTTATCCGCATACATGACTACTTCCCCTCCAAGATGTCTCGCCGCTCTGCCTATTGTCTGAATCAGAGAAGTCTCGCTTCTGAGGAAACCTTCCTTATCCGCGTCAAGTATGGCTACGAGAGATACTTCCGGGATATCAAGACCTTCTCTTAAGAGATTTATACCCACAAGCACGTCGAATACATCATCTCTTAAATCCTTTATCAGCTTCATCCTCTCTATGGTATCCACATCGGAGTGAAGGTATTCCACTCTTATACCGACTTCACTTAAGTAGTTCGTTAAATCTTCCGCCATACGCTTCGTAAGAGTAGTAACGAGGACTTTTTCATGTTTATCGGTCTTTTCCTTTATCCTTCCTATCAAGTCTTCTATCTGACCTTTTGTTTCTTTTACGGTTATCTTAGGGTCGATAAGTCCGGTAGGTCTTACTATACATTCCGCTATTTCTTTGGAACGTTCTTTTTCATAATCGTTCGGAGTGGCGGATACGTATACAAGCTGGTTCATCCTCTCTTCAAACTCTTCAAAGTTAAGTGGTCTGTTATCGAGAGCTGAAGGAAGTCTGAAACCGTAATCCACAAGGTTCATCTTTCTTGCTCTGTCCCCTGCGTACATACCTCTTATCTGAGGTACGCTTACATGAGATTCATCTATGAACGTAACAAAATCTTTCGGGAAATAATCAAGCAAAGTATAAGGAGGAGCTCCGGGAGGAAGATCATTAAGATGTCTTGAATAATTTTCTATTCCTTTACAGCTTCCTATTTCCCTAAGCATTTCTATATCGTAATTAGTTCTTTCTCTTATTCTTTGTGCTTCCAAAAGCTTCCCGTTCTTTTCAAATTCCTCTGCCGTAACTTTTAATTCTTCGCTTATGGATTTAAGGGCTCTATTTATACTCACTTCATCCGTAACATAATGACTTGCAGGATAAATAAAAGGATGCTTTATACTCCTTATTATCTCTCCCGTCAGTGAGTTTATCTCGAGTATCCTGTCTATTTCATCATCGAAGAATTCTATCCTTATTGCTTCTTCACTGCTGTTGGCAGGAAATACCTCTACGCTGTCTCCTCTGACTCTGAAAGTCCCTCTGTGAAAATCTATATCGTTTCTCGTGTACTGTATATCTATGAGCTTCCTTATCACATCGTCTCTTTCTTTTATCATTCCAGGACGAAGAGATAAGACTTGTTCTTTATAGTGGAAAGGACTACCCAGTCCGTAAATACAACTTACAGACGCTATTATTATGACGTCTTTACGCTCGAATAACGCCGAGGTCGCAGAGTGACGAAGTTTATCTATATCGTCGTTTATGCTGGAGTCCTTGGCTATATATAAGTCTCTTCCCGGAACATATGCTTCGGGCTGATAATAATCATAGTAGCTTACAAAATATTCCACCGCATTATCGGGGAAGAAACTTCTGAACTCATTCGCAAGCTGAGCCGCCAAAGTTTTGTTGTGAGCCATAATAAGAGCGGGTCTTTGCACCTTTTCTATTATCTTTGCCATTATATAAGTCTTACCGCAGCCGGTAACACCGAGAAGAGTCTGGTCTCTGTTCCCTGAGAGTATACTCTTTGATAACTTATCTATTACTTCTGGCTGTCCTCCCGACGGTTCAAAGGGAGAATGCACTTTAAATTCAGGCATATAAATACCTCCTTAATAATCAATTTTTATTTTTTATTAAACCAACCTAATTCCTATATACTTTATACTTCACATTAAACACATTATTATAAGATTTAATTTAATTTTACTACAAAATATTTTAAATGTACATAGAAATATGAACATTTGTTCTTATTTTGTGATGAATATATTTTATAAAAATTTTATTAAGATATTAAAAGCTGTTTAGCGTATACCAAGGGGCGCGGAATCTGCCGCAGGCAGGCGTAGTGCCCCGAAATAAAAACTGAAAATTTAGATATCAAAAAAGACCGCTTAAAGCGGTCTTAATATTACACAAAAGCTTCTTCTTTTTTTGTCAAACAAATATCAACGGATTTTTTCCACCCTGAGTATAACTCCTCTCTTTTTTCATCTATTATCTCATTGGTAAAAATCTTCTTTGTTGTCCTTACCTTTTTAAGTTCATCTTTATCTTTCCATACCCCCGTCGCAAGTCCTGCAAGGAATGCAGCACCCAAAGCGGTGGATTCTATACAGTTCGGTTTATTTACCGGACAATTCAGCATATTTGCCTGAAACTGCATTATAAAGTCATTTTCACACGCCCCGCCGTCTACCATCAATTCTTTTAAAGGAACATTGCTGTCTTCGATTATAGCATCCAACAAATCCCTTGTTTGATAGGCGATACTTTCAAGTGCCGCCCTCACTATGTGTGCTTTCTTTGCACCTCTGGTAAGCCCGGTGATTATCCCTTTTGCATACATATCCCAGTAAGGAGCCCCCATTCCCGTAAATGCGGGAACGATATATACCCCGTTCGTATCTTCAACGCTCATCGCTATATCATAAGTTTCTTTTGCGGTTTGAATAAGTCCAAGCTCATCTCTTAACCACTGAACGACAGCACCGCCGATAAATACACTTCCTTCCAAAGCATAATTAACCGTACCATCTATTCCGTATGCTATCGTAGTAAGAAGCCCGTTCTTCGATTTTATAGGTTCTTCTCCAGTATTCATAAGAAGGAAAAGACCCGTCCCGTAAGTATTCTTTGCTTCGCCCACTTCATAACACCCCTGACCGAATAGTGCAGACTGCTGATCTCCCGCAACACCTGCTATAGGTATCTCTTCTCCGATTATTTCTTTATCCATATTTCCTATTATCCCGCTGCTGTCCACAACCGTTGGAAGCATTGATTTAGGTATATCTAAAGCTTCAAGGATCTTTTCGTCCCATTTTAATTCTTTTATATTATATAGCATCGTCCTAGAAGCATTGGTATAGTCACTCACATGATATTTGCCCTTTGTAAGGTTATATATAAGCCATGTATCTATCGTTCCGAACAGTAATTTGCCGTCTTCGGCTTTTTCTCTGGCTCCCTCTACATTATCCAATATCCATTTGATTTTCGTCCCTGAAAAATAAGCGTCTATTTCAAGCCCCGTAGCATTCATTATGTATTCGCTAAACCCCTTATCCTTTAAATCTTCGCATATGTCCGCAGTCCTTCTGCACTGCCATACGATAGCATTATATATAGGATATCCGGTATCTTTATCCCATACTACGGTAGTTTCCCTTTGATTTGTTATACCTACTCCTTTTATGTCTTTTACATCGACACCGGATTTTTGAACACACTGCTTTATGGTAAATAGCTGTGTCATCCATATTTCCATTGCGTCATGCTCCACATATCCCGCTTTCGGATATATCTGCTTGAATTCTCTCTGCTCAACGCTTACTATATTAGCTTCATCATCAAATAAAATCGTCCTGCAGCTCGTCGTTCCCGAGTCAATAGCTAAAATATATTTTTTCATACGACCACCTCTTTTATGTTTATAGATATATTATAGTATTTATGTATACGTTTATCAACGTTTTATTTTTGTATTTAATATACCATAATCATATTACCGCTTCTAAAATCCATATTTGTATATATGATTTAAATTAAAACAATTTTCATACCTTTTTAATGTATATAAAAATATATTATATTGTTACTTATATTCCATAAATTAAACTTCTTAATATCATTATTAAAAATAATTTTATAAAACCAAGTAAATTTTTAATTCTTTTATTATATAATTTATATTTGATTTCTTAAAAATTCTAATCCTTGACATTTTATTTATACATAAAATAAATTTTACTTTTCCCAATTTTTACTGATATCAATTCAAAACAAAAGACACTGCAACATATGCAATGTCTTATTATTTCATAAATATTTAATTGTATTTATTTTACTCCGCAAAAGTCTCAAGAGCAAGTGTTATCATGTCATTCAGCTTAGTTTCTCTTTCTTTGCTTGAAAGTATCGTATCGGTATAAATAAAGTGATCGCTTACGGTAAATATCCCGAGAGCTTTTTTATTCAGGCTTGCCGCTTCGGCATATAATCCCGCGGTTTCCATTTCAACCGCAAGTACACCCAGATCTTTCCACTTTTTCCAGCCTTCACTTCCCTGTGCATAAAAGTTATCGCTGGATAGTACATTTCCCACTTTAGCATCTATACCAAGCTCTTTTGCTTTATTAAAAGTATTCAATAAAAGTTCAAAGTCCGCTATGGGAGCAAAAGTCCCTTCCAAATGAAACTGAGACATAAAATTGGAATTAGTACATGCACCCTGCGCTATTATCACATCATTTACATTCACGTCTTCGCTGTACCCTCCGCAGCTTCCGATCCTTATTATATTTTCAACTCCGTAAAAACTGTATAACTCATGAGAATAAATACTTATTGAAGGTATACCCATTCCCGAACCCATTACGGAAATATTCTTACCCTTATACTTTCCGCTGTATCCCAGCATCCCTCTTACATTGGTTACTTCCGCCGCTTCACTTAAAAAGTTTTCGGCAATATATTTTGCTCTTAAAGGATCCCCCGGCATTAAAACCGTCTTATGAAAATCCCCTTCTTTTGCATTTATATGAGGTGTTGGTACTGTCATGATATCCTCCTTTTATATTGATTAAATTCGTAGTATCTTATAAATCACAGCAAGATACTACACTCTGTAAACATCTTTAACGCCCTGAACATTTTTGATTTTTCTGAATAGATCTTCAAGTTCTTTTGTATTATGAACGTTCAAACTTATATTTACTGTCGAACCGTGCTTATTATCCGAGCATGCAGAAAAGTTAGACATACTGAAACCTTCATTGCTGACTATGGTCGTTATCTCTGCCGCAAGACCTATCCTATCCTGTGCAGTGACCCTTACATCGGCTTCAAAAGTCTTGTTTTCGTTTAAAACATCACTGTTCCACGATACGTTTATAAGTCTCTCCTGATTTATCGTATTGCTTACATTTATACAATCGGCCCTGTGAATGGAGACCCCCCTGTTTTTCGTGATATAACCTACGATATTGTCTCCCGGTACCGGATTACAACAGTTTGAAAAGAAAACTGCAAGGTCGGTATATCCCTGAACGTTTATTGCATTGCCGTTTTTACTCTTCTTATTTTTAACAAGTTTGACTTCTTTTTCCTTTTCTTCGTTTTCAAACTCGTCCTTAAAATTATCCTTTATCCTTTGAAAAACAAGTCCGCTTTTAAGCCCTCCATAACCGATTGCGGAATATAAATCGTCCCACGTATTTACGTTGAATCTCTTTTTGACAAATTCGAGATGTCCGTTTGTGGCAATGGTACTTAAGGAATAGCCCTCTTTTTTTACTTCTTTTTCCAAGGCTTCTTTGCCTCTTATTATATTCTCTTCTCTGTCGGCTTTTTTAAAGAAAGCTTTTATCTTCGTCTTTGCATGAGAACTCTTAACTATATTAAGCCAGTCCCTGCTAGGTCCTTTTGAATTCGGAGAAGTGATTATGCTTACGATATCTCCGTTTTGAAGTTTATAGGTAAGAGGTGCCATTTTTCCGTTTACCTTTGCGCCTACGCACTGATTACCGATATCGGAATGTATCCTATATGCAAAATCTATCGGACAAGCTCCGCTTGGAAGCTGAATAACCTTTGAATTCGGCGTGAATACGAAAACTTCGTCTGTAAATAAATCAAATTTGACTCCTTCCATGAACTCATCTGCATTTTCAAGTTCATTTTCCATTTCCATCAGTTCTCTTATCCAAATGAGTCTCTTCTCGAAATTATCATCTTTTTTATTTATTGAACCTTCTTTGTACTTCCAGTGTGCAGCGATACCGTACTCGGCTGTCCTGTGCATTTCATAGGTCCTTATCTGTATTTCAAAAGGTTCGGAGCCCTTTGTGAATACAGTCGTATGAAGCGACTGATACATATTAGGCTTAGGCATTGCTATATAATCTTTAAATCTTCCCGGCATAGGGTTCCAAAGGGTATGTGCCATCCCGAGGACACCATAACAGTCCTTTACGGTATCGACCAAGACCCTTATGGCAAATAAATCATATATTTCTTCAAAGGCTTTGCCTTTTTTCATCTTTCTGTAAATGGAATAAAAGTGTTTCGGACGCCCTTCTATCTTTGCGTCGATACCCGACTCTTTAAGTACTTTACCGAGCATATATTTTACATTGTCGATAAAGGCTTCTCTTTCTTCTCTTTTAAGGGCTACTTTCCTTGCTATATCGTGATATGCTTCCGGGTCCAAATATAATAAAGCAAGATCTTCGAGTTCCCACTTTATTTTGGAAATACCGAGCCTGTGAGCAATGGGAGCATATATATCGAGAGTCTCCCTTGCCTTTTGCCTTTGTTTATCGGGTCTCATTGCTGAGAGGGTCCTCATATTATGAAGCCTGTCGGCTAATTTGATGATTATAACTCTCACGTCATTTGCCATGGCTATAACCATTTTTCTCAGATTTTCCGCTTCTCTCTGCTCTTTTGTCACAAACTGAAGCTTACCTATTTTAGTGACACCGTCTACGAGGTTTGCTATATTTTCATTAAAATTACTTTTTATCATATCATAGCTTGCGGATGTATCTTCTATAACATCGTGTAAAATCGCAGCACATACTGTATCGGTATCCATATGCAGATCCGTCAAAATAAAGGCTACTTCAAGAGGGTGTGATATATAAGGTTCTCCGGAATAACGAGTCTGATTTTTATGAGCGTCTTTGGCAAGAAGATATGCACGCTCGATTATCTCCAGATTTGCATCCTTTGAATATTCTTTTATTCTTTCTTCAAGTCTTTTTAGCATTTCCATGATTACCCTCCTTTCAGTAAAAAAACATTACATAATAAGTCCTTAATTGTTGCCTTTTATAATAACATAAACCATTAAAACGTTCAACTTTTTGATAAAATATTATCAGATATAACAATATAACATTAAATGTAATAATGACCATATCTGATTAAAATATTACATTTTCGGGAAAAAGATCTTTTGCGGAAGGCAAATCCCCAAGCTCATCATTTATATCTAAAAAGTCCACATATTTTTCCGCTTCCGCTTTCGATTTATAAATCGTAATTTTATCATAAGGTGTCAAAGAACTTTTCCAATCCTTCGGTGATTTCATAAACCTTTTACTGCTTTTGTTTATCAAATAACATTTAAGTTCTTTTGAAATATAATATATAGGATTTCTGCTCCAAAGTTCAAAGTCGAGTCCTATACCTCCTATATATCCACCGTCACTATCCGCCGCTATCCCGAAACCTCCGTTGATACCGGTCATATCCACATATAATTTATTCATTTTTTCCCTCTATCTTTAATAAAACAAAATACAAACTCAATAAAAAATCACAGAAATAATTCTTAAATATATAATACCAATTAAACTTGATTTGTTCAAGTGAACAGAGAAAAGTGATTATTTATGATATAAGTAAAATCATTAAAGGTTTTGTTATGATTTTTTAGGATAAAATATTAATATAATTGATTTTAAAGGTGATATTTGGTAATATTAAGTTATTATTGCTTTTATTAAGGAGAGATGAGTAAATGAGTAAAAAACCATATTATATTTCAACCGCAATAGCTTATACTTCGGGGAAACCTCATATAGGAAATACTTATGAAATAGTATTGGCCGACAGTATAGCAAGATATAAAAGACTTACCGGATACGACGTATATTTCCAAACGGGAACGGACGAACACGGACAAAAAATAGAAACAAAAGCAAATGAAGCGGGGATAACTCCGCAAAAATTCGTAGACAACGTTTCAGAAGAAATCCACAGGATCTGGGATATCATGAACACAAGCTACGATAAATTCGTAAGGACAACAGACCCATATCATGAAAAAAAGGTACAGCAGATATTTAAAAAGCTATACGAACAAGGTGACATTTATAAAGACGAATACGAAGGAATGTACTGCGAACCCTGCGAATCATTCTTTACGGAAAGTCAGCTAATAGACGGTAAATGCCCAGACTGCGGGAGAGAAGTGTCTTATGAAAAAGAAGAAGCATATTTCTTTAAATTAAGCAAATATGCCGACAGATTAATGGAATATATAGAAACTCATCCCGAGTTTATTCAGCCGGAATCAAGAAAGAACGAAATGGTAAACAACTTCTTAAAACCGGGGCTAAAGGACTTATGCGTATCGAGAACAAGCTTTAAATGGGGTATCCCCGTAGATTTTGACCCGGGACACGTAGTTTATGTTTGGATAGACGCACTCTCAAACTATATCACTTTCCTTGGATACGACCCTGACGGGAACCACGAAGAAAACTATAATAAATATTGGCCAGCAGATGTGCATTTAATAGGTAAAGATATCTTAAGATTTCATACCTTATACTGGCCTATCATGCTCATGGCTCTTGATTTACCTCTTCCAAAGCAAATCTTCGGACATCCTTGGCTGCTTCTCGGCGAAGGAAAGATGAGCAAATCAAAGGGAAATGTTATTTATGCCGACGACCTTGTAGATTTATTCGGAGTAGACAGCGTAAGATATTATCTTTTAAGAGAAATGCCTTTTGCACAGGACGGGACCCTTACTTATGAACAGCTTATCGACAGGATAAACGGAGAACTCGTAAATATTTTAGGTAACCTTGTAAACAGGACCATTGCAATGAGCAAGAAATATTTTGACAGTATCGTTTCAAATCCAAAAGATATAGAAGATATAGATAATGAACTTATTGAACTTACGGAAAAAACGCCTCTTTTGGTAGAGGAAAAGATGAACGAATTAAAAGTTGCGGATGCGATAAATCTGATTATAGCTCTTGCGAGAAGAAGTAATAAATATATCGATGAAACGATGCCTTGGGTACTTGCAAAAGAAGAAGATAAACAGGACAGATTAAGAACGGTTCTATATAACCTGCTTGAATCCATAAGAGTCATCGGTGTTCTTATAACTCCTTTCCTACCCGAAACGGGAGAAAATATCATCAAGATGTTAAACACTAAAAATTCATCTTATGAAAGTATCTTAAAATTCGGCGGACTTGAAGAAGGTATAACATTAAACAAAGCCTTCGTTTTATTCAACAGACTCGATGCAAAAGAAGTCTTGGCTAAGATAGATAAAGAAGATAAAAAAGAAGAAAAAACACAAAAGAAAAAAGACAAGAAAACTAAAAAAGAAGTCGAAGAAATCAGTGAAATAAGCATTGATGATTTTGCAAAAGTAGACCTTAGGATAGGTAAAATACTCTCTGCAAAAAAACATCCCGACGCCGATAAATTACTCGTATTCGAAGTAATGGTGGGAAGTGAAAAAAGACAAATCGTTTCCGGTATAGCAAAATACTTTACTCCCGAAGAACTTGTCGGTAAAAACGTCGTAGTCGTTGCAAACTTAAAACCAGCAAAACTAAGAGGCGAAATTTCACAGGGAATGATTTTACTTGCGGAAGATAATGACGGGAAACTTACATTCATAACTCCCGAAGAAGATATCGAAAGCGGACTTAAAGTCAGATAGGTAGAATTATGGCTTATAAAAATATAGAAGTTGAAGAATTTATAAATAAAACTTACAGCAAGGACCCTGCTCCCGGAGGAGGCGGGGTTTCTTCTTTATGCGGTTCCCTCGGAACTGCTCTTGCAGGCATGGTTTCAAATTTTACCACAGGTAAAAAGAAGTACGCCGAATTTGAAGAAGACATAAAAGAAATAATCAATAAATCAAAAAAACTGCAAAACAGATTTCTGGACCTGATAGATGAAGATGAAGAAAACTTTCTTCCCTTGTCTAAAGCATATGGGATAAAAGCAGAAACGGAAGAAGAAAGAAAGCAAAAACAAAAGGAAATATCGAGATGTTCCATTATCGCCTGCAAAGCTCCGATGGAAATCATCGACACCGCATACGAAGCGATAATGCTTCATAAAGAACTTGTAAAAAAAGGCTCTGTTTTACTGATAAGCGATGTGGGTGTTGGGATAGAATGTTTAAGAAGCGCTTTAAAAGGCGGATATCTTAACATGATGATAAACATGGGAACCATTACGGATAAAGATTTTATAGATAAAAACTTAAATACTTATAAAAATAAAGTCAATGACGGAATAAAACTATGCGATAAAATATACGAAGAAGTATTGAACAAATTAAATATAGAGGGTATATAAATGACAAAGAGATTACTCGGTAGTACTGTTACAAATGAAATAATATTGAAATGCAGAAAAGAATGTGAAGAATTAAAGTCAAAAGGTATCAAACCTCAGCTTGCGGTTTTAAGAGTAGGAGAAAATAAAAGCGACATTTCCTATGAAACGAGCATAATAAAATTAATGGCTAAGGCTGATATATCCGTAAAATCCGTCGTACTGAAAGAAGATATATCACAGGAAGATTTCGATAACAATTTAAAAGTTTTAAACGATAACGATAAGATACATGGCATATTGGTTTTCAGACCTCTTCCAAAACAGCTTGATGAGGACAAAATAAAATATCTGATAAATCCCAATAAAGACATCGACTGCTTTTCACCGATCAATCTGGCAAAAGTCTTCATATCAGATAATAGCGGATTTTATCCATGCACTCCTCTCGGAGTAATGGAAATATTGGATCATTACGATATTGAACTTGAAGGCAAAGAAGTAGTTCTTATAGGAAGAAGTCTCGTAGTGGGTAAACCACTTAGCATGATGTTACTTGACAGGAATGCAACGGTAACGATTTGTCATTCCAAAACAAAGAACCTTAAAGAAGTATGCAAAAAAGCAGACGTTTTGATCGCTGCGGTGGGCAGAGGAAATATGGTCAATAAAGACTATATAAAACCGGGTGCTGTGGTAATAGACGTAGGTATAAACTTCGTAGACGGAAAAATGTGCGGAGATGTGGACTTTGAAAGTGCTTATGAAACTGCGGGACGCATAACTCCCGTTCCCGGAGGCGTGGGAAGTGTTACAACTTCCTGCTTGATGGTAAACTTGATAAAGGCGTGTAAAATGGTAAAATAAATACAATAATAAAAAAGAGGATATTTAAATATCCTCTTTTTTATTTTAATTTCCCCACAACAGTCCTGTCAAATCCCGCTAAATCGTTTATGATTTCTATATTCGTAAAGTTATTTTGAATAAGCAGATCCTTAACCTGCTCTCCTTGGTCATATCCGATTTCAAAAATAATATGACCGCTTTCATTTAAATACTTTGAAGCATTTTTTATTATTTCTCTATAGAAGTAAAGTCCGTCTTCCCCGCCGTCAAGAGCTAAAATAGGCTCATACTTTTTAACATCATCTTCCAAAGTCTCTATAATATCTTTTCTTATATACGGTGGGTTCGAAATAATAACATCAAACTTACCCTCTACATTTTCATAGATATCGCTTCTTATAAACTTAACCCTATCATCTACATTATGATACTCAATATTTTTATTCGCTATAGAAAGTGCCTTTTCATTTATATCCACTCCTAAAATATTTACGTTTTCAAGATACTTTGCTGTAGATATACTTATACACCCGCTTCCGACACCGATCTCCAATATATCCAGAGTAATACCCTTAAAATGCTCAATCATATATTCCACTATGATTTCGGTCTCCGGACGAGGAATAAGGGTTTCTCTATCCACATGAAAATCAAGTCCCATAAATTCTTTTATACCTGTTATATAACCGAAAGGTACATGTGCGCACCTCTTATTTACGAGTTGTTCATATTCATTGATCTCTTCATCTGTCAACTCATAATTTAAATCAGTTATAAAAAAGACATCATCCTTTTTTAATAAATATTTAAGCAAATATTTTGCTTCATTTATCGGATTTTCTATATTATTTTCTTTTAATTTTCTACTTGCAGTTTCAAGAGCCTCTTTTACAGTCATTAATACCTCTCTTTAAATCACTTTCTTTTGGGATAATACTGATATAAATAACAAAGCATATTCCCGTTGAATAACTTTCTGTTCCTATCCGCTTTTTCACCGAAGTATTTTTGAAACATCGGATGAGCACATAAAACAAACAGTTTCCAATCCTCCAAATTTTCATACATCTTTCCGAAATCTTTATATAACTGTATTACTTCTGCTTCATTGCCTATCCTTTCAGCATAAGGAGGATTTACTATCATAAGACCGTTTTTCTTTCTGGAGCGAAATTCTTTCATATCCATTTTCTGAAAAGCGACTGCATCTTCAACGCCGGCTTTTCTTGCATTCTCGTTAGCTAGCTTTATGGCTCTATAATCTATATCGTTTCCCAGTAGTCTCACTTCGGCAGGTTTGATTTCCGCTCTCGCTTCTTCCTTTAAAAGCTCGAAGTCTTTACTGCTATACTCTTTCCATTTTTCAAAAGCAAATCCTCTGTTAAGCCCGGGAGCTATATTCTTTGCTTTCATTGCAGCTTCGATAACAATAGTTCCGCTTCCGCACATGACATCGCTGAAAGGTCTGTCGCCTCTGTATCCGGAAAGTAAGATAATACCGCTTGCCAAAGTCTCTTTTAAAGGTGCTTTTAATGCGTTCTCTCTGTACCCTCTCTTATGAAGCCCCTTACCGGAAGTATTTATAAAAATGCTGACCTTATCTTTTTTTATATTCACTATCAATTCATAGTATGAACCGCTTTCACTTAGCTTGTTTAATTTATATTTTCTCTTAAGTCTTTCAACTATAGCTTTCTTTA
Organism: Anaerofustis stercorihominis DSM 17244; assembly: GCF_000154825.1. Taxonomy (NCBI): domain Bacteria; kingdom Bacillati; phylum Bacillota; class Clostridia; order Eubacteriales; family Eubacteriaceae; genus Anaerofustis; species Anaerofustis stercorihominis. Next base: position 1,153,634 of record NZ_DS560019.1, on the reverse strand, counting down.
CGATTTTTTGGATGTCTCTTTTGGAAAACAATTTGGACTTTACACTGCTTATTTTTGTAGCATTAAAACCTGCATTTTTTTCAAATATATCTTCCCAAGGATAACTTTCAACATTATCAAAAAGGTCATCAAAAGAATATGCATCAAAGGTAGTTATAAATATAAGCACTCTTCCCGCAGTCCTAAGGTGAAGGTTTGCATTCATCACATCTTTTTTGTTTCCTTTAAAATAAACTTTCCCGTCTTCCACCTTATCTATTTCATATCCAAGGTCGGTTACTTCTCTCTTAAGTACTTTTTCAAGTCCGAAAGTACATGTGGCAACTATAGTTAAATTATTCATTAAAATTCTCTTTTCTTTATTTGTTCTTATAAAGTTTATCAAAAAAGAGATGTTTTTGAAAGAGAAAAGTTAGTTTTTATATCATATTGTTATATTACTTTATATAGGAATTTGAATAGTAAAAAAACAGTTGGTAAAAATCTATGATAAGTGTTAAAATCAAGTAGGTGATATTATGAAATTAGATATATTAAAAGAAGCAAAAATCATTTTAGATAAATTTAATAATAACGGATATGAAGCATATATAGTTGGAGGATGTGTAAGAGACTTGTTATTGGGAAAGACTCCCAAAGACTACGATATAACAACAAACGCATCTCCGAAAGAAACAATGGAGTTATTCAAAGAATATAAAACCATACCGACAGGTATAAAATACGGGACCGTAACTGTAATAATAAATAATACCCCCATAGAAGTCACGACATTCAGAAAAGAAGGAAAGTATATAAAAAACAGGAAACCCGAAAGTGTAGAGTTCTTATCAAGTATAGAAGAAGATTTATCGAGAAGAGACTTTACGATAAATGCAATGGCTTATAATGAGAAATCCGGACTTATCGACTTATTTGAGGGAAGACAGGACTTAGAAAAAGGTATCATAAGAGTTGTCGGAGACGGTAAGGAAAGATTTAAAGAGGACGCGATAAGGATACTCAGAGCCTATAGATTTATGGGCAGATATGATTTTGAAATAGAAAATAACACTTTAAATGCTATCAAAGAAAATATGCATTTACTTAACAATGTAGCAAAAGAGAGGATACTTCCCGAGATAAAAGAAATATTTGAAAGCGATATGGATATCAACAAAATGGATTTTATAACTGTTCTATTTCCTATCATCAAAGAATGTTTCCATACTTATCAAAACAATAAATACCATATGCAAAACGTCGGAGAACATACCTACAAAACATTCAATAATATAGAAAATGTATTTCATTTAAAAATGACTATGCTGCTCCATGATATAGGTAAGGTCAAAACTAAAACGACTGATGCAGAAAATACAGACCATTTCTACAATCACTCCGATATTTCCCGGGAAATGGCTAAAAACATACTGGATGATTTTAAATTCGACAATGATACCAAAGAAAAAATACTGCTGCTTATAAAAAATCATGACAAATATATGGCTCCGAAAAACAAATATGTAAAAGAAAAACTTAACGAATTCGGTGAGGAACTATTCTTTGATTTAATAAAAGTCAGGATCGCCGATGACGAAGCAAAAAATCATGAACTGGTAAAGGATAATCTAAAAAGATTTAGGGACACCGAAGAATTTGCTAAAAGAGTAATAAAAAACAAAGAACCTTATAGGATAAGCGACTTAAAGATAAACGGAGATTACATTATATCCTTGGGCTTTACCGGTAAAGACGTAGGGGAAATTTTAAAATATCTTTTAAGTGAAGTAATAGAAGATAAGGATAAAAATGATAAAAATAAATTGATTGAGCTAGTTAGAGAATATAAAAAATAAAGACTAAGTAATAAGTCTTTATTTTTTTACTAAGTTTAAAAACTATGATTATAAGATTTTCTCTATTATTTTTTAACTGCTTATTGCTATATATTCTAATTAAATAAAACATTAAAACACAAAGAAATAATAAATTTAACAAATTTATATAAATAAGGATATCGATCGTATAAAATAAATAATACACCACATAAAATCTTATTATATGATATATATACCTAATATTATATAATGTTATGACTCATTATTTTTTATTTTATAACAAAACAAAAGGACCTAAGCAAGATCCTTAATATTTTCAATAAACATTAAATAATTAAAATAAAGTCATTAATAAAATTTTAAATGAATTTTGATTATCTCACTTATTAAAATATACTCTCATCATCCTTAGAAAACAAAATGTATATACAAAATAAAATCCCGCCTATTGTTATAAAAACATCGGCAATATTGAATATTGCAAAATTTATAAGTCTAAAATCAAAGAAGTCGGTTACAAAACCATGAAAAAATCTATCTATAAAATTACCTATTGCTCCCCCTAATATAAAAGATAATCCGAACAGCAGCATTTTGTTATGATTTTTCTTTTTTATATTTTTAAATAAGAAGTAAAAAACAACCAATATAAATACTAGACTTACAACAGTAAGAAGCGCTGTATTTTTAGAAAAAATGCTGAAGGCAGCCCCGGTATTCTCACAGTAAGTAAAATGAAACACATCTTTTATAAGAGGGACGGTGCCTATAGGTTTTAAATTATCTATAACGATTTTTTTACTTATCTGGTCTAAAACCACACTAATAATAACAATCAAATAATATATCATATTAACCTCGTAATTATTAAATTTTAATTAATTATATCATAAATATACTTTCTTTATAGTATTTTAACTTATTAGTATGATATAATTTGAAAATAAATGAAAAAAGAGAGGGATACAATGAAAAAATTCAAAAATATTGAACGGAAATATATTGAATACCTCGTTTTAATAACGCTTGCGGTATGTTTTATAATAGCTTTTTACTTTGGCATTCAAAATTTATCTTCTTTCAGCAATAAACTTGTGGGTATATGGAATGCATTTTATGTTCCTTTAAAGCCGGTACTCATAGGCTTTATAATAGCGTTCTTCCTATATCAGCCGGTAGACAACCTATACAACAGGATAAATAAACACTCCAAGTTTAAGGACGGAACCAACCGCGTTCTCTCTTCAGTAGCGGTAATGATAATAGCTATCTTGATAATCACACTAATAGTATATATCGTCCTTCCGAGTACTATCACAAGTATAACATCACTTATAACATCAATTCAGGATAATATGGGATCGATAGAAAGTTTCGTTACTGATTTAACTAAGCACCCTATGGTAGTTAATATCCTAAACTTTTTCAATATAGACATAACTACATCAAGCGGAGTGAATGCAACATTGGTAAATATGCTGAGCTTCGCAAAAACCTGGGTCGAAGGAATAGGCACAAACCTGGTAAATGCAACGATGAGTGTAGGTAAAACAGTTTACAATGTATTCATAGCAATATTCCTTGCACTTTATATGCTAATAGATAAAGACACTTTATTAAGACAAGTTTCAAGAGTTTCAGAAGCAGTATTCTCAGAGAGGATTTACGGAAGAGTATCTTATGTATTGGATTTAATGAATTATATGTTCTTTAAATTCTTATCCGGCAAAGCTATATGCTCACTGATAGTAGGAGCAATGGGAATGGCTCTTGCATATATATTCAAAATCAAGTACGCTTCACTCATAGCATTCATCATAACGATAACAAATATGATACCTCTCTTCGGACCGATATTCAGTGTCATCCCATGCTCTATATTCGCAATGATTTCAGGCGGACCTATCCAGGGAATTATTATGGTACTCATAATAATCTTCATTCAGCAGATCGATCAAAACGTTCTTGCACCGAAAATACTTGGCGACGTAGTGGGACTAAACGGTTTTTGGGTAATAGTTTCAATCATATTCTGCGGAAGCCTGTTCGGAGTTGTGGGAATGGTAATAGGAATACCTATTTTTGCGGTGCTTAAAATATTGATGGGACAATGGCTAATGGACAGAAAAGATGAAAACAAACCGCCTCTGCTTACAAGTAATAAATAATTTAATACAATAAAATCCTTTATCTGGAGAACGGGGCACTACGCCTGCTACGCAGATTCCGCGCCCCGTCACAAAAAAGACACTTGAAAGTGTCTTTTTTATTGCTTATTTAATTTTCAGAAGTATCCGCTGTATCTGAATTGCTTTCTATATTAGCATCGTTATCAACGATAAGTATTATATTTTTCAAACTTCCTTGATAAACAACTTTAACTTTATTACCTATAATCAAGCCATTCTTTGTATGTATTTCAACACCGTCGGTAAGGATATCAACTTTTTTGCCTTTATTTTCGCCCTTTGTCACTTTTACAATCAAATTATTCATAGTCGCATCTTCGATCGTACCTTCAATTATCTTTGTATCTGAAGAAGCAGGCTTGCCAGTAGTAGTATTATCTTTTTTCTTGTTATTTTTATTGTCCTTCTTGGTATCTTTTTTAGCTGTTTTTTTCTTTGTCTCTTCTTTTGTTGTAGATGATACAACTTTCTCTTTTGGTTTATCCGTTGATAAGTAATGAGTAGATACACATGCTACACGGCCATTATATTCGATCCTGCTCCAGCCATTATCATAAATACCTATACGCTTTACACTTTCTCCATAATTCAAACTGCCAACTACTTCAGAAGATAAACTATTTGCTTTTCTTACTCGAACTACGCAAGTCGCATAAACAGTTTCATTTACTTTTGATATCTTAACGGCATTTTTACCATTATTCTTATCATGTTTGGCTCTTTCTTTGTTCATTTCATTATCAATAATTTCATGTACAGTCACAAGAGAAGTATCTGTTCCCTTTATTTTCCCGGAATACGAAATGTGAATAATATTACCTTTTTTTATACCATTCTTATAATGAACTTCCGCATTGTTGATATCAAATGTTAATTTTTTGCCGCCTGATCTAACAGTCAGCTTATCGTTTTTAATATTTACAACAGTTGCTTTAAGAGTAATAACTTCCGCTCCAGTATCCACTACCTTAACGACTTTTACATTAGATGTATCATTTCCTTTAACTTCCCCTGAATATAAAACAGAGATATCATCGCCTTTTTCAATATCTTTTTCTGTAACTACAGCAGCATTGGATATATCAAAGATCAAGTCTTCATTTGCTCTCGTCTTGATTTTTAATGAGCCGTCTCCAACTTCTTCCGCTGTTCCTTCTACCTGATATGTTGCTTGCTGCTGTTCTTCAATATTTGAATCATCTTTATTAGATGAACAAGATGCTATTGAAAACATCATACAAAGCACCATAACAGCACTTAAAAGTTTTTTCATATCATTCTCCTTTAATTAAAACTATTTTTATCTTATTTTACACTTTTTTGAGTTATTACACAACCATAATTCATACGTATTGTAACAGCATAGTTCCATTACGAAAAGAGGACGTTTTTACTTATTTCTATAAGATATAAACAATATTTATTACATTATATATTAATCCATGTAACAAATAAATAAAGTTACAAAAAATATACATTAATAACAAATTAATACAAAATATGATATTTAAAAACTTATCATGAAAACGGGGCACTACGCCTGCTACGCAGATTCCGCGCCCCTTACCCTTTATATATCTACAATAAAAAAGACCGCACACAGCAGTCTTTTTTAAGTTTGAATGTTATTATTTATTCTAAAGCGAATTGCCGCTTTCGATACTTATTTCATTAAATCTTTCAAGCAGGTCATCTATCATAACGGATTTCTTTTCACTTCCTGATTTATCTATGATAGCATTTCCGTTATGCATCATCATTATCCTATTTCCGTATTCAACGGCAAAGCGAAGGTTGTGAGTTACCATTACTGTAGTAATATTCTTTTCCCTTACTATCTCATCGGTAAGTTCCATTATTATTTCTGCAGTCTTTGGGTCGAGTGCTGCAGTATGTTCATCTAAAATCAGAAACTCTATATCCGCCATAGTAGTCATAAGAAGAGCCATAGCTTGTCTTTGCCCTCCGGACAGCGAACCAACTTTACTTTCAAGCATATCTTCAAGTCCTAGATTAAGTCTTGACAATAATTCTTTATAATGACCTATCCTCTTTTTATTGGTCCCAAGTCCAAGTCCGTAAGAACTGCCTTTATTATCCGCAAGAGACATATTCTCTAAAATCGTCATACTCGGACATGTACCCATGGAAGGATCCTGATACACTCTTCCTATTTTTCTGCTTCTGACAAATTCTTTCTGCTTTGTTATATCTTCTCCGCCGAGTATTATCTTTCCTTTTTCCGGAGATAAACTGCCGCAGATAAGATTGAGCATTGAAGTCTTTCCGGAGCCGTTGCTTCCTATTACGGAAATAAAATCCCCATCGTTTATGTCCAAATTAAAATCTTTGAAAAGACAAACTTCGTTTATCGTACCTATATTATAATACTTATCTATATGTTCTAATCTTATCATTCTTTCACCTTCTTTTTACGGTCCATACTGAATACCAATATTACAAAGAATAATAAAGCCGTTATTAACTTTAAATCAGAAGCCTCCAGACCGCACTCAATAGCAATAGCAACACATGCTTTATATATAACAGAACCGAATACTACAGCTGTAGTCGCCTTTATCTTATCTGTTTTAAATACATTCATACCTATTATTACACTTGCAAGACCTATAACTATAGTCCCTGTCCCCATTGTGATTTCAAAAAACCTCTGCTGCTGACACATAACGCTTCCCGCTAAAGCAACAAGTCCGTTTGCTATCGCTAAGCCTATTATTTTCGTTACCCCACTGTCTTTTGCCAAAGAAGTAACAATTTTTTCATTGTCCCCTACAGCTCTAAGTAAATATCCGGACTTCGTCTTAAGATATAAATCAAGTAAAAGTTTAGAGATAATAAGAACTATGAATATTATTATCATAGTCTTATAAGGAGCAAGAAATTCAGGGAATATACCATTTATAAAATCATTATCGAATATAGTCTTATAATTGAATATAGGTACATTTGCAACACCTCCCGCTATACGAAGATTTATCGTATATAATGCGGTCATCATGATTATCCCCGATAATAAATCTCTTACTTTAAATTTAACATGTATGATACCTGTAAGAACTCCCGATAAGGCTCCTAAAAGCGTTGCCGCAATAAGAGTCAAATAAGGATTTACCCCCGCTATAATAAGCATTGCCGTAATTGCAGCTCCCAGAGGAAATGTCCCGTCAACGGACAAATCTGGAAAATCCAATATTTTATATGTTATATATACGCCTATTGCCATGATTGCATATATAAAGCCTTGTTCAAAAACGCCGATGATCAAATCCAACTTTTTATCTCCTTTTCTTATTTAAATAAATAAGTATACAGTTAAGATGTGCCTTAACCATATATTTAATTACTTACTATTTAATTCATACGTCAAAAGTCAAGCTCCGCTAAGTTTTTCGAGAATACCATAAGTTTTACATAATAAATTTAATAAGGGTTAGATAAATTTCTTTAGAAATTTATGATTTTAGGAGCTCAACCTTTTTGACGTTTGAATACTTTATTAAAATCCCAAGGGATAATAAACTATATTATTTATTTTCGCCTGACTGTTCTATTTTATCAAAAGTCTGACTTGCCTGTTCTTTCACACCGTTGCTGATTTCAATACCAAGGTCACTTGCTACTTTGGTATTTATAACGATTTCGCCGGAATCAAAAGTTTCGAAAGGCATATCTTTTGCCTTAGCTTCGCCTTTTAAAACTTTAGCCGCCATTTTACCTGTCTGGTTACCGAGTTTTACAAAATCGATACCTACACATCCGATACATCCTATCTTAACTTGTTCTATTTCTGAACCGAAAACAGGTTTCTTAGCTTTGTTTGCCTTATCTAAAATCGTAGGAAGATTACTTACTACAGTATTGTCAGTCAAATTTGTGATACAATCAACTTTTTTTAACTAAGCTGTCTGTAGCCATAGGGATATCAGCCGCACTGCTTGTTCCCTGAGTTATTATTTTTACGCCATACTTGCTTGCTGCTTTTTCGTAAGCTTCGATACCCGCTTTTGAATTAACTTCACTGGTACTGTAAAGTATACCTACATTTTTTACTTTTGGCATCATATCGGTAATTAGTTTTAATTGGTCATCGGCAAGTACCAAATCAGATGTTCCCGTGATTTCTCCGACATTTTTATCGCTGTCATCAACAAAACCCGCAAGTTTCGGAGATGTTACTGCCGTATATATAACTGGAATGTTCTTATCCTTAGCAGCATTATATGCACTTTGTGCACTAGGAGTAGCTATCGCACAAATCATATCCATATCTTTTGAAGCAAAGCTTGAAGCTATTTGGTTATCAGTTGCAGCGTCCGAACCGGAGTTCTTGTAAGTCACATTCAAATTCTTGCCTTCTTCGATACCTTCTTCTTTTAAACCTTGTAAAAATCCTTCTCTGCAATTATCAAGTGAACCGTGATTTGCAAACTGTAAAATACCGAGTTCGTATGTTTTATCCGCCGAATTACCGCTATCGCTGTTTCCGCAGCCGGCAAATAATCCTACTGCACATACTAAACTAAGTCCAACCATCAATAATTTTTTTGTTCTTTTCATTTCTTTTCCTCACTTTATTAAAAATTTTTATTTTTAATATAGAAAAAGCCCCAAGCAAATTGCTTTGCTTGAGGCGAAATTATCCGCGGTACCACTCAAATTGACATAAAAGTCCACTCTCATACACATACCATCATATGCGCCCGGTCTGATAACGGGTCGGGAACCCGATGACCCCTACTACAGTTCAAAGTCACCCTCAAAAGTCCATTCAACAAGGAAATCATGCTATAATCACACCGCCTATAGCTCTCTTTAAATCATTCTTATCTTGCCTACTACTCTTTCTCTACGGTTTTCTATATTAATGTTGTATAGAATAATACACTTTTTTTATTTTAATGTCAAGAGTTTTCTGTAAATTTAGAAAAATCAATTAAACTACAGCCCTACTCTTCATCGTCTTCGCTCATAAATACGGGAGGCGTGATAACCGGTACCTTGCCGAAGGAAGAAAGTACCTGAGAAATCAACAAAGACACCCCTGATATGGTAGAACTCAAGAAAAATTCTTCGTTTTCCAGTATTTTATTTTCCAAATCACTTGTCTTTGACATAAGAACTATCGTATCGTTAAAATCATCTTTAACGCTGAAATTGGCGGTTGCACTGACCTGTAAGAACGGCTCTACATCATCGTCATTTTCATATACGAGTGTTCTCGTGAAATCTATAATAAGCTCCTTATTGTTTGCTTCCAATATCTCTATTTCATCGGTAACGCCAAAATCCAAGTTTTCCCTAAACTCGGGACTTACAAAACTGACCGACGTTAAATCACATACTTCATCTTCTTCGAAATAATCAACAAAATTATGCATTTTTCGCTCCTTTAATACTTTATAAAAGTATTATATCAAAATTTAACATAATAATTACATTTATTTTTTTAATCTGAAAAATACATCACAGTAAAAATTATTAATTATCAGATATACTACAATTTTTCTACAGTATAAAATGTTATTATGATAATACAAAAAATACCAAGGAGTGATATTATGGATACATATATTAAAGCAACGATAGATGTAAGGAAAAATATCATATTTAAGAAATGCAATAATTACAAACTGATGAAAATTGCAGCAAATCTATTTGAAAGGATTTATAAGCTTGGCGAACAGTGCAGAGATGTAAATGAATTTGAAAATAAATTTTTGGAAAGCTATTTAAGTGAAAAATATAAATATTTATTTGAAAAAGTGGAAGGAGACTTGGAATAAGTCTCCTTTTTTATTATATATAATCATTATTTGGAATGTTTCACTTTGATATTATATAATTTATTTACCTTACCCATAAAACCATATGTAAAAGTAAATCATAAAACTTTAGTGTGACTTTATTAAAATGCTTTATTAACGAATAAAAATTTGAACTCAGTTCAAATTTTTAGGTTTAAATATACATATTCAATTCATTATAAAAAGTTTTATATAAAAATACAAATATAAGTTCTTTATAAAAATAACATATGATTTTCATTTGTAACTACATACAATTCTTAGGAGCATAACTCTAAATCTATAAACGAGCAAATTATCATAACCTTTTAAATCCATGCCCCCCTATGCGGGGTGCGACCGCTCGCTGTCTATCGTTCCTAATCCTTTAGGTATACAGTTTTAATTCACATACCTCGTATGAGTTGCAACTACCTTTTGTTCCGGGCTATTCATCATCGTTGAATTTCAATCCATGCATACTATGCAAGGTACAACACTTTTAAATAATTCTCTGTTATTATGTATACCTTATTTCAATCCACAATATATTAATAAGATTTTATGTTTATTCATTATAAAGTTAAAATTTCACTTTGCCATTAAAATAAAATGTAAACAATATCAATTAAATATGTAACTACTCACTGCTAAATAAAATGCCGCAAAAATGATTTGCAAATGTAGGTTTTGCATACCTTTTAGCTACTGCTTCAGCCTCCGAGGCTTGAGCGGAGATTTTTTCGTTCTTTTTTATCTTAAAAAAGAATAGCATTATCTTTTAATCTACGCACCCCTTGCGGAGTGCAACTTTACAAATCCCTTTAAATAGCCTATTACAGTAATATCAAAAATAATAATATTCTAAAACCAAATTATTAAACTCTCTATATAAAAGGATTTAATAATTATCAAAAAAAGTGAGCTTAAGATTATCAGAGATATTTTAATGGTACTTTAATTTATTAAAATTCCAATACCCTTTCAATACAAAATATTTTTACCTTTAAATTATAAAAATTTATGTAACCTGTTTATAAATCATATCATTTAAGTTCATAATTTCTTTAATCTAATGAATATTTTATATCCACTGGAGATATATATTAATAAATACTATTGACAATTTATTAAAAAACACATATTGTAATATTAAATAATATATCCAGTGGATATAAGGAGATATGTATGAACAACATTAAAAATAAACCGCTATATAAATCAATAAAAGAAAAGATAAAAGAAGACTTCAAAGGACTTCCTTATTACAGCAATCTCCCGGGAGAAAGAGAACTATGTATAAAATATGACGTCAGCAGACCAACTATCATATCTGCTTTGAACCTTTTGGAGGAAGAGGGGCTTATTATAAGAAAAGAAAGAAAAGGTGCCTTTTACCTTGGAAACAGCCCTTATACCGACCACCAGCTTACTTCCATAGTCGGGTTCTTCAATGATGCCAAAATGCAGGGTAAGAAAGTTACAAATAAGATACTTTCCCAAAACATAGAAAAAGCCGATGAAAGAATAGCAAAAAAATTAAATGTCAACATACATGATGAAATATTCCTTTTAAAAAGGCTTAGATATATAGACGGAAATCTATTTTCTCTCGCTACGTCATATATACCGATAAATCATACCAAGTATTTACTTCATGAAGATTTCACGGAAAAGTCTTTATATGACGTACTTTCAAGCAAAGGTATCATACCATTTAAAGCATCACAAAAAGTCTTGATAAAACCAAGCGATAAATACGAAGCACTGTACTTGAATATAGAAGAAAAAACGCCTATATGTGTACTAAAATCCACCACTTTTACAAGAAAAAACGAGCTTATTGAATACGTTGAAGTCAAATCCGAAGCATACAAAACAGAATACGAAATGGTGGTCTATAATAATTTAATTTCGGAGGAAAGATGAAAAATATATTAGAAATGAGCATCAACGAGATGTCAAATTTGGATTTTGAATGCAAATGCGGGAAAAGACATAGCCTCCCTATTAAGGAGATATGTATAAAAAATAATGCACTTGATGAACTTAACCGAGTATTATCCACATTCAAGGATAAAAAAATATTTATTTTCAGTGACGAAAATACTTATAATGCTGCGGGAGAAAAGACAGTTAAAATACTGAAAAACAATAATCATACCTTCAAAAATTTTATAATTCCAAACAGCAAAGAAATCCTGATCCCAAACGAAAAAGTCCTCGGTCGTCTTTTTATGGAACTTGAAAATGACACCGAACTTATAATTGCGATAGGAAGCGGGACAATAAACGACCTCGGCAAATACTTATCCGTGAAAACAAAGATACCCTATATCATAATATGTACTGCACCGTCCATGGACGGTTATGCTTCCGACGGTTCACCTCTCATATGCGACGGTTATAAGATTTCATTCGAGGCAACTCTTCCCTATGCCATAATAGGAGATGTGAATATAATGAAAAATGCACCGGACGAACTGATACGAGCCGGGTTTGGAGATATTGTCGGTAAAATAACAGCTTTGATGGACTGGAAACTGTCAAATATATTAACGGGAGAGTATATTTGCGAAACATGTATAACACTCACTGAGAGGGCAATACAAAGAGTAATCGACAGTGCAGATAAACTGATGAACCGAGATGAAAAATCCGTTCAATACCTCCTTGAGGCTCTCACGTTCACAGGTGTGGCAATGGGGTTGGTCGGAGTATCAAGACCGGCTTCCGGTGCGGAACATATGATATCACATTACTGGGAGATGGACTTCATAAAAAGAAACAAATATCCATATCTTCATGGAATAAAAGTCGGTATCGCCACGCCCATAGTCTTGGAACTTTTTGAACTTATGAAAGAAGAATTACCAAAAGAAGTCTTTAAATACAAATACGACAAAAAAGATGTAATAAAATTACTAAAAGCAGTAGGCGCACCGACACTGCCGAGTGAAATTGAAATAGATAGAGACTTATTTTACAAAAGCATGATTGGTGCATATAAGGTACGAAACAGATATAGTATATTTGAATATGCAGTGAAAAGAGGAAAAATCGACGAATATTCTAAAATAATAACGGAAAAGATTTATGGTTAAAAATATATTTAACGTTTATTTGCTAAATCTCAAGTAAATTATTGACATTTCAATAATGTTTAATTATAATAATAAAGCGTGATAAATGGTCCGTTAGCTCAGCTGGTAGAGCACCTGACTCTTAATCAGGGTGTCCAGGGTTCGATCCCCTGACGGATCACCATGTTTGAAATTGTGCGTCTTTCGAAAGAAAGACGTTTTTTTATGCTTAAAAGCATAAAAAAAGAACGAAGTGATTTATTTCATATGAGAAAAAAATCCATAGGATTGTTTTTCGAACGGTCATAAGTCAAAATCAGATAATATAAATTTATAAAACAAGCGAAGCTTAATATATCGTATTAGAAAAATAAGTTGGTATGGAATTATTCCATTCCAACTTATTTTTTATAATAATGCGTAATATCATTACTTATATTATTTATATTACTAAATTTAATTATCAATAAATCACCAATACAATTTATTTTATATAAAACTACACTCAAAAAAAATACATTTATGAAAACTCATAAATGTATTTTAATATTACTCTTCTTCTTCGGCTTGTAATTGTTTTGCCTTTTCAACGGCATCATCAATCGTACCAACGAGTAAGAATGCTGCTTCAGGTAAATCATCATGCTTACCTTGAAGTATTTCCTTAAATCCTCTGAGCGTTTCGGAAATAGGAACATAAGCACCCTTAAGTCCCGTAAACTGTTCAGCAACGTGGAATGGCTGAGATAAAAATCTTTCAATCCTTCTTGCTCTTCCAACGATCAATTTATCTTCTTCACTTAATTCTTCCATACCTAAGATTGCGATAATATCCTGAAGTTCTTTATATCTTTGTAATATTTCCTGAACTCCTCTGGCAATTTGGTAATGTTCTTCCCCTACTACTTTAGGGTCTAATATTCTACTGGTAGAACCGAGAGGGTCTACAGCAGGATAAATACCTTTTTCACTTATTGCCCTGTCAAGTACTGTAGTAGCATCCAAATGGGCAAATGTAGTTGCGGGAGCAGGGTCGGTCAAGTCATCCGCAGGTACGTAAACCGCTTGAACAGACGTGATGGAACCGCTCTTTGTAGAAGTGATCCTTTCCTGAAGCGCACCCATTTCAGTCGCAAGAGTAGGCTGATAACCTACCGCAGACGGCATTCTTCCAAGCAACGCTGAAACTTCACTTCCGGCTTGTGTAAATCTGAATATGTTATCTATAAATAGAAGTACGTCTTGATTTTCTTCGTCTCTGAAATGTTCTGCCATGGTAAGTCCCGTAAGAGCAACTCTCATTCTTGCTCCCGGCGGCTCATTCATCTGACCGAAGCATAATGAAGTCTTATCCAAAACTCCCGACTCTTTCATTTCATAGTATAAGTCGTTACCTTCCCTTGTTCTTTCTCCAACGCCGGCAAAAACAGAAAGTCCGCCGTGTTCAGTAGCGATATTACTGATAAGTTCCTGTATCAAAACAGTCTTACCTACTCCGGCACCGCCGAACAGACCGATCTTACCGCCTTTTGTGTAAGGACAAATCAAGTCTACGACTTTTATACCTGTTTCAAATATTTCAGGTACAGTCTGCATTTCTTCGAAAGATGGTGCTTCCCTGTGTATCGGTGAAAGCTTGACATCGCTTAAATCCATTTCTTTTCCGTCTATAGGCTGACCTAAAACATTGACCATCCTGCCCAATGTTTTATCCCCTACGGGAACCATTATCGGACTGCCTGTAGAAACGGCTTCCATCCCTCTTACAAGTCCGTCGGTCGTATCCATCGCAATACATCTTACCGTATTGTCCCCGATATGTTCACTTACCTCAATGATCAACTCTTCACCATGATTATCTATTTTAATAGCTTCATTCAGTTTAGGTAAATCATTTTCAGCAAATTTAACATCTACGACAGGACCTACAACCTGGACAATTTTTCCTTTTTTATTTTCCATAGGACTTTGTCTCCTTTATTTGTTCTGACTAATATTTCTTATGTCTAGAAATACCTTCATACGTATTTGCTAAATCTATTCTTACTAAAGCTTTTCTCAACTTATGTTCGGCTTGAACGAATTCACGCCTGTTATATTTGGTAGCATGAAGTTTTTCTTCTGCTCTTCTCTTAGCTTCTTCCGCTCTTCTTATATCTATTTCTTCCGGCCACAACGCATCATCGGTAACGATAAGTATCTTATTGTTTTCAACAAGGACGCTTCCCCCGAATAGAGTAGCTTCTCTTTTATTACCTTTCAAATCCGTTATATGCATTATCCCAAGGTCCGCAAGAGTCATGATTGGAACGTGATTTTTCAGTATCGTCATCTCTCCGGTAGTCGCTTTAAAAGTAAACTTTTCTACTTCATCGTTATAAAAAGTCCTTGTCGGAGTCGCTATTTCTAAATGTAAATTTTGGTCATTCATATCATATCTCCTCCTATTTCAAAGCTTCCGCACCGGATACGATTTCGATAAGTTCGTTTGTGATGCTTGATTGTCTGGCAGAATTATATCTTATTTCAAGTTCTTCCAAAAGCTCGTTTGCATTGTCCGTAGCGGCACTCATAGCCATCCTTCTCGAAGCTTCTTCACCTGCATTGTTTTCTATCATCGCTCCGTAAAGAAGACTCGTTATATACTGCGGTACCAATTCTTCAAGAAGTTCTTCTCCGCCCGGTTCTATTACAAGTTCGCTTGTAACGGGAGTCCCGTCACTGTTATCTGCTTTTCTCGAAATAGGAAGTACAGTGGCACTAATAATCCCCTGAGATACTACAGAGTTAAATTTAGAATAAATGATTTTTACCTTCCTTATATCTTCGTCACTGGTATATAAGTTTATAACAGTTCCTATGATTTTCTTGGCAACTCCGTAATTTGGGTCATCGCTTATACCGATATATTCTCCAACCACGTCATAATCATTTTTCTTGAAATAATCCGCACCTTTTGCACCAAGTGCAAAAATAACGGCTTTCTCTTTTTCATCTCCGATTTCACTTACCGCCTGCTTGATAACATTAGTATTAAATCCGCCGGCAAGTCCTTTATCACCGCTTAAAACAACATATATAGTCTTATCTGCATTTTCTCTGTCTTTAAAGTAAATGTTGTTTATATATGAAGTATATTTTGCGACTCTGAGCATGAGCTGATAAGTCGCATCGGTATAATGACTTCTGCAAATAGCTCTTTCTTTGGCTTTTCTTAGTTTAGAGCTCGCTACCAGTTCCATAGCTTTAGTTATCTGCTTTGTACTCGAGACACTTTTCATTCTTCTTTTAATGTCTGCCATATTTTCAGCCATAACTTAGCTCCTTATTCTCGACCACTTAAAAATATACTTTTGTAGTCGTTTATTAGTTTGGAGATTTCTTCGACAAGCTCGTCATCAAATCCCTTGGCAGTCTTGATTTTATCAAGAGTGGAAGGTGAATTTGAATGTGCATGTTCGATCAATCCCTTTTCAAATTCTTTCATTTCATCAACTTCGATTTCTTTCAAGAAGTTGTTTGTAACCGCATATATAACAAGAACCTGTTCTTCTACTTTCATAGGAGAGTACTGCTCTTGTTTTAACATTTCCACGATTCTTTTACCTTTTTCAAGGCTCGCTTTCGTGGATTTATCCAAGTCAGAACCGAACTGTGCAAAGGATGCAAGTTCTCT
The DNA here is from genome assembly GCF_000154825.1 of Anaerofustis stercorihominis DSM 17244. Taxonomy (NCBI): domain Bacteria; kingdom Bacillati; phylum Bacillota; class Clostridia; order Eubacteriales; family Eubacteriaceae; genus Anaerofustis; species Anaerofustis stercorihominis. Next base: position 1,137,062 of record NZ_DS560019.1, on the reverse strand, counting down.
GTACTGTGCATATTCTATTCTTAGAGGGCCGCCTACTTTTTTCATGGTACTTATCTGAGCGGAACCGCCAACTCTGGAAACCGAAATACCCGGATTAACGGCAGGACGAACACCTGCATTGAAAAGTTCCGTTTCAAGGAAGATCTGTCCGTCCGTAATGGAAATTACATTAGTCGGGATATATGCGGAGATATCTCCCGCTTGTGTTTCGATTATAGGAAGTGCGGTTATAGAACCGCCTTTTTCAAGCCTTGCAGCTCTTTCAAGCAGTCTTGAATGCAAATAGAATACATCCCCCGGATAAGCTTCTCTTCCCGGTGGTCTACGAAGAAGTAAAGTCATTGAACGGTAAGCCACCGCATGTTTACTTAAATCATCATAAACTATCAGTACATCCTTGCCTTTATCCATGAAATACTCTGCGATGGCACATCCTGAATAAGGTGCAAGATATTGAAGAGGCGCCATTTCACTTGCCGTAGCACATACTACGGTAGTATAATCCATGGCTCCGTATTCTTCCAAAGTACCTACTATTTGAGCAACGGTACTTGCTTTTTGACCTATTGCAACATACACGCAAAGTACATCTTCGCCTTTTTGATTTAAAATAGTATCAACCGCTAAAGCTGTTTTACCGGTTTGTCTGTCTCCAATGATAAGCTCTCTTTGACCTCTTCCTATAGGAATAAGAGAGTCAATAGCCTTATATCCGGTTTGTAATGGAATCGTAACGCTTTTTCTGTCTATAACACCGCTTGCTTTCACATCGGCTTTTCTGTATTCTTCGGCTACGATACTTCCTTTTCCGTCGATTGGTTCGCCGAGAGCATTTACAACTCTTCCTATGACTCCGTCTCCAACGGGAACACTCATTATCTTGCCTGTACATTTAACAGTGTCGCCTTCAACTATATCAGTATCATCACCCAAAAGAACACAACCTACGTTATCTTCTTCCAAGTTCAAAACCATTCCATAAACATCACCCGGGAACAAAATAAGCTCACCCATCATTGCGCCGTCTAAACCATGAACCCTGGCGATACCGTCACCAACGCTTAAAATAGTTCCCACAGATGTAGTTTCTATTTTTTTATCATAGTTTTTTATCTGCTCTTTAATTATTCTACTGATTTCTTCGGGTTTTAAATTCATTTTTATTTCCCTTCTTTAAACTATCTTTGTTTCTTTCAACTGTCTTTTAATCATATCCAGTTCGTTCTTTACAGATAAATCTATCATTTTCCCGTTTATATAAAGGATCATCCCGCCGATAATATTTTTATCGACGCTTTTAGATAATATTATTTTTTTGTTAAATTTATCCGAAAGTTTATTTTTTAAACTGCCAATAAGTTCTTCACTTAATTCATTGGCACTCTTAACTTCTACGTTTAAAATGCCGCTATGTTCTAAGTATAAATTTTTAAAATCCAAATATATGAGCTTAATCTCGCCTATCCTGTTTTTATCAACCAATAAGAACAGAAAATTCTTAAGCATTATATTATCGTCTTTATCAAAGACATTATCTATTACTCTTTTTTTATCTTCTTTTTTAAAAGTTTCGTCAGACAGCAGTGTATATAACTCTTCACTTTTATTCAGCAGTTCGTAAAAATCCGTGAACTCTTTATATACAACTTCCATCATATTTTCTTCTATACATAATTCAGACAAAGAATATGCATACCTGTAAGAAGCACTACTCATAACTTACCTCATCCAGACTTTCGATAGCCTTTTTGACTAAAGCTTCATCTGCATTTTTGTCAAGCTTTGTATCAAGTACTTTACTTGTGATATCAAAAGATATGTCGATGATACTGTCTTTCATTTCTTTCATTGCAGTCTCTCTGGCATTTTCGATATCTTTCTTGGACTTAGCTTTTATTCTTCTTGCTTCTTCGTTAGCCTCGGAAATGATATTTTCTTTTATTTCCTTAGCTTCCTTGGTTGCATTATTAGTAATAGTTAAAGCCTCTTCATTTATACTCTTAACTTTTTCTTCATACTCTTCTCTAAGAGAATCAGCCTTAGCCTTTTCTCCTTCAGCTTTATCAAACTCTTCTGTTATCATATCCTGTCTTTTATCGACTATTTCAATGACTTTTTCATAAAAGAATTTCTTAACCAAGATAAAGAACAGTAAAAAGATAGCGCCCTGAATTAACATTTGGTAAAGCATTTCTGTTGAAAAGTTTATCAATGATCCGGCTAACATAAAATCACCACCTTAATATTATTGTTCATTACTGTATCTTAGCTAAAAGGTTTAACAAATAATAAGATTAAAGCGATAACCAAACAGTAAATAGCTGATGTTTCCGCAACCGCACAACCGACAAGTAATGTTCTTAAAATTGTTCCTTCAGCTTCAGGTTGTCTGGCTACTGATTCACAAGCCTTACCTGTAGCATTACCTTGACCTACACCGGTACCTAATGCACCTATCATTGCAAGACCTGCACCTAGTGCTGAGAATGCTAAAATTAAATCACTTCCTGAAATATTCATTATTATTTCCTCCTTGAATAAAGTGTGTGTTTTGTTTTTTTATTTATTTTTTATCCGGCTAAAAGTCGGGTAAAGACTTATTATTCATCCATTGCAGATGATATGAATACCATTGACAGCATACAGAAAATGAATGTTTGTAAAATCCCCGCAAACAAGTCAAAATATCCGTGACAGAATGCTAGGAAGAATGATGGTATCAGTAATAAAATCGCAATGGTCTTTACAAATTTATTCTGAGTAAATTTATTTGGTTTGCCAAATTTCATATATATACAAAGTAATAAAGTCGTAATAAAGGTAAACATTGCCGCTGTAGTCGAACCTAAAAAGATCGAGTAAGCCAATGTCAAGATTATCATACCCCCGGTGATATTACCGAACAAACGAAATCCAAGTGAAACAGGATTTGCGATTTCTCCTATAATATTTATGGGAAGAAGGATAAATATCGGTTCAAAGAACGATTTTATATACTTCTTTACACCTTTGGATTTGATTGCAAAAAATTGAGTCAATATAAATGTAAGAAAACCCAAGGTAAGTGTCGTTGCCGCATCCGCTGTAGGAGGTCTTACTATATTTAAAAAGACAAACCCGCTCAGATTGGATATCAATAAAAATGCCGCAAGAGAAAAGAAATACGGTGAAAAACCAACATTCTTTTTACCCATGGTATTACTTACAAAATCTCTTGTTGAAGTAACCAGTGTTTCCGCAATAACCTGTCTTTTTGTTGTCGGTCTTATCTGTAAATCCTTTTTTAGGAACATCAAGATCGCAAAGGTAAGAGCAAGAACAAAAACAGTCCAAATGATAGTATTGGATATGGGGATATTTCCGATTTTAAAAACTTCATTAACTGTGCTTATAGTTATACCCATTTTTTTCTTCTCCGTTTTTAAATTACTTGTTTTTTACAGTTCTAAGATTATATAAATACAGTACCACTCTAAGTGATAAAAGACCTATTATAAGTCCCACCGCATTTACTTTAATCCACTTGTTAGCAACAAGAAAAACTATTACAATGATAAGAAGCAATTTCCTTATTAAAGAATGAATATTGGCATAGTTTACTGCCTGCTCCTTATCCAGCTTTATAGCGGTCCTAAGGTCCTGAAACAGCCATAAATGAAAGGCTATCGCAGTTATACATCCCGCCATTATTCCTAGGATTATACTCCTATCAAATTTAAAAAGCAATACTAAAACAACAAAAATTAAATTTAAAAATACAGTATATTTGCATATGTCCAGCTGTTCTTTATAAAGCTCTTCGACCGTTAAATTGTCATCTGTCTTATTTACCATTTTTAAACCTCATTTATGTATTTTTTATATTGCCTTTTATTTTCTTCCCGCCTAAAAAGGCGGGATATATTATCTATCTTATTTATCATTTATGAAGCTCTTTATTATATAGTACATATTTCTAAGAGCCGCACATACACCAAGAAATAAAAATATCAAAGTCCATAAATTGTCTTTATGAAACTTATTATCCAAAAACTTACCGAAGAACAGGCATAACAAAATCGTCACTACCATGGTAAGTCCCAGCTGTAATATTATCGATACCGCCTTTGCAATATCCGACATTTCATTATTTTTATCCCTCTGTGTCATATTTGATAACTTCTATCCCCGCTTCATTTAATAGTTCCAAACTAAATTCATCGGGATAGCTTCCTTTATAAATAATTCTTTTGATACCTGCATTAATAAGCATTTTTGAGCAGAGGATACATGGCGAGTCGGTTATATAAATATCCGCTCCCTCGACACTTACTCCCATGGTTGCCGCAGAAATGATAGCATTCTGCTCGGCATGTGTTGCCCTGCATAGCTCATGTCTTTCTCCGCTTTTAATGTTATATTTAAGTCTCACACAAGTATCTTTTGTGCAGTGAGCAAGACCTTTCGGAGCGCCGTTGTAACCTGTTGAAATTATCTTATGGTCTTTTACGATTATCGCACCCACATGTCTTCTTATACAAGTGGAACGAGTTTTAACGACTTCCAGCATTTCCATGAAATATTCATCCCATGAAGGTCTACTATCTACATTATTCATTATTTCTATTCCTTACTATTTATATACTTTTTCTTCGTATGCTTTTATTTTATTTACTCTGTTTTCATGTCTTCCACCTAAAAATTCTTTTTCGTTTAAGTACGTTCTAAGAATTTCGGCAGCAAGTTCGGGACCTGTTATCCTACCGCCAAGTACGATAACATTGGCATTATTGTGCTGTTTACACATCTTTGCAGAGAAGCAGTCAGTACAGTGAGCAGCTCTGATACCTTTAACCTTATTTGCCGCGATACTTATACCGATACCTGTACCGCAAATCAAAATACCTCTGTCAAATTTACCTGCCGCAACATCTTCACATGTTTTTATAGCATAATCCGGATAATCAACACTTTCTTCGGAATTCGTACCGTAGTCTACGAAATCATATCCTTCTTTTTTAAATGTTTCGATTAAAAATTGTTTTAATTCATAACCACCGTGGTCACTAGCAATTACTATTTTCATTTTATTTACTCCTTTTTTTAGTGTATTTATATAAACTGCATAACAGTTTTTAACATAATAATCAAGTTTTAATATATATACTGAAACCTATACTTACATTTAAATCAGCATTGATTTAAAATAATATACAGCCATAATCATACTATAAGAAAACCCTTTTATAAAGCTCTTTTAATTCCCGATTTAAATTCAAAGTAGATTTTATAAATAAATCATATAACTATCAATTCAATGGGGATGGGGTAGCACTTACTTCAAAAATGCTGGGTAAGAATTTTTAGAAGATTTAAGTGCGCAAAGGCTCCGCGCCCAGCGGAAGCATTTACATCCAAGTTTTGTTGCTTCGGACAAAACTTGGCGGATTGTAAGGCAGAGCCTTACAGGTGTATAATATCCCCCGAAGCAGCCTTTAAAAGCCTGTTCATATACGCAAGACCTATCCCTCTACTGTCCATAGCCTGAACATAGATAATATCCAAATTCTCACTATCCATCTCTCTAAGCAGATAATAAAGATTTCTGCTTGCGTCACTTATATCTTTACCAAAAGATTTTAATTTGATTTTTTTATTACCAATCTTTTGAGTAATATTATCCAGCCCGATAAAGCCGGCATCATCTGCTTTTATATCGTTTAAATAATTGATTATACTCTTATCATTTCCATTAAGCACGACTACCTTTGTCTTTGGTTTATAATGCTCGTATTTCATTCCGGGAGATTTAGGTAAAAGTGCATCTTCACCATTGTATCCATAAACTTTCTTACCTATGACTTTTTCAATATCCTCAGCACTTATTTTTCCCGGCCTTAAAAGTTTCACTTTATCTGACGAAACATCCAAAACCGTAGACTCGAGTCCTATTGAAGAATTTTTTGAACAAAGTATCATATCTACCTTGCCCGATAACTCCTCTACAAGATATTTTTTATTTGTAATGCTAGGTCTTTTTGAAATATTTGCACTGGGTGCCGCAATGGGGACACCGCACGCCTTAATGAAACCATTGGCTTCCTTATCGCTCGGCATCCTTATACCTACAGTATCAAGTCCGTTAGATACGCTGTTTGGAACTTTTGAAGATTTTTTCATTATAAGAGTCAAAGGACCCGGAAAAAATTTAGACATAAGTTTCCTTGCATCATCACTGATACATGTAACCAAATCATCTATCATATCAAGATCACTTATATGTACTATCAAAGGATTATCGCTTGGTCTGTTTTTAGCCTTGAATATTTTCTTTACCGCTTCATCATCATAAGCATTTGCACCAAGACCGTATACCGTTTCCGTCGGGAACACTACGGTACCGCCCGCATTTATAACACTTGCGGCATCGCTGAAAATCTCTGTTAAATTGTCATCTTTCGTAAGATCATATATTTTAGTTTCCATTGATACTTCCCTTAAACAATATATTGTTAATTATATCACTTATTTTGTTATTTACCTACTTTTTAAAGATAAAAAAACAAAAATATAATTTAAAATATACAAAGAAATAATCACTAAAAAAAGACGTAAATCAAACAACAATTTACGCCCTTGTAAACTAAATAAAATAGTTTTTTAATTGTAAAACATCGCACCTACAAATACATAAATAAGTAAGCTATTGATTTAAAAATAAATGTTATTTCTAAATCATTTTTTATTATATACCCTAACCTTAAAATAACCTTAAATTTTATAAATATGATACAATTATAAAACTCATTTTTAGAAAGTAAATAATATGACTTCTATAATTATTATAATGAAACCCTTAAAACTATTTATGTATTTATTAAGTTTATTTAATTCGCTTAAATTTTTATGATAAAGCTTACGATATTAATTTTACTTTCACTGTCTGATAATCGATTATAAATAACCTATTCAAAGTATTTGATTTTAAGCTTTACAAACCCAAAAACTATAAATTTCAACTCACCTTATACTTATAGATAGTATTTAAAATACTATTTAAGCATTTTAAGTATCAGTTTAGCTTCTTCCATAATATCCTTAAGTGAACGTTTATTAAGTATATTCACAACCTCAACAACATGCATAGGTTCATGGATAACATAATCGGCACCTGCTTTAATAAGCGATTCACCGCCTCTGAATCCCCAGCCGCAGCCGATAGAAAATGCCCTGGCATTTTTGGCGATTTGTATATCCACTTCACTGTCGCCTATAAACACTACTTCATCGTGATGTATATCAAGAGTCTGCATCAATTGATTGCAGGAAGCAGGATTTGGTTTTAGGGGAAATCCCGAATCGGCAGCAATTATATGCTTAAATTCTATATCTGCAAAAAATTCATTTAGTAGAGGTATAAGAAGTCTTGAAGGTTTATTTGTAATAACACATATATCTATATTATTTTTCCTAAGAGCTCTTATGGCATGCCTGATATTTTTATATGGTTTGCAGTTTTCATTATAATGTTTTGAGTAATGATACTGAACTTCGACATCCATTTCATGTAAGAGCACAGGGTCGTTCATGGTTTTCGGAGTTACAAGATTTATCATATCGTAACAGCTTCCTCCGAAAATATTCTTATACTCATCTATGGGAACCTCATCAAACCCATGATTTTTTAATACATGATTTATACAAAGAGCTGTATCAACCAAAGTATCCATTAGTGTCCCGTCAAAATCAAAAACGGCTGCTTTAATCATAATATTTCTCCTTTAATTTATATATTTATTTTTCGTTTAATTTATTTACTATTTCAATTATTTCTTTTGGCGTATCGACTATATATTTCGCTCCGGCTTCCTTTAATTCTTCAATAGGTCTGAAGCCCCAGCTTACACCGATTATATTTTCTATATCTCCGTTTATGGCAGTCTTCATATCCACGTTACTGTCACCTATGTATATACATTCACTGCTTTTTACATCCAGTTCGCCGATGACATGCATTATACATTCCCTGCTCGGTTTTACAGGATACTTATCGGTTTTTCCTAAAATCACACTGAAAGGAAATTCACCAAAAACTTTTTTTAGCATAGGCACAGTGAATTCATGTCCTTTATTGGTAAGAACCGCTACCTTTATGTCATTTTTTATCAAAGTATCAAGCATTTCATTAATGCCGTCATAAGCACAGGTATTGTCCATATAATGTTTTCCGTAATATTCATTGAACTGATCAAAAATTTTCAAGATCCATTCTTCGTCATTTTTTTTATCTTCGGGAAGGATCCTAATACATAAATTTCTTATCCCGCTTCCGACAAAAAACCTATATTCTTCATTATCGTGAATTGGAAATCCATTCTTTTTTAAAACATAGTTCCCCGCATTTGCAAGGTCAGTCAAAGTATTAATAATAGTTCCGTCCAAATCAAAAATCGCTGCTTTGATATTTTCCATTTTTTACTCCTAATCTTAACAAAAATTTTATTGATATTATATTTAATTTGTCGTTCTTTTTGGTATAATAATAAAGTTATGAATAATGATTTAAATAACTCTATGCAAAAAAACTTAACAATTTTATTTTCTCTAATATATATTTTAATGTTACTTGTGACACTAAATATATCATCTGTAAATAATTATAACAAAGCCTACGAAAATATACAAAGCAAAAATGAAAATACTTTTATATCATCTAAAAATATCAAAGGACCGATAAAGTATTCAAAAAATAAAGAAGATAATGCGATTACAAAAACTGTCTGCAAGATATATGACTCAAAGGGAGAGCTGTCAGGATATATAGATAATAACGAAAAAATCAAAATAATAAAAACTAAAGGGAATAAAGATATTATCTCATATGCGAATACAAATAAGTTTAGTATCTCAGAATTATTATCTTCCATGACTAATAAAAATAAAGACCTATTTACCATTGGTGAAGTAAACAAAAACGATATTAAATCAAGAAAACTGAAAAAAATATATTTGACTTTTGACGACGGACCAACAAAGATGACTTATAAAGTATTAAAAGTTTTAAAGAAAAATAATATAAAAGCAACATTTTTCTTTAACGGCGCAAAAAATAACGAAGGGAAAAAAGTAGTTAATGAAATAGTGAAAGAAGGACACTTGCTGGCACTTCATACTTATTCTCACGATTATAAAAAAGTATATAAAAGCCCAAAGGCTTTCCTTAAGGATTTAGAGAAAAACAGGATCAATTTTTTAAAAGCCACCGGATATGACTGCAGGATTTTCCGTTTCCCAGGAGGAACAAATAACACCGTTTCCTTTTCTTACGGAGGCAAAAAGGTAATAAGAAAAGCTATCAAATTAACGAAATCGCACGGATACGATTATGTAGACTGGAATTCTTTCCCTGATGATGTAGGCGCAAAAATGCCCAAAAAACAATATAACAGGATCATAAAACAGGCAAAATGGAATGACGAATCAGTTGTACTAATGCATGTCTTTGACAGAAATACAGCTCTGCCAAAAGGTCTTGACCATGTAATAAAAACATTAAAAAAACAAGGATATACTTTCGATACGGTTGATAATTTAAATACCCCTGTAAAATTTGCTCCGGCTAAATAAAAAAGAATAAATAAAAAAGCACCTATTCAGGTGCTTTTTTATATGAATTTTTTATTGATTATAATCCCCAGTTAAAACAAACTTACCAAAGTGCTTGAGATAAATAATATTAAATTACTGTTATCTGAAGTATCAGGATTATTTGTCATCTTTTCAATTTTACTATTTGTTTTATCATTACCTTTTTCATAAGGATTATTATTATATTTTACTAAGGATATTCACGAAATACTTTTGACTTTAAGAAATAACTCTTATTTTAGTATTTATTAAGTACGTAATTTAAAATTATCTACCCAAAATTCTACAAATGTAAAATCTCGTTTAAAAAAGTTTTTTATGTTTTTACGTCACAAATTATCTTCAAAATGTAACAACTTTATAATATTTTATTAAATTTTATAAATATGACCAAACTATAAATTTATCAAGAATTCCAATGCTTTTTCAGAATTATCAAAGTTCACATCCTTACCGGTGATATAATTGACTGCATCGTTCCATTCCTTTAAACAATAATCATAAGGATCGATACTTCTGAGTTCATGCTGTATATTATATAAATGACTATTGCATCTTAAATCTGATAAATACATACAGCCAACTTTGAATGATATATATTCCAATAAACTAAGATTATTTTTCCCCTTCATGCTAATATTGCTCCTTAAGGTCAGCTGAATATTTATCATTTAAAATTGCCGAACGAATTAAATTAAGCAGCTCAAGCACACTTCTAAAAGGTACTTTTTTATGCCCTTTCCAAATGACTTCTCCCTGCCAGCTGCTATTACGTCTGTAAATAACATTTATATAAAAAACAATAATATCTTTTTTATTTGGTTTTAACGATTTAGGATCCCAATATTGAGTATAATTGTTTTTTTCTTTACCTTCACTTAACCATTTATCATAAAATTTTTTAGTATGCTTATACTCTTTATCAAAAAAAGTCCTAAGCTTGGTAAACGACTGTGGATTGTTAAGCACATCCATCATCTGATTTATTTTCAAAATAGCATCATCAAACCCTAAGAATGTATAAGGATCTAAAAAAAATAGATTATGTATGATCCCCTTTGGATATCCGTTATTTAAATCTTTTATTTTTAACGTAAAAATCCTGCCGTTTGGGGGTATTTCTTCCGAATAGAAAGAATGTAAATTTGATTTTTGAATTAAATATTTCTTATCCAAAAACTTTCACTCCTTTATATTATTAAACTAAATCAATATCGGCTGAAAAATACAGGGACATAATTTTACTATTTGAAACAAAAATTTTACTTTTAGTTTATAAATAATCATATCTATAAATCTCAAATATTAATACAATCATCTGCATATTTGTATTGATATTTATTTTTTTATTTCATTTTATATATTTTATTTTTAATTTTAATAATATCATATATGTTACTAAAAGTAAGATTATAGTAACAAAAACAACTAACCGACATTATAAAGTTTATTAAATACTTTAATATATTTTATAAAATTTAAAAAGATAAAAACAACACCTATTTGATAAGGTATACACATAGGTTTATAAAATTTATGTTATAATAAAACAAAAAAGGATTTAACAATGAATACAAAAGAAACAAAATTTGATTATGTATATAGAAATTTAAGAGAAAGGATAGTGAGCGGTGTAATTCCGAAAGGAAACCGTTTATCATCTTCAAGAAAATTATGCGACGAATTCCATGTAAGTATTTATACAATAACTAATGTACTAAATAAACTTAAAGAAGAAGGCATGATAGAAATCGAACCTCGCAAAACTCCCATAGTAGTTTATAATACAAATGAAAATAAAGACCTAGCAGAAAAAATATTATCTCAGAGAGATGTTTTCTTACAGCTATATGAAACAATGGCATTGATTATACCTCCCATTTTAACTTTTTCTTCAAAAGGATTGGAATCAACAAATTTACTGCCTCATTATATTGAAATAGAGAAAATCAAAAAAAGGACGCTTCCTCCGGATAAATGGAGGATAATATCTAACATTTATCGAGATATAATAAACAGAAGCCAAAACCCTTTTATTGAAGACTTATATAATAACTTTGAACTCCATAGCTATTTGAGCTTTTTTGCGGAAGAACAAAAGGCATATACGGGAATATCTATCAGAGACAGTATACCCGACATAAAACACTTGGTAACGAAACTAAATTTAAGTGATCCTTTAAAAAGATACGAACACTTCAATAAAGTCTACAACACTGCTTTTTCAATAATAAAATGCAGTCTGGAAAATTTAGAAAAATCAGTAAAAACCTTACCTGCTCAAACAGGGGAATTCACATGGGATATAAGAAGAGGGAAAAACTATCAGTACAGACAGATAACACAGGATTTGATAGATAAAATCGGAAGAGGCATATATCCCTATGATACTTTCTTGCCTTCAGAAGCAATGTTGGCAAAAGAATATAATGTCTCCGTTTCCACCATACGTAAATCTTTATCCATAATGTTTCAAATAGGATTCACCAAAACCATTAATGGAAAAGGAACCTTAGTGATAACACCGAGTGATGCAAATAACTATGAAATAAACAAATTCCCAAATTTAAAGCAAGACGCATTATCATATTTATATGCTTTGCAGCTGATGTTATTGATTATAGGTATTGCTTCATATAGGGCTGCTGAAAAGTTCAGCGAAAGTGAAATCGAAATATTAACTGATAATGCAAAAGATACAAACACTATCTCATTTGATAATTTATTAAGTGAAATAATTTAATAAAACAGATTTAAAACCGCTTAAAGAAATACTTATACAAACCAACGAAGTAATTGAATGGGGATATTATCTTTCTTTATATAACAATAAAACTCAAAGCATATATAAGCTGAATAAAAAAAGTTTACAAGCCTGTTATTATCTAAAAAAGAAAGACTATCATAGTTTTGCATTCGAAATGGAAGATTGCTTCCGTCTTATTTTAAAAGCCGTACGTAAATATATGATAGAAGTAAACAATATAAAAGAGGCTAAAGACATATTTATCCCATAATAAAAATATTTTTCCACACAAAAAAAGAGCATAAAATGCTCTTTTTATTTTTCACTATTATCCAAAGCATGCTTAACGAATTCTCTGAACAACGGATGTGCTCTGTTAGGTCTGCTCTTGAATTCAGGATGTGCCTGAGTAGCAACATACCATGGATGGTCTTTGATTTCAACCATTTCAACCAATACCCTGCTTGGAGAAATACCTGAAATGATCATTCCGGCTTCTTCAAGTTTATCTCTGTATTCGTTGTTTACTTCATATCTGTGACGATGTCTTTCCGAAATATGTTCTTCCCCGTATGCTTCATAAGCTTTTGTACCTTCTTTTAAATCACAAGGATAAGCACCGAGCCTCATTGTTCCGCCTTTATTATCTATATCCTTTTGTTCCGGCATTAAATCTATAACAGGATTTTTTGTGTTTTCATCAAATTCGGAACTGGTTGCGTCTTTGATACCAAGAACATTTCTTGCGAATTCTATTACGGCAACCTGCATTCCAAGACAAAGTCCCAAGTAAGGAACTTTATTTTCTCTTGCATATTTAGCGGCGAGAAGTTTTCCTTCAACACCTCTTGTTCCGAACCCTCCCGGAACGATAATACCGTTTACGTCTTTTAATTTATCTTTAACGTTTTCTTCAGTTATTTCTTCAGAATCGATCCAGTCTATCTCAACTTCTGCTTCATTTTCTATACCGCCGTGATACAATGCTTCCGCAACGGATAAATAAGCATCTCTCAATGAAACATATTTACCGACAAGTGCAATCTTGACTTTCTTGTTTATTGATTTTACTTTATCCACTACTTGTTCCCATTCGGTAAGGTCAAGTTCTTTTGCAGGTATATTTAAACATTTGATGACATAATCGGCTAAACCTTCGTCTTCAAGAGACATAGGTACTTCATATAAAGTTTCCGCATCGTAATTCGGGATTACAGCTTCTTTCGGAACGTCGCAGAATAATGCTATCTTTTCTTTGATAGATTCCGATACAGGAAGTTCGCTTCTCGGAACTATGATATTAGGCTGGATACCTATACTTCTAAGTTCCTTAACCGAATGCTGCGTAGGTTTCGTTTTAAGTTCCATTGCTTTTCCAAGGTAAGGAAGAAGCGTTACGTGTATGTATAAAACTCTGCCGGGACAATCACCTTTCATTTGTCTTATTGCTTCAAGGAAAGGCTGGCTTTCTATATCCCCAACGGTCCCGCCGATTTCGCTTATTACAACGTCTGCTCCGGACTCTTCGCCCGCAGCTTTAATGAAATCTTTGATTTCATTGGTTATATGAGGTATTACCTGAACCGTCCCACCAAGGAAATCTCCTTTTCTTTCCTTAGAGATAATAGACCAGTATATCTTACCGGTGGTTATATTACTTTTATTCGAACAATTTATATCTATAAATCTTTCATAATGACCAAGGTCCAAGTCAGTCTCTGCACCATCTTCGGTCACAAAAACTTCCCCATGCTGGAATGGAGACATCGTTCCCGGATCAAAATTTAAATATGGGTCTAATTTTTGAATGAATACATTTACCCCTCTTGCTTTAAGTAATCTTCCCAAACTTGCCGCAGTTATTCCTTTACCAAGTGATGAAACTACTCCGCCTGTTACGAAAATATAATATGGTTGCATAATTAACTCCTTACTCATCGATTACATCATCTTTTATTAATTTTTTTCTAAATAGATATATCACAAATAATATGATACCATAAAGTAAACTTATTGCAACTAACATTTTAAAATCCTTGCCGATAAATCCCGCACCCAAAAGCCCGGGATATAATATCCCCGGTGTCCTTGCAAGCAGTAAAAACACAATGAATTCTTTATAAGATAGATTACTGCTTCCGGCTATCAAGCATAGTGCATCATCGGGAAAAAACGGAAGTAAAAATGCTAAAAATAAACTCAGTTTACCTTTTTTACCAGACACTATTTTTAAATAATGGTCATAAGTCTCCTTTTCTACAAACTTAAGAGCAACTCTCTCGCTGAAATGTTTACCTATGGCAAACATAGCCATACTTCCGAGATATATTGCAAGACCATTGAGTATAAGGCTGTTTACAAAACCAAACAGTCCTCCTCCGACAACACCGAGCACATTACCGGGTATCGGAGCAATAATAACTTGTAAAAACTGCAAACTAAAAAAAACTAAAGGAGCCCACACTCCAAAACCGGAAATGAACGCCTTTAATCTTGCGGGGTCGGTAAAGAAACCGAACCCCACCTTGTTAATAACGAATGCAATTAATAATCCTATACTTATTACTAAGAGAGTTATTCCCGCAATTCGTTTTTTATTCATTATTTTCTTCCAACAGCTTTTTTAGCAGCTTCGATAATATCAGGAGTATCTATATGATATTTTGCTAAAAGTGCATCAGGTGTACCACTTTCACCGAATGTATCCTGAACAGCTACATATTCCATCGGAACAGGACATTCTTCACTTAGAGCTTGTGATACAACGCTTCCAAGTCCGCCGTAAACAGAATGTTCTTCACAAGTTACGATAGCACCTGTTTCTTTTGCAGCTTTAACGACAGCAGCTTTATCAAGAGGTTTGATTGTAGCCATGTTGATAACTCTTGCATTGATACCGTCTTTTTTAAGTTCTTCAGCCGCTTCGATAGCTTTTTGAACCATGATACCGCAAGCGATCAATGTTACATCATCGCCTTCTTTGATTGTTGCGGCTTTACCAACTTCAAATTTATAATCATCACCGAACACTACAGGTGTAGCAGCTCTTGCAAATCTCATAAATACAGGTCCGTCGATTTCTGCAGCAGCTTTAACTACTTGTTTAGCTTCTGTATCATCGGCAGGAACGATAACTGTCATGTTAGGAAGAGCATTCATAAGAGCGATATCTTCTAACATTTGGTGAGTAGCACCGTCTTCACCTACTGTAAGTCCTGCATGTGTCAAAGCAAGTTTAACGTTTAATTTAGGATAGCATACAGCATTTCTTACCGCATCGTAAGCTCTTCCCGTACCAAATACAGCAAATGTAGAAACGAATGGGATTTTACCTGCAAGTGATAAACCGGCAGCTAAACATACCATGTCCATTTCAGCGATACCCGCATTAAAGTGTCTTTCAGGGAATGCTTTTTTAAATACACCTGATTTTGTAGCGCCTGCTAAATCGGCGTCTAATACAACGATGTTAGAATTTTCTTTACCAAGTTCTGTTACGGCATTTCCGTAAGATTCTCTAGTAGCAATATTACTCATTATTTCCAACCTCCTAATTCTTCAATAGCTTCTTTAGCTTGTTCTTCACTAGGAGCTTTTCCATGCCAACCAACTTGGTTTTCCATGAATGAAACACCTTTACCTTTTACTGTCTTACAAATAATTACACTAGGTTTTCCTTTACAAGCTTTAGCTTCTTCGTTAGCTTTTCTTAATTTGTCAAAGTCATGTCCGTCATCTACATTGATTACATTGAAACCAAATGCAGCGAATTTTTCATCGATTGGGTATGGTGACATAACGTCTGTTATAGGTCCGTCGATTTGTAGATTGTTGTTATCTACATATACGATTAAGTTATCAAGTTTGTAATGACTTGCAGCCATTGCAGCTTCCCAAATAGTACCTTCTTGGATTTCACCATCTCCTACCAAAGTATAAACAGTAGAATCTTTTCCGTCTAATTTGTTACCTAAAGCAAGACCTGCAGCTACAGGGAAACCAAGTCCCAATGAACCTGCTGTCATATCAACGCCGGGGCATTTATGAATTGCAGGATGACCTTGAAGTCTTGTATTGATTTTTCTGAATGTCTTAAGTTCTTCTCTTTCAATAATTCCTTTTTCAGCAAGAGCAGCATATAAAACAGGTGATGCATGTCCTTTACTTAAAATAAATTTATCTCTGTTTGGATCGTCAAGATTGTCTTTATCGATGTTCATAGCTTCAAAATAAAGATATGTAACGATATCGGCACTTGATAAAGATCCGCCTGGATGACCGCTTTGTGCAGCAGCTACTTCTGTAATAATGCCAACTCTGACATTATTAGCAATTGTTTTTAAATCCATAATTCTTCATTTCCTTTCAAAATATAATAATTTTTTATGAAAAAATTGAGCTAATAGATTTTCCGGTATGGATTATCTTTATTGCCTTAGCAAGTAAAGGCGCAACAGATAATACCGTAATCTTGTCAATTTTCTTATCAGCTGTTAATGGGATAGTATTTGTGGCTATCAATCTGTCAATAGCCGAGCTTTCAATTCTTTCTACCGCCGGACCCGATAACACAGGGTGAGTACAAGCACAAATGATTTTACTTGCACCGAGTTGTTCCAAAGCATTTGCCGCACCTACGATAGTACCTCCGGTATCTATCATATCGTCGATCATAATAACTTTCTTTCCTCTTACTTCCCCGATAACGTTCATTACTTCCGCAACATTATCCTTTGGTCTTCTCTTATCTATTATTGCTAAAGGAACATTTAAATATTCCGCTAATTTTCTTGAACGCTTAACACTTCCCGCATCAGGAGATACTACAACCACATTGTCCATACTTTCATTTTCGGAAAGGATATAATCGGCAATGATTGGTCTTCCGTATAATCTGTCAAACGGTATGTTAAAGAACCCTTGAATTTGATCTGCATGAAGGTCTATCGAAATAACTCTGTCAGCACCCGCAGTAGTAAGCATATCAGCAACTAATCTGGCTGTGATAGGAACTCTTCCCTTTTCCTTTCTATCTTGTCTTGCATATCCGTAATACGGCATAACAACATTGATCCTTCCGGCAGAAGCCCTTTTAAGTGCATCTATGATAATAAGTAATTCCATCAAATTATCATTGACCGGATAACATAAAGATTGAATGACAAAAACGTCTCTTCCTCTAACTGATTCATTGATTGTTACATTGATTTCTCCGTCAGAGAATTTACCGATTTTTGCCGAACATAGAGGTAATGCTAAATTGTCTGCTATTTCTTGTGCCAAAGCCTTATTTGAATTACCTGCAAGTAAACAAATGTCTGAAAAAGATTCTATCATTTTCTACTCCCCATTATATTTTATATTTTATTAAAATAGTGACTAAACTATTTATAAACTTATTATAGCAAAATTTGATTTGTTTTTAAATTGTAATGGAATAACTTTTTATTTTTTTTTGTATCCTTTTTTTACTGTCTGTCTGCTCCTTGCAATTGCAAGAGAGTCTTTTTCAACATCGTCTGTAAGTGTGGAACCCGCTGCGATATATACATTATCGTCTATATTTATAGGCGCAACAAGATTTACATTACACCCTACAAAACAGTTATCACCGACTTTTGTACGATATTTCTTTTTACCGTCATAGTTTACGAATACGACTCCGCACCCTACATTGGTATTCTCGCCTATATCGCCGTCTCCGATATATGTAAGATGACTTACTTTAGTCCCGTTACCTATAGAGGAATTTTTGACTTCCACGAAGTTACCGAGTCTGGTATTATCTTTTATATCCGCATTCGGTCTTAAATGAACATAAGGACCTATTTGATTGTTGTCATTTACTTTTGCGTCTACAATAACACAGTTATCTATCTTATTGTTATTTCCGATTATACTATTTTCAATCCTTGAAGAGTATATAATATTTTCTTTCCCTATAACACTGCCTTTTTTGATTATCGTATTTGGATAAATCACAGTGTCGGTATCAACTTTTACATTCCTGTCTATATACGTAGATTTAGGGTCGATAATCGTCACCCCGCCTAGCATCAATTCTTTATTTATTTTTTCTCTGAATAATTCTTCGCATTTGGATAATTCATACCTGTTATTTGCTGCTTCTATAATATTACCTTCACTTGCGGCAAACGCATCTACATTATAATCATTATCTTTGAATATTTCAATCATATCAGTAATGTAGTATTCGTTTTGAGCATTATTTGTGGAAAGCTCATCCAAATGTTTTAAAAGTTTTTCTATATCGAATATGTAAGTCCCCGAATTTACTTCTTTGATTTCGGTTTCGTTTTTATTTGCATCTTTAAGTTCAACTATCTTTTCGAGCCTTCCGTTTTTTCTCACTATTCTTCCGTAACTCTTTGCATCGTCTAAAATAGCTGTAAGAACGCCCAGATCCAGCTCGTTATCATAAGAATATTTAACGAAATCATTTATGATATCTTTATTTATTAAAGGAGCATCTCCGCATAAAACAAGTATCTTGCCTTTTTTATCTTTAAGGAATTCCTTTGCCATCATGACCGCATGACCTGTCCCAAGCTGTTCGCTTTGAAGGAAGTAACTATACTTATCTCCGGTCATCTCCTTAACCATTTCGGCTTTATATCCGACTACTACCCCGATATCTTCAATGCCTGCTTCTTCCACATTCAAAATAACATGCTTAAGAAGAGTTTCTCCGCATATTTCATGAAGCACTTTTGGTTTATCGGATTTCATTCTTGTACCAAGCCCTCCTGCAAGGATTAATGCCGATACGTATTCGTTTCTTTTCTCCATAATTTTCACCTACCAGCTAACATTATAATAAAGAAGTGAGAAAAAGTACATAAAAAATTTAAATTTATTCCTTTTATTTATTTATGTATGGTAAAATATTTGTAATATAGAAAGAAAGGGATGAAAAAAATGACAAAAGTAAAGATAGAAATGGAAGACGGCGATATTATGCTCGCTGAACTTTACGAGGATATAGCACCAATAACATGCGATAATTTTATCAAACTTGCTAAAAAAGGATTTTACAACGGACTTATATTCCATAGAGTAATAAAAGGATTTATGATACAGGGAGGTTGCCCGGACGGAAACGGAATGGGAGGTCCCGGACATACAATAAAAGGAGAGTTTTCTTCCAACGGGATCAAAAACGATTTAAAACACGAAAGAGGCGTTTTATCTATGGCAAGAAGCATGGATAAAAATTCTGCGGGAAGCCAATTCTTTATCATGCACGAAAATGCTCCTCATTTAGACGGAGACTATGCTGCATTCGGAAAACTTATCGAAGGATATGACGTTTTAGATAAAATCGCTGAAACTCCAACCGACTATATGGATAAACCAAAAGAAGAAAGAAAAATAAAAGAAATCACTGTTATTGAAGAATAATTACAATTTACGTTCGATAAATTCAGTAAAAAGTATAAATAATTTTAGTACAAAAAGTCGCCTATGATTAGGCGATTTTTTTATCCTTTCTATATCTATTTTATTACCTTATCCAATAAAACAATAGCTTATATAGTTTTAATAAATAATTTGTTTTATCATATTGATTTTTAGAAAATATATAAAAATAATTTTTATATTATACTACTTAAAAAAATATAAAGCATTTTACTAATTTGACAATAAAAGGTATATAATTAAATAAATTAAGAGAGGGATTTATATTATGAAAAAGAAAAGTATACTATTTATTTTTATATCAATCATGGGTTTAAGTATTTTCACTCCCGTTAATGCCAAAACAAAACTATACGATTTGATAAGAGGAGATAAGCATTTTAAAACGAAATGCGTCAATATAATCAACAATAAAAAAAGCGAATTTTCCTTACCTAAGAAAAATGTAATATATGTTTCATCTAAAACAGGAAATGACAAAAACAAAGGTACAAAAACATCACCGTATAAGACCATAAAAAAAGGCTTATCCAAAACAAAGGCAGGATACACGCTTGTTTTAAAAAAGGGTAATTACAAAGAAGAAATTGATATAAAGAAAAAGGGAAATAGAAATAAATATATTACAGTAAGAAATTACAATAAAGAAGAAGTCATAATAGACGGTTCCGACATCAAAAACCATAGCTCAATAATAGATTTAAACAATTCTTCATACATAAAAATCATGGGACTTACCGTTAAAAATGCAAAGGGAAATGATATAGCAGGTATTAACTTATCAAGCGGAGCAAACCATATTATTATAACAAATAATAAATTAACCGATATAAAAGTAAAAAATCCAAAGAAAAAAGAATATACCAATGGGATTTTGCTACTTGGAGAAAGCGGTAAACATAAAATAAATAATATCCTTATAAATAATAATACATTATATGATATGAACACCGGCTGGGGAGAATGTATTTCCGTTTCAGCAAACAATGAAAATATAAATATCACAAAAAATAAATTAAATAAAACAGGTAATATCGGTATCGACCTTACAGGGAATTACGGATACTGCAAAACAAAAAAACAGACTTTCCAAGAAAGTGTTTTGTTTATAAAAACAATATACAAAACGAGAAATCAAAATATGCAACAAGCTATGGGCTTTATGTAGACGGTGGACAGGATATAAGACTTCAAAGCAATAAAATAACCAATTCAGACGGAGGGATCGAAATAGGCTCCGAGAGGAAACCAAGCAAGAAGTACAGCACAAAGAACATAAAAATATATTATAATAAGGTATACGAATGCACACAAAATGGTATCACCGTTGGCGGATATAAAAAAAGTCTCGGAAAAGTTTATAATGTAACGCTGTATAAAAACAAATGTATAAACAGCGGTAAAAAGGAAGCAATACTTACAATATCAAAGGCAAAGAATATAAATGTAAAAAATAATATATTTTCCAATAAATATACAAACTCTCCTATTGTATATATTCCTTTCAATAAAAAATATAGTAATGATTTAAAATTCAGCAAAAATATTTACTACAGCAAGGGAAAAACGTCAAAATCAAAATATTACTATAACGGGAAGTACATTAAATCATTTAAAAAGTGGACTGAAATATCAAAAGATAAAGGAAGCAAATTCAAGAAAGTGAATTATTAAAAAACACATATCATTAATTATTATTTTCTTTCCTCGGGGCACTACGCCTGCTTACGCAGATTCCGCGCCCCGACACAATGCTTCCACTAAACTAAAAAAGACCTTTTTTAAAAGGTCTTTTTTAATAATAAATTACTTTATTTTGATTTATACTTTATTTCTTAAATGCAGGATCTGTAGGACAGTATCCCCTATCTCCCGAAACTCTTCTCGGATTAGGTCTTTTAGGTTTTTTGAGGGGTGCTTTTCTCGTAGTGGAAAATACCTTTACGGTAGACCCCGCACATCTGTCATATATCCATTTTGCATCTGCAACGGTAAGCCTTACACACCCGTGAGAAGCATTCCTTCCAAGCTTTTTATATTCAGAAACACTTATTGACTTCTTATTTCCCCTTTGATAATACCATGCAGAATGGAACAAATAATTCCCTGAAATCTGTGTGCAGTACTGACCGTAAACACTGTTCATAAGTTCATGCCATTTGCCTATCCTTCTGAGTTTAAAAGTCCCTCTTATAGTAGGTGAAGAAGCAACACCCGTAGAACAAACCATCGCCTTTACAGGTATTATATATCCGTACTTCTTATCTTTAGCATATATTATGACCGTATTGGTCTTAGTATTAACGGTAACCAAATATTTCTTTTGCTTCCCTATTAATTTATCGACGTTCTGAGCTTGTTTACCCTTTGAATTAAAATAAAGTTTATATCTTTTTCCGCCGATCTTAACATATTTCCAAACCTTTTTCTGCATAACTCCGGTCTTAGGATGGAAATAATATCTCGTACCCTTTATGCTTGCCACACCGTAAACCAAGGTTCCGTTTTTCTTTGCATAATACTTCTTACCGCTTTTCTTATACCACCCCGGCTTTTTACATAATGATACGACCTTGCATTTTACTTTCCTGCCGCTTCCGTCAAGAGCCTTACAAGTAATGGTTGCTTTACCGGGACCGACAAAATATAATTTACCTGTCTTGGAATTGACTTTTACCACATTTTTATCGCTGGTATAATATTTGACCTTTTTATTGTAAGCGTTGCTTGGATATAGCTTAGCTTTTAACTGATACTTGCTTCCTATTTTTTTCTTTACCGTTGTCTTGTTTAATTTTATTTTAGTGACCGCTCTTACAACATTCACTTTGCATGAAGCTTTCTTTCCGCTTCCGTCAAGAGCGGCAGCATAAATATATGCACTTCCGTAACTTTTTGCCGTAACTTTGCCCGAACTTGTTACAGTAGCAACCTTTGAATTACTGGTAGTATATTTATATCTTCTGTCATTTGCATTTGAAGGGTAAATACTCGCCTTTAAAACAAAGCTCTTTTTAGGAAATAAACTTACACCGGTTTTGTTCAATTTTACCGAAGTAACAGGCTGATTGACAGTGATATTACAAGTATCCTCAATATCCCCGTCTTTTGCCTTACAGGTAATT
Organism: Anaerofustis stercorihominis DSM 17244; assembly: GCF_000154825.1. NCBI lineage: Bacteria > Bacillati > Bacillota > Clostridia > Eubacteriales > Eubacteriaceae > Anaerofustis > Anaerofustis stercorihominis. The sequence continues at coordinate 1,114,124 of NZ_DS560019.1, read as the reverse complement.
ACCGCACTTCCTCTTGACTTTGCAGCTATATTCCCACTATTATCCACATTTACTACATTTGAATTACTGGAAGTAAACTCCACATCATCTAAACTTGCCTCTGAAGGCAGTATATTTACCTTTAAAGTATCTTTGTTTCCCGCCTTATAAGTAAGGTTCTTATTTTCAAAGCTTATACTGCTTACGGAAATCTTGCTCCCTTCCGTACCGGATGTATCATCTGAAGCGAATACACCAACAGGCATAAAACTTAAAACCATCACAATAACGGTAAATATTGAAATCAATCTCTTTTTCATTAACAACTCCCCCATTTTTTATCAGAACATCCCCGTATATAATGTTCTTTCAATTATATTTTCTATTACATAACAAAGAGGATCTTCGTTATTAGTCTGAGTCAAAACTATATCACTTGCATTTTTCAGATTTTCGCTAGCGTTCTTCACACTGACTCCCAACCTTGCATTTTCAATCATAGGAAGGTCGTTATCGCTGTCCCCCACCGCAAGTATCTCCTCTTCTTTTACATTCAGCCTTTTAGCTACTTCCAAAAGTGTTGCGTATTTATCTATCCCCTTTGGATAAAAATCTATAAGAACTTTGAATGACACACATCCGCTTATCTTTTCATATTCTCTGCTTAATATATTATCTCTCTCTTCATCTGTTTCATAATAAGCACAAATTTTAAAAGGATTTGGAACGTCCAAGATATCCTTCATTTTTATATAATGAGCATCTCCGTTATTTGGAAGCATAGTTTCTACACATCTTCTGTCTTCGGTTTCATACCACATGCCCGTTTCATTTGTAACCACAAAAGATTTACAGGTCTTCCTTAAGTGTTCTATCAATACTTTATATTCATCTTTATCAAAGACATTGACAAATTCCGCTTCGCCCTCTGTATTGAAATAACATATCCCGTTATCCGCAACATGATAACTATCTGTAAGACCCAAGGACTCTGCAATGGGAAGAACGCCTTTATAATATCTTCCGCTGGAAAGAACGACATAAACTCCCATATCCGCACATTTCTTAATGGCGTTTCTCGTTTTTTCGGTTATCTTTTTATCGTCGGTAAATAAAGTCCCGTCTATATCCGTTGCCAAAATTTTATACATAATCTACTACCCCTATTTAATTTTAATCTAAAATTTTGCATTATTTACTGTTCTTGGGAAAGGAATGACATCTCTTATATTTTTCATTCCCGACAAATACATTATAAGTCTTTCAAATCCAAGACCGAACCCTGCATGTTTTACGCCTCCGTACTTTCTAAGATCCAAGTACCAGTCCATGCTGCCACTGTTCATACCGAGCTCTTCCATTCTTGAAACCAAAACATCATATCTTTCTTCTCTTTGACTGCCGCCTATTATTTCTCCCACACCGGGAACAAGTAAATCCACCGCGGCAACAGTCTTATTATCATCGTTCATCCTCATATAAAAAGCTTTAATTTCCTTAGGATAATCCGTCACGAACACGGGTGCACCAAAATGTTTCTCCGTCAAATACCTTTCATGTTCCGTTTGGAGGTCAAGCCCCCATTTTACCGGATATTCAAATTCAACGTCGGCTTTTTCAAGTATTTCTATCGCTTCGGTGTAAGAAATCCTTTTAAATGTGGAATTTACTATACCCTTTAGCCTTTCAACAAGCCCTTTATCCACAAATTTATTAAAAAATTCTATTTCATTTCCCGCTTTTTCAAGTGCATAATTTATCACATATTTCATTAAATCTTCCGCAAGATCCATATCGTCATTCAAATCGGCAAAGGCGATTTCCGGCTCGACCATCCAAAATTCCGCCGCGTGACGCGGTGTATTCGAATTTTCCGCTCTGAAAGTAGGTCCGAATGTATAAACATTTTTAAAGGCAAGCGCATAAGCTTCCGCCTGAAGCTGACCCGAAACGGTCAAATAAGTCTCAGCACCGAAAAAGTCTTTTGTATAATCAATACTATCTTCTTCATTTAAAGGCGGATTTTTCATGTCCAAAGTCGTTACCTGAAACATCTCTCCCGCACCTTCGCAGTCACTTGCGGTTATAAGAGGTGTATTCACATATACAAAATCTCTTGTTTGGAAGAATTCATGGATTGCAAAGGAAATCAAAGAACGTAGTCTGAAAACAGCATTGAAACTATTTCCCCTAGGTCTTAAATGCGCGATTTCTCTTAGATATTCAAAGGAATGTCTCTTCTTTTGAAGCGGATACGAGCCGTCGCTATCGGCTAAAAGACTTACTTTTGTAGCCTTTATTTCAAAATCCTGTTTCATATCCGGCGTTAAAACCAAAATCCCGTTTACTTCTATACCGCTGGAAGCATGAAATTTAGTTACTTCTTCATAATTATCTATACTGTCTTTTTCTACAACGACTTGTACATTTTTAAAATTAGTACCGTCATTTATTTCAATAAACCCGAATTGATTGGATGAACGTATTGTTTTTATCCATCCGTTTATAGTTATTTCTTTATTTTCATAGCTTTTAAAATTTTCAAATAAATGCTTTGTATTTATTTTCACGTCATTTCTCCTTAAATCCCTGTACTCTTTTTATATTATATCATAGAATTTATTTATTCATAGATAAAAAATACTTATAAATTACTTATTTTAAGGGGATAAAAAAAGAAAAAATATATATAATAATATATATGTACAAGGTGAAAAAACATTCAATCCAACAAATTACATGGCGCATAAGTGTTTATAAAATAAAGGAATAAATAAGTCACATATTAAATAAAAAAGATTTAAAAAGTATTGACAACTTACAAAATTTGGGGTATACTATTCTAGCATTTGTAAGTGCGGGTGTAGCTCAGTGGTAGAGCCCTGGCCTTCCAAGCCAGTCGCGAGGGTTCGATTCCCTTCACCCGCTCCATTATATTTTTAAACACTATGCGCCTGTAGCTCAGTTGGATAGAGCAACGGCCTTCTAAGCCGTGTGTCAGGGGTTCGAATCCCTTCAGGCGCGCCATAAAAATACTTTGAATGTTTGATGGTGATTGTAGCTCAGCTGGTTAGAGCGCTGGATTGTGGCTCCAGAGGCCGTGGGTTCGAATCCCATCTTTCACCCCAAAACACAGGGGTATAGCCAAGTCGGTAAGGCAACGGACTTTGACTCCGTGATCGTAGGTTCGAGTCCTGCTACCCCTGCCATATTAAAAGCAAACTGTCATAACGGCAGTTATTTTTTTGTCTTATAACATGGTTTGTTTTTAGAATCTAAAGGTAAGTACTATAATTTCAAAATAAAATTCATATAAACTAAAGTACTATATTAAATATATTTCTTTTTTAAAAATATTATACAATTTAATTCTTACTATTTTAATGGTACTATTCTTATCTTAATCAAAATAAAAAAGGATAAATTTAAATTTATCCTTTTTAAATAAAATCTTGATTTATTCAAAATTGACGATTGCGCGAGGATCTTTTATCCTTAAAGTTACAGTTTCCAAAATCCTAAAATAATGGTTAAAATCCTTAAGTTCCAGATACCCTACTCCAAAGTCCGCCCCAACGGCTAAATCTATATATTCTGGTTCTACGCATAATAATACCGCTTTATTAGAACCGAAAGCACCTGTAGTATAAACTCTTCCATCTACGAGTTTAGAAATACGCTCAAGTTCGAGCATATTTATTCCCGGCTGAATCCTCTGTAAATCCAAATATACATCTGGAGAGAGGACCAAAGCATATCTTCCTAAAAAACAATTGCTTGAAAGATAAGCTATACCATGAGCAACATCTTTGAAAGCATCTTCATTTTCTTTCCAGTTACCTCTTTTTATCCCAAAAGTCCCTTCTGCATTAAAAAGACCTTCCATACCTAACTCTTTATTACCAAAAAGAATTAAATCATCTTCTTTTTTTGCCGCCTTTTGAGCCGCAGCCGCAGCAGAAGACAGATCAAACGGCCATCCGCTCTTTTCACTTTGTTCCATATCTCTCCATAACAAAGAAAAATCTTCATATAACTGAGGCATTTGAACTATTTTACGACCGGTGATTTCGCCGAAACCATTTGACAACGCTTCTGTTTTATCAACGGAATCTATAGGTATAAAACTTACCCCGGCACCAAGGGGACCGAACAAACTTAAAAATCGTCTGCAAACCAAATGCTTTTTTAATGTATCTACTACCGTTTTATCTATCTCATCCCATACATCACTACTAAAAGGTGCATCTTCTCTTGCTAAATATTTCATATATATTTCTCCTTTCTTAATCTTCTTTTAAACTACCGACCCTATGATTGATAGCTTTTTCACTGTCAGAATCGGACATCCCCAATTCTTCCAGCATTTCCTTTACTTCATTTTCACCATGGAAAAATGAGTCTGCTTCTTTAGGATCCAAATAACGCATTAATGTGATAAGCTCTCCCACATGGGCTTTTTCCTCGTCTCTTATATCACCGAGTACAGCTTTGGCAGCAGGGTCATCGGTTGCAAGATAATGTGCATCGTATAAAAAAATAGCTTCCAGTTCAGATGCAATATCAAGTCTTAAAGCCTGCATCAATTCCGCATTTGACATTTTTCCCTTTACGTTTCCCTGAAACGGGTTTGCAAAACTTGGCATAAAAAACTCCTTTCTTACGCATGAGCGTAATCGAATATTAATAACTTACAGTATTTTAATAATTTTGATTTGAATAATCTTACAATATAAATTTCATAAATAAAAAAATCATTAACATTCATTTTTATATTCATATTATTACCATAACTAATTTGATTTTTAATATCAGTTTATAAGTATATAACACGACATTGTAATCATAATTATTATTTCTTTCTTTGTATTTTTTATTACATTTATGAGATTTATATTTTAATAATTTTATTTTAATAAATTATTTGAATTTAAAAATTCAATAACATATACTTTCCCCCTATTCTCACAACAAATTATCTAAATTGGATATTTGCTAAAATGAAATAAACAGACTAAAAATCCGTACTTTAATATTGAGCTATTTAAAATGTATATAAAGGTATTAAGAGGATATTATAAAAAAGTATTTATTGAAAATTATAGTTGTATACAAAGACTACAATAATATTTTCGAGATTAAGTCAAAAGGTCTTAATTTCGAAATAAATTCAATAAAAAAAATTAATAAAAAATATATTTATAATAAAAAAGTAATATGTAATATTAAAGATAAAATTCTCCTTTAAATAAAAAGACATTTATATTATTCTTTTTTATTTACATTTTATCTTTTAAACATCTGAACTTTATGATATAAAAACTTATATTTTCTCTTGATATATATTTTTTTTGTATTATAATAATAAAGTACAATTACATCACAGGGGTATAGCCAAGCTGGTAAGGCAATAGATTCTGGCTCTATGACGCGCAGGTTCGAATCCTGCTACCCCCGCCAAAACGCTGAATATAGCCGATTGTGAAAAACAATCGGCTTTTTTTGTATCTATAATTACATTTCATAATAATTATTTGATTTTTATTTGATTTTTACATAATAGTGTGTATGATAAATATATAATATATAAATATAATTATAGTGTGTAAATAAGAGGCTCATTATGAATAAAAAAGAAAAAATATATGATATGTTAAAAAAAATACAATTTGACAATAATGATTTTACAGATATAAAAAATATTGCAATGGATGCTACACAGATATCTGATATATTAAATACAGACAGAAGTAACACAAGCAGATATCTAAATGATTTGGTAAAAGAAGGTAAAATAATTAAATTAAACGGCAGACCCGTAAAATTTATCGATAAAAACATTTACAATGAAATAAATAATACTAATGACAGTAATTTGTCAAAAAACGAAAATAACGATGATACCGATCCATTCCAAGAACTAATAGGTGCAAATGCTTCTTTAAAAATGTATATTGAACAAGCCAAATCGGCAGTATTATATCCACCGAGAGGGTTGCACACTTTATTAACAGGACCAACCGGAACCGGTAAAAGTACATTTGCAGAAAAATTTTATGAATATGCAATTCAAATGAAAACAATTAGTGAAAAAGCAAAATTTGTTGTATTCAATTGTGCGGAATATGCAGAAAACCCTCAATTGGTTATGTCACAACTTTTCGGGCATATAAAAGGCTCTTTTACAGGTGCAAATACTGATAAAAAAGGACTTATAGACGAAGCTGAAGGTGGGATTATTTTATTGGACGAAATACATAGATTATCCCCGGATTGTCAGGAACTTCTATTTATGCTTATGGACAAAAATGTCTTTAGAAGACTTGGGGAAACAGATGCAATCAGAAAAGCAAATGTTCTGATCATTGGAGCCACTACAGAAGATATAAATGAAACTTTACTAAAAACATTTATAAGAAGAATGCCGGTGACCATAAATCTTCCGCCACTAAAAGAAAGACATCTATCAGAAAGACTTGAATTGATAGAAAATATATTTATGACAGAACAAAATAATATGGACGTGCCTATAAGACTTCATAAAGATGCTCTTATTTCTTTATTGTTATATGAATGTGTAGGTAATGTCGGTCAATTAAAAGCTGACATACAAATTATTTGTGCAAGAGGCTTTTTGAAGTATAAAATAAATAAATCCCAATATGTTGACATATCGGTTTCTATATTACCTGAACATATACAAAATGGATTATTGTTGGCAAATAATAAAAATGATTTGATTGAGTTTATAAAAAATTCCGATGAACATCATTACTTTGATACTTCAAAAATTAAAAGCAATGATAATAATGAATCAGAACTAGTTGCTCAAATTAATAAAAAATATAATAATTACATAAAAATGGGAAGAAGTAATTCGGAAATAAATAGTATTATCAATTCTGAATTGGAAGTTTATTTAAAAAATATACTGGATAAGTACCAAATTAATGAAAAAGATATACATAAAGAAAATTTATTAAAAATTGTTGATGCTAAAATTCTCGATACTTGTGATGATGCAATAAATTTTGCGGAAATGAAACTTAATAGAAAACTTTCCAGCCGTATCAAAATAGGCATGATAATGCATATTAATTCTTTAGTTAGCAGAATATCTAATGGAGATTCCATAGAAAACAAAAAAATTAATGATATCGTATTAAACAATCCTAAAGAATTTAAAATAGCCAAATTTATATTTACATTATTAGAAGAAAACCTAAATATTAAAATACCAAAATATGAAATAGGTTTTTTAACTATGTTTTTATGTGCACCTGAAAAAATAGAAAACATTGATACTATCGGCGTTATAGTTATTGCCCATGGACAAAGCACCGCTTCCAGCATGGCGGAGTTTGTAAATAATTTATTAAATACTAATCACTGTAAAGCTATTGATATGCCTATTGATATGAGTGTAAATTCTGTTTTTAATAATGCATGTCAAATGATTAAAGAAATCGATGAGGGTAAAGGTGTTTTACTTTTAGTTGATATGGGTTCTTTAAGTATTATGGGAGAAATGCTAAAAGAAAGAACAGGAATTAAAATATGTACAGTCGAAATGGTTTCAACTTTGGTTGTTATAGAAGCCGTTAGAAAGTCCATATTAAAGGATACCGATTTAGATTCTCTTAAAGAAGAATTAAGTAAAATATATTTAAACTTTACAAATAAAAATATTAACAAATCATATTTAAGCGAAGAAAAAACCATAATAACTTCTTGTATATCCGGAGAAGGTGTAGCAGTAAAAGTCGAAAATATCATACGAGAATCAATCGACTTAAAGAAATATAATATTACAATAGAACATTTAGATATATTGAGTGCAAATAATGCTGAACATATTCTAAAAGAAAAAGGAATTAAAAATGTCATTGCTGTTGTTGGAACAGTGAACTTAAGTATTAAGGATATTCCATATATACCTATTGATGAATTGATAGTGGGAAATGGAATTAAAACACTTGAAAAAATCATTAATACAGAGTTTTATACCCCCAATAATAAACAAAATGAAATAATAAATAAAAGTGTTGTCAAAGAAACATTAAAAAACATACTAACTTTTTTAGATGCAAATAAAGCAAATGAATTATTAATAAATTCTTTTGAGATAATTTTTTCAGAATTATCGTTGACTAAAACAAAAGATATCTTTTTAAGATTTATCATGCACACAGGCTGTATGATAGAAAGAGTTTTAAAAAATGAAACAATCCCATATTCAAATGTAAAAAAATTCATTGCAAAACATAAAAACAAATATGAAACAATCAAAAAAGGATTAGAAAAATGTGAAGAATCATTTAACATAAAAATTCCAGATGACGAAATTGCATATATTATCGAAATATTGGATTAAGATTATATACACTAACAAAATTAAATATACACACTAGTATATTTAACTACACATTAATAATTTTTATTTTAAAAAGTCGGATAAAAAAGAAAAAATCCGACTTTTTTTATTTAAAAAATATACACACTAACACTTGGCACGAGATTTGCTACTTATAAATACAAAGATAAAAGGAAGGAGGTAACGATATGATTGGAATTTTACTTGTCACCCATGGAAATGCGGGAAAAGAGTTAATAAAAAGCAGTGAACTTATTATAGGGCATCAACAAAAGATAGACTCTTTATCACTAAATCATGGGGATGATATCAACGAATTGCAGAAACATGTATTAAACAAAATCGAAATTTTAAATGATGGTGACGGAGTTATTGTTATGGTTGATCTTCTCGGCGGAAGTCCTTGTAATGTAACAGGTAAAATAATAAAAGAAACAAATAATGTAGAATGTTTAACAGGAGTAAATTTACCAATGTTAATCGAAGCAATATCATCAAGAGAAAATTTAAATCTTAAAGAACTCACGGATATCAGCAAAAACTCTTCTAAAGAAGGGATTAATAATTTAAAAATGCTTATGTTTGGATAATTTGTAATTATAAAACCAAAATATTAAAAAAATTAAAGGAGGATAAAATGGCAAAAATTAATCTTGTCAGAATAGACAGCAGACTTATTCATGGACAGGTAATAACAAAATGGTTAAAAATGTCAGATGCAAACAGAATAATCATCGTTGATGACGAATTGGCTAAAGACGATTTTATGTCTATTATTTATACAACTGCAGCACCAAAAGATGTTAAAGTTGAAATTTTAAGTATTGAAGATGCTAAAAAAGGTTGGGTGGAAAATCAACTTGGAAACGGAAGTTTATTAATTTTATTTAAAGATATAAAAACTTGTTATCAGCTAAAAAATGAAGGAGTTGATATTGAAAATATCCAAATAGGAGGACTTCCGAGTGCTCCGGGAAGGACAGTTATACTAAGAGCTGTATCATTTGATGATGACGATATTTCAAAATTAGAAGAACTTCATGAAGCAGGAGTTGAAATAAATATTCACATTATTCCTGAAGAACCTAAAATGAACTATGAAAATATGATTAAAAAATACAAAGAAAAAAAATAAGAATTAATTAAGGAGAAAAATTATGTTATTAACTTTATCAATCGTTGCCGGTCTTTGGTACTGGATCAGCCAAAGTAAGCTCGGTTATACATTTCACTGGGCAATTTGTCAGCCTATAGTAATGGCTCTGCCTTTCGGACTTATATATGGAGACATATCAAAAGCATTAATAATAGGTGCATCACTTGAAATGGTTTATCTTGGCATGGTTGCCGCAGGAGCAAATATACCTGCAGATGAAAGCTTGGCCGGTGTAATTGCTATTCCTATCGCACTAGTTTCAGATATATCTGCAGCAACTGCAGTTACCCTTGCCATTCCTTTTGGGTTGCTTGGTGTACTTCAAGATCAAATTAGAAGAACAATACAAGCAAATTTTGCTCACAAAGCAGATAAATACGCTGAAGAATGTAATATCAAGGGTATAGAAAGATGTGCTATATTATTCCCATTGATTTTGGGTTTCTTTTTAAGATTTCCACCCGTATTTCTAGCTAACTATTTCGGCTCAGGTGTTGTAGAAAATGTTTTAGCAGCTATACCTCAGTGGTTAACTCATGGTTTGGAAGTAACAGGAGGTTTATTGCCTGCATTAGGTTTTGCTATCACTGTATTTATTATCGGGAAGAAAACTTATTTGCCATTCTTTATTTTAGGATTTTTCATGGTTCAGTATTTAAAAATAAATGTTATGGCAGCCGCAATATTCGGAACATGTATGGCTTTACTCATTGTTTTCTTAAGAAGAGAAAATCAAAATACCACAACATAAAAGGAGGAAAAAATGAAACAAGAGAAATTAGATAAAAATTTAGTTAATGATAATGTTAACGAAGTGATTGAAAATAAAGAAGAACAACCTGAAAAAATCACACAAAAAGATATTAATAAATCTTTTCTTAGATGGTGGATAGATGTGGAAGTTGCCAGTTCATATGAAAGAATGCAAGGTATACCATTCTGTTATTCCATGATACCTATTTTAAAAAAATTATATAAGAAAAAAGAAGATTTAAGTTATGCTCTTAAAAACCATTTGAATTTCTTTAATACTCAAGGTACATGGGGATGTCCTATTCATGGTATGACAATCGCTATGGAAGAAGAGCTTCACGACAGTGATAGAGAAATGAGAGAAAATGCGATTACAGGTATAAAAACCGGGCTGATGGGCCCTCTGGCAGGTATAGGAGATACTATTGACTGGGGTACATTAAAAACAATTATCGCAGGAATTGCGGTTACCTTCGGTGCAACAGGAAGTATTTTGGGTGCTATCATTCCATTTGCATTTACAATAATCACATTTTTTATAGCTAAGTATTTATGGAATATGGGATATAAACTCGGAAAAGAATCCGTAAAATCAATTCTACAATCCGGTTGGATAAATGAACTTATTTCAGGTACGGCAATTTTAGGACTGTTTATGATGGGTGCCTTAGCATCCAGCTATGTTAAGTTAAGCATTCCTATAACTTTTACAGTAGGCGGGACACAAATGGCTGTACAATCCATACTTGACAGTATTGCTCCTGGATTATTACCTCTTGGTGTAGTCTTTGGAATATATTACATCCTAAAAAACAAAACACAAAAATACGGACTTATATCTATTGCCATAGTTGTACTTTCAATTATAGGTGCTCTAATAGGATTATTTTAAAGGAGGATACTGAAATTATGCTAGTAAGAATGGATGAAATTTTAAAAAAAGCAAAAAAAGGAAAATATGGGGTTGCAGCTCCAAATGTTTATAATGATATCAGTGTAAAAGCTTGTTATGAAGCGGCTGATAAATTAAACTCTCCGATTATTCTAGATTGTGCCGGACTTCCTTTCCTTGAAGAAACTGCGGATATAGTAAGATTTTATGAAAGAAAATACCCACATGTCGTTGCAGCATTAAACTTAGACCATGGCGGTCCTTTTGAAGAGATCGTTCATGCTATCAAATATGGTTTTACATCTGTAATGATAGACAGATCAACTCTTGAGTTTGACGAAAATGTAAGAGAAGTAAAAGAAGTTGTGAAAATTGCACATGGTGCTGATGTTTCCGTTGAAGCAGAACTTGGACATGTAGGTCAAGGCTTTGAATATGAGCAAACAAGAGATGCCGGACTTACAAAAAAAGAAGATGCTTTAAGATATATTGATTTAACCGGTGTTGATTGTCTTGCGGTTGCAGTCGGAACATCTCACGGAACATATAAAGGAACTCCTCATTTAGAGTTTGAACTTTTGAGCGATTTAAGTAAATCAATAGATATTCCTCTTGTATTACACGGCGGCTCCGGAACAGGGGACAATAATTTACAAAAAGCAGTACAAACAGGTATTCAAAAAGTAAACTTATTTACAGACCTAAGTTCTGCAGCATTAGATGCAATGATTAAATATCTTGACTTTAATTGGGACGATCTGAAGCAAGAGGGCTCTAAAGGTGAATTCGGAAACTTAAAAGCTAACTTATGCGATATATCAATAGCAGCAAAAGACGGTTTTGCTGAATTATTGGAACACTACATTAAACTTTTTGGTTCTAACGGAAAAGCTTGATTTAGTAAAAAATTAATTAAAACTAACTGACGTAAGGAGATATTATGAACAACTTTAATTTTTTATGTGATACTAAGTTTATTTTCGGTAAAGAAACCGAAAAAGCGGTAGGCAGTGAAATAAAACAATATGGTAAAAAAGTCTTATTTGTAAATGATGGAGGGGACTATTTAAAAACAACAGGTTTATATGATTCGGTTGTGGATTCCATAAAATCCGAAAATTTACAATTTATAGAATTAAGCGGTGTTAAAGCAAATCCGGAAGTTGAACTTGTAAGAAAAGGTATTGACATTTGTAAAAAAGAAAATATAGATTTTATTTTGGCAGTTGGTGGCGGAAGCGTAATTGATACTGCAAAATCAATCGGTGTAGGTGTTTATTACGATGGCGATGTATGGGATATTTATGAAGGAAAAGGAAGAATAAACGATACTTTACCTGTCGGTGTTGTTCTCACTATTCCAGCAACGGGAAGCGAAGCAAGTATATCGGCTATTTTAACAAACGGACATTCAAAAAAAGCAATTGACGATACAAGAATCAGACCTGTGTTTGCTGTTATGAACCCTGAACTTACATACTCTCTTCCTCCATTCCAAACAACTGCAGGCTGTGTGGATATTATATCTCATGTATTTGAAAGATATTTTACAAACACCAAACATGTTGGATTTACCGACAGACTATGCGAAAGCACAATAAAAACAATTATTGACAATGTATATAAAGTTATGAAAAATCCAAGAAACTACGAAGCAAGAGCAGAAATCATGTGGGCAGGAACAATTGCTCATAACGGAATTTTAGGTGTTGGCAGAGATGAATGCTGGGGAGCACATATGATAGGTCATGAACTTAGCGGTGAATATAATATTACCCATGGAACAACACTTGCCCTTATTCTTCCGCATTGGATGAAATATGTTTATAAGCATGATGTAATGCGTTTTGTAAGATATGCCGTAGAAGTATGGGGAATCAGCCAAAATTATGATAATCCGGAAGAAACAGCTCTTGCCGGTATAGAAAAAACAAAAGAATTCTTTGAATCGGTTGGGCAGCCTACATCTCTAAAAGATGTAAACATAGGAGATGAAAAAATCGTTACAATGGCAGAAAAATGCACAAAGAACGGCAATATAGGCGGATTTGTATCACTTAACAAAGAAGATGTAATAAATATTTATAAAAGTGCTTTGGAATAAAATTTTACAGAAATAAAGAGGAGAAATAAGAATGGACATAAAAGAAATGAAATTTTCGGTTTTGACGAAAAAAGGTCATGCAGAAGTTAGAACAAGACCTTTACCTGAACTTGGAGACAGGCAAGTTTTAATAAAACAGGAAGCTTGCAATATATGTACAACAGATTATGGCCAATGGTTAGGACTTAGAGAACATCAAGGTTATCCTATGGCTGGAGGACATGAAGGCTCAGGTACAATCGTAGCAAAAGGCAAAAAAGTTATGGATTTTGAAATCGGTGACAGAGTTGCAATGGCTTATGACGGATGCGGTGAATGTGAGGCTTGCAGAAAAGGAGATGTATTACATTGTACCGATACATCTATAACAGGAAAGACTGAAGATGGTTATTGGGGAGCTTTTGGTTTTTCAAATTACGCAGTTAGAAATGCAAGAAGCGTTATCAAAGTAAGCAAAGATTTATCCCCAAGTGAAGCTGCATTCTTAGAACCTTTGGCTACAGTAGTTAAGGGACTAAAAAAATTAAAAGTAAAACCTATGGAAAATGTAGTAATAATAGGAGCAGGAACAATGGGGCTAGTTAATGCTCAAGCTGCAAAAGCAAACGGATGCAGAGTTATCGTTTCAGAAGTAATGGAAAAGAAACTGGAAACAGCAAAAGCAATGGGATTTGAAGTTATTGATGCAGGTAATTCTGACCCCGTTGAAGAAGTTAAAAATCTTACAGGCGGTGTAGGTGCAGATGCTGTTATTGTTGCAGTAGGTTTGACTCTTGCAAATAACCAAGCTATTGAAATGTTAAAACCAACAGACGGACGAATTTTATTCTTTGCTGCGGGATATCCTGCTCCACAGTTAGATTTTGATTCAAACTTGGTTCATTATAAGAGACTCGAATTAATCGGCACATTTGCTGCTGATTCAATAGATTTCTTTACTGCAGGAAAAATGTTGAGTGACAGAAGCGTAGATGTTTCAAAAATAATCGAGCCAACTAAATTTAAACTTGACGATGTACAAAAAGCGTTCGAAATGGCAGCAAAACCAGGAATGTACAGAGTAAGTGTTTTACTTCAAGATTAATTAGATATGTACGTGTAATAAATACTTTAAAATTAAAATTGTTGGAGGAACTATTAATTTAAATAGTTCCTTTTCTTTTTTATATCTTATTATATAGATAATTTAAACTATTATATTTTTTGACTATTCCATTAAACAAACATTAAGAATATGGGGAAACAAATTATAAATATACTAAATATGAAAAATCATAAAAACAATAAAAATAAATAATTTATATCTAAAACTTTTCTCTTAATTTATGACTTTATTTGACATTTAGCTATTTTAAAGATAAGATACAATTATAAAGAACTATATCATAATTGGGGAAAGGAGAAATATAATTATGAAAAAGTTATTGACGTTTTTTGGATGTTTTTTTATGGTATTTGGTTTATCTATGGTAATCAATATTGGAAGCAGTGGAATTAATTTTAATTTAAACAATGTAAAAGGTGCAACGATAACCCCTGAAAGTAAGCCATATAAGGATTATGGAGTTACAAGCAAGAATTATAACAAACAAAGAAAACACTCCTATTTAATACAATCGTATTTAAAAGCCTTTGAAGACAATAAAAAAGGCGGTACATTGTATTTAACTAAGGGTTCCGGTAATGGCGTTTATACTCTTTCAAATGAAATGTGTATTCCTTCTAATGTAAAAATAGTTATAAAGGACGGAGTAACGGTAAAAAAAACGTACGATGCAGGAGTTAGTAAAGATGGCAATGAAATAAACGCTTCTACATATATGTTCTCTTTTGTACCAATCTCTTTAAGAAGTTCAGGAGCAGTTAAGAGAGGAAGCGGAAATGCTACAGAGAATTCCAGTATCATAGGTGAAGGCAGTGCAACGATAGATGCAGGTGGTGCAACATCTTATAAAAATGGAGGACAACCATATTGTGGAACTATAGCTTTTGGAGACAATACAAATTGTAAGGTAAGCGGAATAACATTTAAAAATATGAATAAGACCTACGGACACTTTATGGAAGTCAACGGAACTGCAGATTGTATTATCGAAAATAATACTTTCATAGGAGGAACAACTGCTATAGATGAAAACGGAAATAAAGTAAATGCGGAAGCAATCAATATTGACACATTTGATAATGTTAAAAAAGGATTTTCAGGTAAATGGTTAGCACCTGACGGAACACGTAACATACGTTTAAAAATCAGAAATAATAAATTTTCCGATATGAACATTGCAATTGGTACTCATGGATATACTCATGATAATCCTCATAAACAAGTTGAAATCACAGGAAATACATTTACAAATATTTATTCAAAAGTTATACAGCCAATGAGATGGAAAGAAACTGTAATTTCAGGTAATACATTTAACTGCTCTCCTGAAAATACAATAATATACTGTAGAAGTGCAAATGTAATGGATGTATACAACAACACTTTTAATGTAAACAATGCAAGTACAAGAATATATCATTTTAGATATGCATATCATCAAAGTGGAAGTACGGACAAGTTAAAAGTGGAGCCGGTAGCAAACAACATTACAGCTGAAAATAAAGAAAATATACTTCATAACAATACCTATAATGGCACATATTTTAAAAATATTTATTTTAGAACAGCACCAATTAAGGTAAACGGAGTCTATACGGACCCTAAGGATGCAAATGGTAAATGGATATACGATGATATTTGGACATTGGATTAAATTGAACTATATTTATAATGAAATATTGATTAAAAAATAATAACGTAAAAAACAAAATTTTGAGTTAAATAAAATTTCTACGACAATAAAGAGTCTATCTTCAAAAAACATGGTAGGCTCTTTATTATTTACATATTAAATACTTCATAACGATTTTTTAACAACATAATTTATATCTTTTACATAATAAACTATCATTAATTTGCATAATGTAATTAACATACAATTACGGACACAAAATAAATCAAAATCTGAATTTTTACAAAACACAAACATATTAGAAACTATGTAAAACCAATATTAAATCATTATTGTATCATACTCCGAACTCTCTCCGATACGAACAAAAGTTGAATATTAATTATTTTTATGCTATAAAGGTAGCATAGAGTACGACTATACACATTATAAATCATACACTTTTTATTTATGGGAGATAAAAATGAAAAAGAATAAAGCCCAACTCATATTAAACGAAATAGAAAAACGAACGTCTGACTTACCGAAAGACTATTTTCTTGATAGTAAAGATTTTAATTACAGTTACTACTCTACTATCTCCGTAGCAAATGATTTAAATATGCAACGGACAAATGTAAGCAAATGTCTTAACGAATTGGTCGAAGATAAAATATTAATTAAAATAACGGGAAAACCAATATTATATTTCCATAAAAAAAGCTTGAAGAAAATTTTAATAAGAATTTAGATAAATGTGTATACGATAAAAGCTCAATATTAAATTCTCTTAATGATAATATTGATATAACAAAAAATAAAAATGAAGATAAAAAAGTGTATGATGTATTTAAAAATATAGTGGGATTTAATGATACACTAAAAAATCAAGTTTCATTGGCTAAAGCAGCAGTTACCTATCCCCCTTTGGGGTTAAATACAATACTAATAGGTTCGACCGGATGCGGGAAAAGCACTTTTGCGGAAGCAATGTACAACTATGGGATGACGATAGGTATGTTTTATAAAGATACAAAATTCGTAGTTTTCAATTGTGCGGATTACGCAGACAATCCTCAGCTTTTAGTCTCTCAGCTCTTCGGAAATATAAAAGGAGCATATACGGGTGCAGACACAGAACGAACGGGATTAGTCGACAAAGCCAACGGCGGGATATTATTCTTGGACGAAGTCCACAGACTTCCAAAGGAAGGACAGGAAATGCTGTTCACCCTGATGGATAAAGGTATATACAGAAGGGTCGGTGAAACGGATATTACAAGGAAAGCTGACCTAATGATAATTGCGGCAACTACCGAAAGAAAAAATTCCCAGCTCTTAAATACCTTCATAAGGCGTATACCCATAACAATAGAGTTACCGGATATCAATAAATACAATACGCAGGAAAGATTGGAATTAATATTTAAATTCTTTTATGTCGAATCGGCAAAGACCAAAAGAAAGATTAAAGTCAGCAAAAAGATTTTAAAAAGTTGTTTAAATTACGACTGTCCGCTAAATATAGGCGGTTTAAAAAGCGATATCCAGCTCATATGTGCAAAGGGTTATTTTTCCTGCGTTACAAATTCAGAAAAAGATATAAAGATAAAATGGAACGATATTCCAAACAATATGAAGCTTGGATTAATAAGTACAAACCACGAAAGCAGCAATTATGCAGACCTCGTTCTCGATGATACGGTAATTTTTGATTACAGAGAAGTCAACGAAAGCAAGTATCTTTCAAATCAAATGAATAAATTTGAACATGAAAATAAATACTACAGCAAAATCATAGAAGACTACTATGAACTATCATTTAAAAATGAAGAAAACGATAATGTGAGAAAAAAAGTCGAAGATGATTTAAAGAGTTATTTCTTATCCATGCAGGAAAAAATAAGAAGTAATCAGCTTCCCGAATACGGAGAACTGCTTTCGAGAATAGTCGATGAAAGGATCATTGAAGCAGTTATCGATGCTATCGATTCCGTCAAAACCATATATAATAACCAGGAAAACAATAAGAGGATCGTTTGTGCATTATCTTTACATATAAATAATTTGATTGAAAGGATAAAAAGCGGCAAATATTCCGTAAATAATAATTTGATCAAATCTGTAGAGCAGCTCTACCCCATCGACTATTACGCAGCTCAAAAGATAATCGAAGTACTTTCAAAAGAACTCAATATAGAAATCTCTTCAAACGAAATCATGTTTGTAACAATGCTGTTACATACGATGAATGATATGGATCTGGGAAACAGGATAGGAGTTTTATGCATAGCTCACGGAAGCAATGTTGCAAGTTCTATAGCGGAAGTGGTGAATACACTCTTGGACATAGAAGGTCTATATGCTTTGGACGTTCCTCTTAACGAAAAGGTAGAAAGTATATTAAATAAAGCGATTAATTTAGTAAAAGAAATAGATAAGGGAAAAGGCGTGATATTACTAACGGATATGGAATCTTTATGCGACTTTGACACATTGATCACCGAGGAAACGGGGATACCTACAATATCTATCCCAAATGTAACGACGCTTATGGCATTGGAAATTACGAGAAGAGCATATAGTTCCACAGTAGAATTAAATGATTTTTATAATGAGTTGATAGACGATAATGTAATATATAACAAAAGAAATATAAATAAAAATAATAATACATTAATGAACAGTGAAGAAAAAAAATTCATTAAAGTCCTTGATGAAATGTTGACTTTCATAGATCCGACAAAAATTTATAATTCTTTAAAATCTGTCCTTATAAATATATGGAACGATTTAGGACTTACAAAAGACAAAATGTTTGAATATAAGTTTATAATGCACTGTGCATTTATGGTTGAACGAGCTATAAAAAAAGAACCTATGCCGGGAAAAAACCTCAACTATTACTATAATAACAGAAAAGAAACCCTTAAAAAATTGGAAGAGTATTTCAGACCGGTTTATCAGGAATTTGGTTTTATTATGTATCCGAGCGAGTATGAAGCAATAATAGAAATGTTTGATGTTCATTATGATTTTGAGATTTAAAATTATACACATAATCAATTAAATCATTGAAAATTTAATGTGTATAAAATAAAGTCAGCATATGTATAATTATATAAAAAAACAGAAATTTGCAATAAGAGGCTAAATAAAGGGATTTGCCTCTTATTTTTTATTTATTTTTATACACATCAACTTGGCATGATATTTTCTTATATATAATTGAAGCATAAATTTTACGGAAAGGATGGTGTAATAATGATAGGAATTATACTCGCTTCGCACAGCAACTTAAGTAAAGGTGTTAGAGATGCAATGAACTGTATCATGGGAGAACAGGATAAAGTGAAAGCTCTGTCTTTAAATGTAGCCGATGATATAAATAAGTTTGCTCCTTTAATAGCTGAAACAGTTGACGAAATGGATAACGGAGAAGGTGTGTTGATATTTGCAGATTTGCTTGGAGGAAGCCCCTGCAATCAATCAGGTAAATTACTAACTTCCAAAAATGTAAAAATAGTCACAGGGTTAAACCTTCCCATGTTATTCGCTGCAATAGAAGCAAGATCACAAGGAATGGATTTAGACAGTACTGCACAGTATTCCATAGAATCTGCGATAAACGGAATTCAAAACTTAGAAACCGTTCTAACAATGAACAAAAATCAAAAAGGAGGAAATTAAAATGGGAGAACTCGTTTTAGTAAGAGTTGATGAAAGATTGATCCACGGAGTTATCTGTGTTACATGGGCACCAAACGTAAATGCCGATACGATCATAGCGGTCGACGATATTACCGCAAATGATGATTTTGTAAAAAGCATTATGAAATCAAGTGCATCCGGTGCATCAGGACTAAATGCAGATATATTGACAATAGATAATGCAGTTTCATCATGGAAAGAAAAAGGGCTCGGCGAAGGACGGATACTTTTAATCTTTAAATCCATTGAGGATGCTTATAATGCTTATGAAAAAGGTTTAAACTTTACTTCCCTTCAGCTTGGATGGACAAACCCCAAAAAAGGAAGAGAAAGGATCGACCAATCTCTATGCATCAGTGAAGCTGATGTGGATTTAGTAAGGAAAATGGAAAAAGACTACGGCGTAGAAGTAAATATGCAGTATTCTCCTCAATTCGAGCCGGTTTCCTTTGAGTATGGAATAAAAGGAAAATTTTAAATAGAAAGGAAAATATAAAATGGAAATCACATTAATACAAGTAGTTTTGATATCTTTGATTTACGCACTGTTCCACGGAAACGGCGGACTTCCTCCGATCGGCATGATTACGACGATGGTCACTCCTTTTACTTTCTCATGGCTTATCGGTGCCGTGCTAGGAGATTGGAAGCAGGGACTTATAATAGGTGCGACGATACAAACGATAAATATGACTCCGGTCATTATCGGAGGGATTACGACCGTAGATTTATGGTATTCCGCTACACTGGTAATACCTCTGGTTATAAGCTACGGACTTGATATCACAGCAGCAGTCGCAATTGCCGCACCGGTAGCGGTAATCGCAAACTTCCTAGGGCAAATTAATATAATCGGTTTATTTGATCTTGTGTATGTCCCTTTGGGAGATAAAGCAGCTGCCGAGGGAAATTGGAAGAAACTTCTATATGTAAGTCATGTATTGCCTGCAGTACTGAATACAGCATTTAAATTCGTTGTTGCATTCATGGGAGTTTATGCGGGAACAGCCGCAACAAGTTTGATAATAAACAAAATCCCCGAAAGCGTAATGCTAGGCTTCGGTGCCGCAGCAGGATTGATGCCGGCAGTAGGTTTTGCAATGTTCCTGGCATTAATAGGTAAAATGAAATTCTTACCATATTTCTTCGTAGGATTTTATCTCGTAAAATTTGCAGGTCTATCAACTATTGTTATAGGACTTATAGGACTGATTTTAGGATTTATATACATGCTTAACAGAGAAGGCATGAACGATTCCGAAAATTTGATAGGAGGTAATTAAATATGTCAGAAAATAATAATATTGAAAGAAAAGCTCCGGATAAAATTACTAAATTTGACTTATTTATGGAGCAGCTTATATTTATGGATGGTATCGCCCATACACAGGGGAATACAAGAAAAGGCGGATTATCATTTTCTTCCGCAATGGAATATATATTACATAAGTTTTATAAAAATAAAGATGATTTGGCAGAAGCCTTAACCAGACATATGGATTTTTACATGACAGATTACGCATGGGGCGGTTGTATAAACGGACTTATAATTTCAATGGAAGAACAAAGAGCTAATGACCTCTACGAAAACGGAGAGTCCACTATTTCTCCTGATTTGATAAGGGCGGTTAAAACCGGTTTGATGGGTCCATTGGCTGGGTTTGGAGATACTATCGTTCAAACGGTATTTTGGGTAATAACCATAGGTTATGCACAGCCTCTCGCAATGGCAGGCAACTTCCTCGCTGTACCGATATCTTGGCTTGGGATAGGATTTTCCAGATATTTATTATCTTGGCTTACCTGTTTCTCCGGATATTATTCAGGAAGAGAAGCAGTATCGAAACTTACATCCTCCAAACTGGCACAAAAAGTACTCACCGTATCCGCAGTTGTTGCAATGTGCATAATGGGAGCTTTAACTGCAGGAAATGTCAACTTTGTAACTGCAGTCACCATTGGGAAACAATCCCTACACGAATTAGTAGATTCACTTCTTCCGGGTATTTCAGGTTTAGCTCCCGTATTTATAATATATTATCTTTTTAAGAAAAAGAAAATACATATTGCAAAAATAATGATAGGAATTATAGTTATTTGCATAATTCTTGGTATTTTGGGATTATTTGGATAAAAGTAAATAAAAATATGACAGAAAGGTCAACGATTTAAAATGGGAAAATATATAATACTTACTATTATAAGCTTTGTCATAGGTTTTTCACTTTGCATGCTTATAAGTACAAAGTTAAAAAGAAAATGGGATAAAGAATACGCAGATACTCTTGTTATGGTTTTGCAGGAACAGTTTGAATGTGCAAAGCATTCAGGTGCACAGTCGGGTATACATTATATGCTTGATGAAAAAGGACTGGACTATACGATATATTATTTCGATAAAGTATATACCCTTATTCATTCGGTAAAGAACAAAAGTGAGAGTCAACAAAATATCGAAAAATCATTAAAAACTTTTCTGTCAGGTGCTTTAGCAAAAGACATTCAGGAATACAAGGAAAAGATGAAGACAAAAGAAAGCAGAATGGAAACATTAAAACAATCTTTAGAAAAAGAAACAAAAGGATTTACCAAGACGGAAAGGATATAGAATATGTTATACACAATGAAACCAATCCTGGATAAAGCCAGAGAGGACCATTATGCAGTTGCGGCGCCGAATGTACTTGACTATAAGACAATTGATGTTGCAATCAAAACCGCGGAAAAGAAAAATGCTCCGATCATATTGAATGTAACATTTGAAACGAATGATGATTTATCCACATTCGTAAATTACGCAAAGGATAAGGCAATACATTCAAAAGTACCCGTAGCGATAAATCTCGATCACGGAGGAGACTATGAACAAATCATAAAATCATTAAAAATGGATTTTACTTCCATTATGGTTGACCGCTCAATGCTCGAATTCGAAGATAACATAAAAGAAGTATCGGAAATAGTTAAAATCGCTCATACATTGGGATGTTCGGTAGAAGCCGAGCTCGGACATGTGGGAACCAATATAGGAGCTGACTCGGAGGGGATGCTTGGAAGTAATACGATCATTACCGAAGAAGATAAAAAAGCTACTTTTACAAAAGTAGAAGAAGCAGTGGAATACGTTGAAAGAACAAAAGTGGACTGCCTAGCTGTAGCTATCGGCACAGTACACGGACTCTACCCCAAAGGATTAAAACCGAGCATTGACTTTGAATTATTAAAAAAGCTCAGAGACGCAGTTAAGGTGCCGTTAGTCATACACGGCGGGAGTGGTTCCGGAGATGATAATCTGGCACGTGCCTGCAAAGAAGGCATATGTAAAGTAAATATTTGCAGTGACTTATTAAAAAAAGGGCGTGAATATATCAATAATGGATATTTGAAGGATTCTGATGATATGCTCACAAAACTCATGTATCCGCTTCCCGCATACTATGCAGGTTATTCGGATATGCTTGAATATTATATAGATTTGTTCAAAAGCACAAATAAAGCATAAAATTTCAAAAAAGAAGGTATAAGAAAATGTTAGACTCAATAAGTGATAAAACTTTAATATTGATAGTATTTTCAATAATTACTATTTTAAATATAATAGCTATTTTTAGGAAGACTTATTACAGCAATGATAAAAAATCCGATAAAGCCATGGCTCATGTATTAAACAGTAAATATAAACTCTATAAAATAAAGAGAATCGATATTTCATATATCAATATTATTTACGGAGTGATGAATATCATCTTATCTGTTACGGCTCCTTTTATAATATTATATTTTAATTCCACAATAGGTATTATTTATTATGTAGCAGGTATGCTCATCGGAAATATCATAGTTAATCAATATATAATAAGTAAATACTTGAGACTAAAATAACATTTTCTTAAAACTTCAAAAAATAACAACGGAGGTTAGAGAATAATGTTAAAAGCTCTATGGACAGGAGAATATGATGATGAATGGAAAAAAATATTCTCACAAAATTTTGAACTTGAAAGAGCCAGCTTAAATATAGGGGCAGTATATCCTGACGGATTACTGAGAGGTATAGACTTGATAGAAGTATTAAAGGATAAAGATATTTTTATTGACGGATACGACCCTGTAGATGAAGAGATAATAAAGAATTGTCCCAAATTAAAAATGATTTTAAGCGTAAGAGACGGTCCGGAAGAAAATATAGATATAAATATGTGTACCAAATACGGGATACCGGTTTTGTTTGCGGGAGGAAGATGTGTACATAGTGTTGCAGAATTGAATATGACGTTGATGTTTAATCTTGCATGCAACTTTATTAGATTAACCAATCGAATGAGAAATGAAGGCTGGACTTCTACGAATATGACAGAAGACTTATTTTCGCAAACGGAATTATATAGGAAAACACTTTCTATTATAGGACTTGGAAGAAACGGAAGAGAGCTTGCGAAATTAGCTAACGGCATTGGTATGAATGTAGTTTCTTATGACCCGTATGTAACAAAAAAACAAGCAGAGGAATTAAACGTTACTATGATGTCTCTTCCGGATGCAATGTCAGCGGGAGATTATGTCACATTACTTGCAAGAGTGACACCTGAAACAGAGGGCATGATAGGTAAGAAAGAAATCGCAATGATGAAACCTACCGCATATCTCATAAATACCGGGAGATCGAAACTTGCTGATGAAAAAGCTATATTCGATGCTCTGGATAACGATATAATTAAAGGTGCGGCTTTGGACGTATTTACCTCGGAACCTTTAAACAAAGATAGCAGAGCCTATAAAATCCCTGAGGATAAACTATTATTAACTCCGCATATGGCAGGTATTTCAATGGAAAGAGTTCCTCATCAATATGAATATTTAATGGATAGTTTTGATAAATTCAAAAAAGGCAAAACAAAAGGACTCAGATTATATAATCCCAAAGTATTTGACTCCTTAGAGTTTAAAAATCGAGGCGGTATTATATTTGAATGTGAAAAATAAACTTACGATGAAGAGCTGATATACTCTTCTAAGTAAATAAAAATCAGGAGGGAAAAAATGATAACTGATATGATATTATACGTTATATTGACTTTGATAACTATATATATAAGACAAAAACTTATAAACAATAGTTTAAAAGCCTATGGGGAATTAGAATTTAAAATAAATGAATTAAATCATGATACGAAAAAGGAATTATGGCTTATTATACTAACTCTGATCGGAAGTCTTTTCTGTGTATTTATAATCAGTTTTTATAATAATAATGAACTCATTCCCTCCTGGCTTTTTTCTTTTCTTTGTGCTGTCATAAGCGGGATTTATATAAGCTCAATCTTACAAAACAAATATTTAAATATAGGATTATATAAAAGTGGTATTATTTTAAAATCTCAAATAATAAAATATAAATGGATAAATTATTATTCTATTTCCACATCCGATGATGATTACTACACTATATATCTATATGATAGAAATAATAAAAAAATCAATATCAACGAACCCATAAAAATAAAAAATATTGATTTTGAAAATATTAAAGAAGTTTTTCTAAAACATGATATAAAAAACAATAACTAAAACCGATCGATTCGATCGGTTTTATATTTCTTCGCCGATTATAAATCACAATAAATCCTGCAATGCCTCAATAAATTTCTCGGTAGCCTTTGAAAAGACCTGATACTTTTTCCAAACGATATAAAGAGGTGCTTCCAATTTAGGTTTCAGCGGTTTAAAACAAAACTTGCTTCCACCGGAGGTATTTACGAGCTTATCCAAAGTAAGTACGTATCCCAGCCCTTCATCGACCATTAATGTAGCATTATAAACTAAATTATAAGTCGCAACGATATTTAAATCTTCAAAGCTATACCCGCTCCACCCCGATAATTCATTTGTTTTCAGCGCCTGTATGGAAACTATCAAAGGTAAATCTTTTAAATCCGCTGAACTTATCACGTCTTTATCCATAAGAGGGCTGTCCTTTTTCATCAAAAGCCCCCATGTATCCGTAACGGGAAGCCTAATATAATCATATTTATTTAAATTCGATGAACCTATTAAAATACCAAAATCCAATAATCCCTTGTCCAGCCTTTCGGTCACGTCCTGTGCATTCCCGCTGTAGAGATGATATCTGATACCCGGATAATTTTTTTGTAGTTCTTTTGCGGTCTTAGCCACTATCCTCATGGCATCGGTCTCTCCCCCGCCGATATATATATCCCCGCTTATTATATCTTCATTTGATAAAAACTCCGACTGAGTTTTATCAGCAAGCTCAACGATCTCCTGAGCACGCCTTCGAAGAAACATACCTTCTTCGGTAAGGGTAATTTTTCTTTTCCCTCTTATAAATAATTGTTTTCCAAGCTCCTTCTCCAAATCCATAAGCTGTTTTGAAAGTGTCGGCTGAGTTATATGTAAAACTTCCGCCGCCGCAGTAATATTTTCTTCTCTGGCAACCGCCAAAAAATAACGAAGTACTCTTAATTCCATATTATCGCATCTCCTTATCTTTTTTATCTTTTTTATATTTTATAGATTATTACCATTCCTGTCAACTATGGTAATCCATTCAATATAGGTATTTGCTATTTTATATTTCTTACATATAATTTAATTAAGAAGGAGGCATTATTATGAAAAGTAAACTTGATATTATTCAAAATCTAAAAGATGCGGGCTGTAATGATGATTTCATAACAAAGTATATCAAATTTGAAAAATACGGCAACCATCAAGGACAACTTAGGCTTCTTTCAATGCACAGGACTTCACTTATAAATCAAATCCATGATAGTTACAAAATGATCGATTGTCTCGACTATTTGATTTATAAAATGAAGAAACAAATATATTAAAAAAATTTAGGAGATTTTATTATGAACATGAATTTTAATTTATTTACATCGACAAACTTATTGTTCGGAACGGGAATGTTGAACGAACTAGGCAAACAAAAATTACCGGGTAAGAAAGCTTTACTGCTTATTTCAAACGGAAAATCAACAAGGGAAAACGGAACGCTAAATAAGGTTCAAAAACAACTGGAAGAAGCAGGGGTGGAGTACACTTTATGTGCTAATATTCACGAAAACCCAACAAAAGAAGTTGTTATGGAAGCGGCTTCAACAGCAAAAAAAAATAGCTGTGATTTCATAGTAGCTCTCGGAGGAGGTGCGGTACTGGACTCTTCTATAGCAGTTGCGGCAATGGCTACCAATCCGGGAGATTTATGGGACTATGTTGCAGGAGGTACAGGTAAAGCTAAGCCGCTTATAAGTAAACCTCTACCAATCGTAACAATAGCAACCACCTCGGGAACAGGTTCCGAAATAAACTGCTGGGGAGTTATAAGCAACAATGAAGCAAATGAAAAAATAGGTTTCGGAGGAGTTCCCGAACTAAATCCCGTTCTTTCTATAGTCGACCCGACATTAATGCTGACAGTACCTGCAAAATACACCGCATACCAAGGTTTTGACGCACTGTTTCACAACACGGAAGTAATGATAAGCAAAGACATAAATATCTTAAGCGAAACCATAGCATTATCCGCTATTGAAAATATAGCAAAATACCTCCCTATTGCAGTAAAGAACGGGAATGATATCGAAGCAAGAGAAAGAGTTGCTTACGCAAGTACCATGGCAGGAATAACGATGCAGCTTACAAGCACAACGGCAAAACATTCCATGGAACACGCAATGAGTGCTTATCACAGCAATTTACCTCACGGTGCGGGACTTATTATGATTTCAAATGAATTCTATAAATTCTTTATCGATAAACACGCCTGTGACGAACAGTTTATTAAAATGGCGAAAGTAATGGGAATAAAAGACGCAGATAAACCGGAAGATTTCCTTACGGCTTTATACAACCTACAAAAAGAATGTAACGTAGAAAACCTTAAGATGAGCAATTACGGATTTACTATTGACGAAGCGGATACTCTTGCTACAAATGCAAGGGAAACAATGGGCGGATTGTTCCTCGCAAATCCATGTGAAATGACTCATGAAGACTGTGCAGAAATCTTTAGAAAATCATATCGTTAGAAAACAAATCGGAGATAAGAATATGGATTTAGAAAAATTTTTAGAACACGTAAATGACGAGTTACCCATACCGAAGGCCTCCAATACTCATGAATATATGATAAAACTTAGTAACGAAGCCATGAAAATCACAACAAAGCTAAACAATTCTTACAATACACCTAGAGAAATTCGTGAACTGTTTTCCGAGCTTACAGGTAAACCCGTGGACGACAGCTTCGGAATGTTCCCGCCTTTCTACACAGACTGCGGGAAAAATATAACCATCGGTAAAAATGTCTTCATAAATTCAGGCTGCTGCTTTCAGGACCAAGGAGGTATCACGATCGGTGACGGAGCCTTTATTGGGCATAATGTAGTAATAGCCACACTTAATCATGATTTTAATCCCAAAGAAAGAAGCACCACACATCCGTCTAAAGTTGTAATAGGAAAAAATGTATGGATAGGTGCTAATGCGACAATCGTTCCCGGAGTAACCATAGGAGATAATTCGGTAATAGCCGCAGGTGCGGTAGTCACCAAAGACGTTCCGCAAAATGTTATTGAAGGCGGAGTTCCCGCAAAAGTCATTAAGAGTATAGATAAAAAATAAACAGGAGAATTAATATGAATAAAAAAGTTTTGATTATTTCAACAAGCCTCAGAAAAAACAGTAATTCACAAATCCTTGCAGAGGAATTCAAGAAAGGTGCGGTTGAAGCAGAAAATGAGGTTGAAATAATAAGCTTAAAAGATAAGAAAATAAATTTTTGCATAGGTTGTTTAGCCTGTCAAAAAACTCAAAAATGTATAATCAATGATGAGGTTAAGGAAATAATAGATAAAATGTTAACGTCAGATGTAATTGTCTTTTCAACACCTATATATTTCTATGAAATGTCGGGACAAATGAAAGTATTGCTTGACAGGTCTAATCCTTTGTTCCCCTCAGACTATTCATTTAGAGACATATACTTATTGGCTGCTTCGGCAGACACGGACAAAAGGTCAATGGACGGGGCGTTAAAAGGATTACAAGGCTGGATCGACTGCTTTGAAAAAGCAAGTCTAAAAGGTGTCATTAAAGGTACGGGGGCAGACGAATCCTCAAGTATCAGTGCTTTATCCGATATTCTTAAATCAGCATATGATATGGGTAAAAATGTTTAAAGGTAAATAATAAATGAAAAATACAAAAATATTAATTTCTTTAATCTTGATAATATTCATAGCATTATCTCTTACGGCTTGCAATAAAAACTGCACAGACAAAAACCAAAGAAAAGAAAATAACAGCCCTTCCGTATCAGAAAATTTAGCATATGAAAATAACAAGAAAAATAACAAAGAGTTGATACCTGTTGATATTTTCATAAACAATAACACATTTTCTGCAAAACTGTATACAAGTGACTCCACCGAAGAGCTAATAAACCAATTTCCCATGACGATAAATATGAACGAAATGAACTGAAATGAAAAATATTATTATATATCTTCATCCCTTACTCAAGATGAAGAGGATATAAAAAATATTAAATCGGGAGATATAATGCTCTACGGTTCTGACTGCATCGTTATATTTTATAAAGATTTTGAGACATTTAATAAATATACAAGGCTAGGGTATATAGAAGACAAAGAAAAATTATCAGACATATTAAAAAATAATAATGATGTAAAAATCACATTTCAATCAGACATTAAAATATAAAATCAAAAGAAAGTTGCTTTTTTATTACTATTATGATATACTGAATAAACATTTACGCGTATTGCAATTTATATAAAAATATAAAATTAAACGAGGAGTGTACCTCGTTTTTTATTTTGCAGGTAAGTGTACAGGAGGAAATAAATGAACAAAACTACATTTTCTGAGCTCGAAATAAACTTAGATATAAATCGAGTATTAGATGAAATGGGATTTACAAATCCCACAGATATCCAAAATAAAGCGATCCCCGCAATAAGAAGTGGAGTTGATGTTATAGGAAAATCACAGACAGGAACAGGAAAAACAATAGCATTTGCAATTCCTGCCATTGAAAAAATAGACATAGAACAAGAAAAACCAACCGCACAGGTTTTGATAATCTGTCCTACAAGAGAATTGGCACAGCAAGGATATGCAGAAATAAAGAAACTTACCAAATATATGCCTGAAATAAAAGTCGTAGATATATACGGCGGTGTATCAATGGAAAGACAAATTTCAAAACTTAAAAAAGCTCATATCGTAATCGGTACACCCGGAAGGATCAAAGATCATCTTAAAAGACGTACTTTAAAACTACAAAACATAAAAATGGTCGTACTTGATGAAGCAGACGAAATGTTAAGCATGGGTTTCAAAGAAGATATAGATACGATTTTAAAAACCGCACCGGACACAAGACAGACTGTACTGTTTTCCGCAACAATGCCGCCTGCAATAATGAATATCATAGATACATTCTTAAAAAATCCATTACTTATTCAAATCGATAAGGAACAAGTGACAGTAAATAAAATAGCTCAAAATTATATAGATGTACCAAAAGGAAAGAAAAAAGAAGTATTAAATCTTCTCCTTCACTACTACGGTTCGAAGCTTACAATCATTTTCTGCAATACAAAGCGTATGGTAGACGACCTTACAAAGTTCCTTCGTAAAAATGGATTTAGTGCAGAATGTCTTCATGGTGATATAAGACAAAACGAAAGAAGCAGAGTAATGTCTAATTTCAAAAATGCAAAAACTCCAATACTGGTTGCGACAGATGTTGCGGCAAGAGGAATAGATGTAAAAGACGTTGAATATGTTATAAATTATGACATACCTCAAAATTCCGAATACTATATCCATAGAATAGGAAGGACCGCAAGAGGCGGAAAAACAGGAACTTCTATTACAATGACAAATAATAGAAAACAAGTTACCGACCTTAAAATGATATTAAAAGAAACCAACTCAAAAATCAAAAAGTTAGATATACCTACAAAGAACGATATAAACTCAAAGAATTCTAAAGACAATATGTCAGTTATAATAAGCGCACTTAAAAGAGAAAATAATTCACACGATGAAATGATATCTGACTTAAAAGACTTGGGATACAGTGAAAACCAAATAGCAAAAGCTGCCTTAAACTTATACTTTGGCGAAACAAAAGAAAATATCGTAAAGATCGAAGATATTTCCATAAACAAAGAAACAAAAAGATATAACGACGGTAATAAAAATAATGCAAGAAGAAAAAAACAAAAATCATATGGAAACAAGTCTTTAAAAGATGATTTAATATTCTATGAAAATAACAGAAGAACATCATCAAGTAAAAATTCAAACAGGAATAAGAAAAGAACAAACGGAAATTATAAAAATAAAAGAGCCAATCAAAGTTGTTAATATTTAAAAGAAAGTCTGATGACTTTCTTTTTTTATTAAATAAATCTATTTATATCAACATCACAATATTTTAAGAAATTATTAAATATATGAAGATTATATTAATAAGGACGGACAAGCATTGATACCAAACCTTACATCTGATAGACTTTGAAAAAATCAGAAAAAAGGAGTATACAAATGAGGAAAAAATATTTAAAAAGTATCGCCGCTGCATTGGCTTTAATTTGTGCGGTAAGTATTTTATCAGTGCCGAAAAATGATGTCCGAGCTAAAAGCAAGCCTATTACTTACTCTAATATGTTAAGTAAAACTGCACAAACTAAAGTATCTAAAATATTAATCAAAAACAAGGTATCCAAAAAGCAAACAGTTAAATATTTTAAGTGGGTAAATGATTTATATAAACGTTCATCTAAGCTTAAAGCAAAAGAATTTATAAAAACGGACGGTAAAGCCGTAAATTATGATAACTTTACATTTAAATCAAAGAAACTAAAAAACGGAGATTTTGCTCCAGAGGTAAACTGCAGGATGAGTGCATTCTTATTATATAAAATTTGATTAAAACCAAAGGGAAGGCAAATCATAATGATACATTTATGATGTTCGATGTAGATGCGATAGAAAACGCTCCGCAGTTTAAAATGACCAAAAGTGATAAGAAAAAATATACTATATTGTTTAATTCCGTTAATGTAAAAGGAACAAAAACATTAAAACAGCACAAACAAAAAATACTTAAATCATTCAAATCAAAGAATATCAAGTTCAAGAAAAGTAATATATCTCTTATATCACTATACATGCATTCCCCTTCTGATAATCTAAGGTTTATTGGACATACGGGAGTACTTATAAAAAACAATAAAAGTTTACTGTTCTTGGAAAAGTTCGGACCGGAAGCACCTTATCAAATAACTAAGTTCAATAGCAAAAAGCAGCTTATAAATTATTTACTGTCGAGGAATGATATTTACGGAGATAAAACAGAACTCTCCCCTATCATTACTCAAAACGATAAAATAATCTACGGCGGGAAATAATATATCAATATGAACATTCAATGAAACTTCAACTTCTATTATATTAAAACTTAAATAAGTGTTATAATATATAAACAACATAAATAATAAATAAGTTTAAATAAAAGGAGAATAAATATGAAAGTTTGTATGATAATAACAGACGGATTTGAAGAAATAGAAGCTATAGGAACATTCGCCATTCTAAGAAGAGGCAGCGTAGACGTAGATGTATATTCACTTCTCGATAAAGATGCGACAGGCAGATTTGGGATCACATGCACTAATCTAAAACCATTTTCCCAAATAAAAGAAGAAGACTATGAAGCATTGATACTTCCGGGAGGTCCCGAATACGTTGCTATAGAGGCAAGTACTAAAGTACAAAATTTAATCAAGTCGTTCAGTAAAAAAGATAAATATATGTGTGCAATTTGCGCAGGTCCTACAATACTCGGAAGAGCAGGATACCTTAAAAATAAAAATTATACCTGCTTCACTTCAATGAACGAAGATTTCGGAGGGACATATATAGATAAGTACGTGGTTACGGACGGTAAAATCATTACGGGAAGAAGTGCCGCGGCTACCATCGACTTTGGATTTGCTATCTTAAAAGAGCTAATGGGCGAAAAAGCAGAAAAAGAAACAAAAGAAGAAATATATTACTAAAAGAAAGTGTTTTCTCACTTTCTTTTTTATAGATAAAAAGGAGAACTAAATGAATTATCAAGGAATAGTATACAGACCTCCCAGCGAAGCGGGAAGTTTGATAGTACAGGTAACTATAGGCTGCAGTCAAAATGGATGTACATTTTGCAGTATGTACAAAGATAAAAATTTTCATATTAGAAATATAGATGAAATTTTAACAGATTTTAAAGAAGCAAGAGAATTATATAAAAATATAAGTAAAATATTTTTAGCGGACGGAGATGCACTGATATGCAAAGCTGATATGCTTATAAAAATACTGGATTTTATAAAAGAATATTTCCCTGAATGTAAACAAATCTCTTGCTATGCTTCAGCAAAAAGTATACTCTTAAAATCCGAAGAAGAGCTAAAAACACTTAAGGATAAAGGACTGAAAATGGTTTATCTGGGGCTTGAATCCGGAAGCGACAAGATACTTAAAAGAGTAAAAAAAGGTGTCACGTCAAAAGAAATGATCGAGGCCGCAAATAAAATCCATAATGCAGGTATCATGTTATCCGTCACTGCTATATCGGGACTTGGAGGATATGAATTATGGGAAGAACATGCAGTAGAAACAGGAAAAACTTTATCAAAAATGAACCCACAATATATAGGACTTCTTACTTTGATGATAGAACCGGGAGTACCTTTAGAGAATGAAATAAAAAAAGGTACGTTTAAAGTAATGGATCCATATGACATCTTAAAAGAAACAAAATTGCTCATTGAAAATCTAAATTGTGATAATGCAGTATTCAGAGCAAACCACGCTTCCAATTACGTAAATTTAAAGGGAACTTTAAATAAAGATAAAAAAGAACTTATTAATAAATTAAATGCCGCACTGGAAGGAAAAGAATATATAAAAGAAGAATATATGAGAGGACTGTAAAAGTATAATAATTACTTCAAGTAAATATCAAAATTCATTTCTCATTATAAGAAAAATCAAAACATACAATATTTAAATTATATTTATATTGCACACTTAATAAGATATTATGCTATACTTATCATATAAAATATAGAAATTATAGATTATTAGGATTAAAGTGAGGAAATATGAAAAAAATACTATCATTTATCTTGTCATTGATGTTTATAATGAGCATAGTGGTTACTCCCATAGCTGCAAGCGAAAAAAACACTAATGCAAACACCAAAACAGTAAAAACAGCAGTTGACGACCCGGAACAATTCAGAGCAAAGGGAAATATTTCAAAGGACTTTTATGGCGGTGGTTCTATGAAAAGTACAATGAGTACGAAAACCAAAAGTAACTTTACCGGCAAAACATACACTCATAACAGTAAGTTTGACGGCAGTGTGATTGTAAATGGTATTGATGTATCTGTTTGGAATAATAATATAAACTGGACCAAAGTAAAAAATGCGGGTATAAAGTATGTATTTATTAGAGTTGCCGCAAGAGGATACGGTAAAAGCGGAACTATTTTTGATGACAGCATGTTTGTAAAAAATATAAACGGAGCAAAAGCGGCAGGCATAAAAGTGGGTGTTTATTTCTTTTCACAGGCTATAACAAAAGCAGAAGCAAGACAGGAAGCAAATTATACATTAAATAAAATAAAAGGATATAAAATGGACCTTCCTGTAGTAATGGACTATGAATACTCTGGAGGATCTTCCGGAAGACTCACCCAAGCAAAACTATCTAAAACAGCTGCAACAAATATCTGCATGGAATTTTTAAATACGATAAAAGCCGCAGGATATACTCCAATGTTATATGCAAACTACAGTATGTTAAATTACAGTTTAAATAAAGAAACTATAGACGCAAAATATGCTGTGTGGCTCGCTCATTACAGCACAAGTACTTCTTATAACGGAGATTATACATTTTGGCAGTATTCATCCGACGGAAAAGTAAGCGGTATCTCTGGAAGAGTGGACATGAATTTCTGGTACTCTGCAAAAACACTTAAATATTTGGGGAATAGCGATAGTAAAATAAAAATGTCTTGGACTAAAATATCCAATGCAGACGGCTATATAATTTACAGATATAATCCTACATCCAAGAAATATGAACAAATTAAAAATATAAAAAACAATGTAACGACAACTTGGACTAATACAAAACTAAAATCTGCAACGACATACTATTATAAAATAAGAAGCTATACACTTGAAAACGAAAAGTACAACTATGGAAAGATGTCTGAACAATTAAAAGTTACTACTGACCCTAAAAAAGTAAAAACATTAAAAGTTACTACATCTACAACAAAAAAAATCAATTTATCATGGTCTAAAATAACAGGAGCAAGCGGATATAGACTGTATAAATATTCACCAAAGAAAAAAAGATATGTACATTATAAAACACTTAAAACTAATAAATATCAAGATAAAAAAGTATCTAAAAATAAAACCTATAAATATAAAGTAAGAGCTTATAGAACTTTAAATGGATCTTTATATTTTGGAGGTTATTCACCTACATTAAAAGCTAAAGCAGTTAAAAAGACATTGGTATCAATGAAGGCTGATGGGATTATCAAAGCTTCAAAAGTTTATGTAAGGCAAAATGCAGGTACTAACTATAAAAAAGTTACTAAAGTTTCTAAAAACAAAAAGGTAAAAGTAACGGGATATAAAAAGGATAAAAAAGGAAAGAAATGGTATAGGATTTCTTTTACAAAAGGGAAGAAAAAATACAGCGGTTATATAAGCAGTAAATATATAAAAATAGTAAAATAAAAAGACAACTTAAAGTGCTTTTTTATTATTATTCGATATTAAAATCTTCGCTTGAAAAATTTCTATAATAACGACCCTTAAATGCAGTAAATCTTAAGACCGCATAATCTTCGTCTGTAACACCTTTCGGATAATACATTTCATCTCCCTCACGCCATATCAGTTCTTTACTGTCCTTATCTGTAAAAACTTCCATATTCCCTACAAGCATAACTCCTCTGAAAAACCTTTTATCATAAAAATAAATACTTGCCTTATCATTTTTCAGATATTGTCTGACTCTCATTGATGAAGTATTTGTAGTAAAATAAAATGTCTTAATGTCTTGTCTTATCCTCGGAACCAGCA
Source organism: Anaerofustis stercorihominis DSM 17244 (assembly GCF_000154825.1). Lineage (NCBI taxonomy): Bacteria > Bacillati > Bacillota > Clostridia > Eubacteriales > Eubacteriaceae > Anaerofustis > Anaerofustis stercorihominis. Next base: position 1,078,212 of record NZ_DS560019.1, on the reverse strand, counting down.
TAGCTTTCATATTCGGGAAACCATCTTCATCTATACTTGCTATAAATGCCACACTTGCTTTATCTATCAAATTACCTACCGTCTTTATCTTATCTCTCATAATATTGCTCATTCCTTTTTATTTTATAATAACATATAAATATTTTTATTAAAGTAAAATGTATATTATAAAATATGGGTTATAATAAAGATAATAATGGAGGATAACATGAAAAAAATTTATTACGGCGACAACATAGTTACTATGGAGAATAAATTATACACTCAGGCGGTACTAATTGACAATAATAAAATATCAGCTACAGGTGATTATAACGATATTATAAAACTGAAAGACAAAGATACGATAGTTACAGACTTAGGTCAGAAATGTCTTATGCCTTCTTTTATCGATTCGCACAGTCATATCACTGCTCTTGCGCAGACTTCATTAACGGCAGACTTATCAAATGCTAAAAATTATGATGATATAATAAATATACTAAAAGACTTTAAAAATAAAAACAATTTAAGTAACAATGACTACTTGATAGGTTTTGGCTATGACCACAATTTTTTGGAAGAAAAAACTCATCCTACAAAAGAAATATTAGATAAAGCAAGCATAGAAATACCGATACTGATAACACACAAATCCGGACATATGGGAGTTACAAATTCATTGGGTCTGAAGCTATTAAATATAGATGAAAACACAAAAGATCCCGACGGAGGTAAAATCGGAAGGTTCAGCGGAACAAACACTCCAAACGGATATTTAGAAGAAACAGCTTTTACAAATAACTCAAAAAAGCTTGATAACTTTTCCATGGATAAAATCATAAAAGCAATGAAAAAAGCAGAACGTGTTTATTTGAGCTATGGTATTACCACAGCACAGGATGGAATCACAAGAGAAAAAGAATTCGAAATTTTAAAAACAATGTCGAAAAGAAACAAACTTGATATAGACGTTGTAAGTTATATTGATATAAAAATAATAAAATATATTAGAAAAACATAAGGAATATTTAAAATATATAAATCATTATAAAATAGGAGGTTATAAACTATTTCTCGACGGTTCACCTCAAGGTAAAACTGCGTGGCTAAGTGAACCTTACAATGGAGAAAAAGAATATAAGGGATATCCGATTTATAATGATGAAGAAGTTAAAAGCGTTATCAAAACCGCTCTGAATGAAAATATCCAGCTTATCACTCACTGCAACGGAGATGCAGCAGCAGAACAGCTTATAAAATCATTCGAAGATTTAAATCCAAAAAATGATATAAGACCTGTTATGATACATGCTCAAACAATAAGAGAAGACCAAATTAGAAGGATGAAAAAGTATAATATGATACCATCATTTTTTGTTGACCATATATATTACTGGGGAGATATTCATTTAATAAACCTAGGCAGCAGAGCTTATAAAATTTCACCTATAAAAACGGCTATTAAAATTGATTTGATATATACCATACATGAAGATACCCCTGTACTTAACCCGGACATTTTCGAAAGTATATGGATAGGTGTAAACAGAACGACTAAAAATGGAGTGACACTCGGCAGTGATGAAAGAATAACTATATTGGAAGGATTAAAAGCCGTTACGATAAATGCGGCTTATTCCTATTTTGAAGAAGATACAAAGGGAAGCATAAAAGAAGGAAAATTTGCGGATTTAGTTATTTTAGATAAAAATCCATTAAAGATATGTAATCCTGATAATTTAAAGGAAATAAAGATATTGGAAACAATAAAAGAGGGAAAGACTTTATATAAAAACAATCAAAACTTTTAATCTTAACTGTGAAGTTTATATGTAACATGATATAATATTACATCAGGAGGAATGAAATGGAATTTAAGAAAAATATATCGGCATTAAACTTATTTGTATCTTCAATGGCATTGATAACTCTTGGTCTATATATTTTTTTCGAAACAGATATATTTTTAGAATGGTTCCCTATGATCGTAGGAACTATTTTGATTTACACTTCTCTTTCTAAATTCTATTCTTTTTATTCAAAAAATAATAATAAAAACAATTTTGTTCTTCTCGGTGATTTTGTAATCCTGATTCAGGGGATCCTTGCTTTCATAAAACCTAATTTGATACTTATAATATTCCCCGCCTTTGTAGTATTCTACTCATTGTGTTTAGGAACTATATCCGCAATAGTTTTTTATCAATATAAAAAAGCAAAAGCTCCGTTTTCGATTTTAATGATATTAAAATCGATTGCATTTTTCGTTATAGCTTTTCTCGTAATCAGCGCAAATTTTTATGATAAAACATTTATAATCACGAAACTAACCGGACTATATTTGATTTTTTACGGAATTACTATATTTACTGATTTTATTGATGAAGAAATACCAAAGTCATACGCAAATAAACTTATAAGAAAATTTTCCGTTAGACTTCCTGTTTTGTTTACGACAAATATTTTAAAAAGTACACTAAAAAAAGTAAATGATTTTATAAATCAAGTAGATACTAATAACGGAGAAATAAATTTAAGCGAAAATCAAATCGGACTTGAACCGAACTTGGATATATTGATACATGTAAAGAAAGATGGTACGGGAGCATTCGGGCATGTTGATTTTTTCTTTGACGGATATGTCATTTCATACGGTAACTATGATTTTTCATCTTTAAAACTTTTCGGTTCCATGGGAGAAGGCGTTCTGTTTTTTGCAAAAAGTAAAGAAAAATATATAAAGTTTTGTAATTGGTACGATGAAAAAACAATTTTTGATTTTGGTTTAAGACTAACTGATTTACAAATCGAAAAAGTCAGAAATAAAATAAAAGAACACATGGCTAATTCTTATTATTGGCTTGCACCTATTGACTATTACAATAATAAACACAAAGATTATGATGATTATGCAAGCGAACTTTCTAAAGCAAATAGCATCACTTTCAGAAAAATCAAAAGAGGTCGTTTTAAATATTATTTTACATTTTATACCAACTGTGTTAAATTCGCCGATTCAATATTGGGACAAGCAGGGATAGATATATTAAACCTTAACGGAGTTATTTCTCCGGGTGCCTATTTCAACTACTTTGACAGAGAATACAGAAGGAAAAACAGCATAGTGATAACTAAAACTGTTTATAATCCAAAAGGAATTGTAAAATAAACCAAGCATATTTTAACCCTTTTTACAGAAAATATTAATAAATCAACTGTAAGGAGGAACAATGAAAAAATTAATAAGTATTTGTATAACACTTCTGATAATTCCGTCTTTTTTTGCATGTTCCAATCCCATAAAGGACTATGAAACAAATGAAAAGAGTAATTATATGAATGATGAAACTTTCAAAGGCGGAAAAGATACCGGTGCTACATCAATAAGAAAGATTTGGATAAATGATTTGATTGGGGATACCAAAATCATTATGGACTTTGATGAAACAGATAAAATCCCTACTCATATCATAAGTTATTCAAAAAATGAAAAACAAATTAAAATATCTTTTGATAATGTGAATGTGGAAACAGCAAGGATTTCCGATTATAAAAATAATAAAATTATCAAAAAAATCGAAGCTAAAAACAAAGAAGGAAATAAAAGTGAAGTAATAGTAACTTTAAATAAAGCAATTAAATACAGAACCGATGAAACTATAGATTCAAGTCAATTGGTATTAAACCTCAGATAAGACTCCCAACAAGAGTCTTATTTTTTTATAAAAATCAAATCCCCCCACAAATATTACCAACCACAAAAAAAAGAACATCATAAAGATGCTCTTTTCTATCTATTATTCATTATTCAATGATTTCTGTTACTACTCCGGATCCTACTGTTCTTCCGCCTTCTCTGATAGCAAATCTTAACTCTTGTTCGATAGCTATCGGTGTGATTAGCTCAATAGTTGTTGTAATGTTATCTCCAGGCATTACCATTTCTGCTCCGCCTTCTAGATTTACTACTCCTGTAACGTCTGTTGTTCTAAAGTAGAATTGTGGTCTGTATCCGTTGAAGAATGGTGTATGTCTTCCACCTTCGTCTTTTGTCAATACATATACTTCCGCTTTGAATTTTGTGTGTGGATGAATTGTTCCAGGTTTTGCCAGTACTTGTCCTCTTTCGATTTCTGTTCTGTCTACACCTCTTAAAAGTGCTCCGATGTTATCTCCGGCTACACCTTCGTCTAACATCTTTCTGAACATTTCTACACCTGTTACTACTGTCTTCTTAATTTCTGGGTGAATTCCTACTAATTCTACTTCTTCACCTACTTTGATAACTCCTCTTTCTACTCTACCTGTTGCTACTGTACCTCTTCCTGTGATTGAGAATACGTCTTCTACAGGCATTAGGAATGGTTTATCTGTATCTCTTACCGGTTCTGGGATATATGCATCTACTTCTTTCATTAAATCAAGGATCTTATCTCCCCATTCACTTTGAGGATCTTCCAACGCTTTAAGTGCTGATCCGATTACGATTGGTGTTTCATCTCCGTCAAATTCGTATTCGTCAAGAAGTTCTCTTACTTCCATTTCTACTAATTCGATAAGTTCTTCATCATCAACCATATCTGCTTTGTTTAGGAATACTACGATATATGGTACGTTTACCTGTCTTGCTAGTAAGATATGTTCTCTTGTTTGTGGCATTGGACCATCTGCTGCACTTACTACTAAGATAGCTCCGTCCATTTGAGCTGCTCCTGTGATCATGTTCTTTACATAGTCGGCATGTCCAGGGCAGTCTACGTGTGCGTAATGTCTTGTTTCTGTTTCATATTCTACGTGAGCTGTTGAGATCGTTATCCCTCTTTCTCTTTCTTCCGGCGCTTTATCGATGTTTTCGAATGCTACTGCATCACCTGTTCCCAATCTTTCATGTAGTACCTTTGTGATTGCTGCTGTCAATGTTGTCTTTCCGTGGTCTACGTGTCCGATCGTTCCGATATTTACATGTGGTTTCGTTCTTTCGTATTTTTCTCTTGCCATTTTATTTTCTTTCTCCTTATCAAACTTTTATATTCTCTTATTGTACTTTAAAATAGCCTATTTACATCAAATAAATAATACTAAATATTATTAACCATGTCAACGTTTATTAAACAATATTTATTTTATGATATACCTTTTTCCCTTTTTTGATAATGATTTCATTTTCTTTAAAATCTTCTAATGTAATCATTTTATTTACATCGGTTATTTTTATATCATCAACACTAACTCCGCCTTGTTTTACAAGCCTTCTTCCTTCACTTTTGGAAGGTATAAGCTCAGCCTTCAGCATTAAATCAAGCAAAGAAATACCATCATTTATTTCCGATTTTTCAATATCCGTTGAAGGCATATTTTCCTTGCTTCCTTTGCCTTTAAACAGTGCGGACGCAGCTTCCTTTGCCTTATCCGCTTCGTCTTCACCGTGAACAAGTTCGGTAAGTTCGTAAGCTAAAATTTCTTTTGCTTTATTTAATTCACTGCCTTCCCATTTTTCCATTTTTTCTATCTCTTCCAATGGAAGGAAAGTCAGCATTTTAAGACATTTGATTACATCTTCGTCTCCTACATTTCTCCAGTACTGATAAAAATCAAAAGGTGAAGTCTTGTTTGGATCCAGCCAGACAGCTCCTGACGCCGTCTTACCCATTTTCTTGCCTTCTGAATTAAGAAGTAATGTAATTGTCATGGCATAAGCATCTTTGCCCAGCTTCCTTCTTATAAGCTCTGTACCGCCGAGCATATTGCTCCACTGATCGTCTCCGCCAAACTGCATGTTGCAGCCGTAATCTTTATATAATCTGTAAAAGTCATAGCTTTGCATTATCATGTAGTTAAACTCAAGGAAACTGAGTCCTTTTTCCATTCTTTGCTTGTAACATTCGAATGTAAGCATTCTGTTGACGCTGAAATGAGAACCTATATCTCTTATGAAATCTATATAATTCAAATCTCTCAGCCAGTCTGCATTATTAACCATTAAAGCCTTACCGTCGGAAAAATCAATAAACCTGCTCATTTGTTCTTTAAATCTTTCGCAGTTTTCGTTTATGGTTTCAACAGTCATCATTTGTCTTAAATCTGTTCTGCCAGACGGATCACCTATCATTCCCGTTCCGCCGCCGACGAGTGCTATTGGTTTGTTTCCTGCCATTTGAAGTCTCTTCATTAAACATAAAGCCATAAAGTGACCTACATGAAGACTATCCGCAGTAGGGTCAAATCCGATATAAAATGTTGCTTTGCCGTTATTGATAAGTTCTTTTATTTCTTCTTCATCTGTTACTTGAGCAATGAGTCCTCTTTTAACCAGTTCTTCGTAAACAGTCATTTATTCTTTCTCCTATTAATATGCTCTTGCAAAATATGCAAGCTTATCTGCTTTCTTACCGCAGTATACACAAGTATCGCTTCCGATATCTTCTTGTTTGAACGGTACACATCTAAGTGTTGCACCTGTTTCTTCCTTGATTTTTTCTTCACACTCTGCGCATCCGCACCACATAGCCTTTACAAATCCAAGAGCTTCGCTTTGAACTTTCTTGAATTCATCCATATCTTTGGCTGCTTTTGTATGTTCTTCTCTGTGTTTGAGTGCTTTATTATACATATTAGATTGTATTTCATCCAATAATTCTTTAACTTTATTTTCTACTTCATCCAAGCTTACACTTATTTTTTCAGAAGTATCTCTTCTGGCTATTACACACTGACCGTTTTCAATATCTTTAGGTCCGATTTCGATCCTAACGGGAACACCCTTCATTTCCCACTGATTGAATTTCCATCCCGGTGAATAAGCTTCATTATCATCTAATAATACCCTTAAATCACTTAATTTATTCTTAAGTTCATTTGCTTTATCAAGTACCCCTTCTTTATGCTGTGCGATAGGGATAATAACCACTTGAGTAGGTGCAATCTTAGGCGGGAATACAAGACCGTAATCATCTCCGTGAACCATTATGATACCGCCGATGAGTCTTGTTGAAACACCCCAAGATGTAGAATAAGCATATTGCTCTTTTTCTTCTTTATTTAAGAATTTAATTCCGAATGCCTTTGCAAAATGGTCAGCTAAATTATGGCTGGTACCGCTTTGAAGAGCTTGTCCGTCGTGCATCAATGCTTCTATGGTATAAGTAGCGTGAGCTCCGGCAAATTTTTCCTTTTCCGACTTTTGTCCTACAACTACAGGCATTGCAAGATAATCTTCACATATTTCTCTGTAAATATCTATCATCTGAAGAGTCTCTTCCTGTGCTTCTTCAAATGTTGCATGAACGGTATGACCTTCCTGCCATAAAAATTCGCTTGTTCTGAGGAAAGGTCTGGTCGTTTTTTCCCATCTTACAACGTTTGCCCATTGATTGTATAAAAACGGAAGCTGTCTGTAGGATTTAAGCCATTTTGCATACATACTGCATATAATGGTTTCGCTTGTAGGTCTTATGCAAAGTCTTTCCGCAAGTTCGTTCTCTCCCCCATGTGTTACCCATGCAACTTCGGGAGCAAAACCTTCAACATGTTCTTTTTCTTTATTTAAAAAGCTTTCCGGGATAAGTAGCGGGAAATACATATTTTGATGTCCGGTCTCTTTAAATCTTTTATCGAATGCCGCTTGAATATTTTCCCAAAGTGCATAACCATACGGACGAATAACCATAAACCCCTTAACGGGGGCATAATCTACCATTTCTGTTTTAGTTATTACATCTGTGTACCAACGAGCAAAGTCTTCACCCATCGGAGTTATAGCTTGAACTTTCTTTTTCTTACCCATTTCTTCTTCTCCTAAATATAATTTTAATCAATTAAATATTATATCATAACTTTATATATTTTTCATATTTATTGGTAAAATAAATAAAAAAAGCTTATTAATATAAGCTTTTACTTATTAAATTCGTTATTCCATTTTTCAAGTCTTTTATATAGCTTTTTCTTTACCTTATCATTGTCCGATAAAGAAATTATTTGATTAAAATAACTATAAAAGGCTGAAGGATAAGATATTTTTTCTTTCCTTGCATGTTTTTTCTTTGGTATTACTTCACTCAATAAATCTTCGTAAGTAATCAAATGACTGTCCCTCGTGTATTCATTTTTAGAAATGCTATCAAAACATTTTTTAAACAGCTCAAAATCATTATTTTTTCTGGTGCTTCTGATAAAATCTATAAAACCGTAATTTGCAGCGGGAAATTCTGAGAATAAATATACTATAAAATCTTCATCTTCTTTTAATAGTTTAGACATACCCTCATAGTAATCATCGGAAAACCAACAAAGCATACAAGAATCCATTTCATTATAATAATCATCGGCATTCTTATTTACATAAGGGAAATATATACTAAGCCACTTGAAGATTTTAGCACAGTAATACATATCATCTTCCCCAATCGTATACATAATATCCCACAGAGAATCATCACCGCTTAAAGATGACTTTATTTTAACATCATTGAAATAATAAAACAACCCGCTTATCCAAGGCTCTATTTTTCCACTCTTTTCAAAACAGTTTTCCAAGCTTACGTTTTCAGGTATGTTAAAAGGCTCATTATCTTCCGGAATTATAGGCTCTGTTATTTTTATCTTATCTTTAATAGAATATTTCATAATTTCACCCTGATTTATAATATATAATTATTTTAACATATTTATGGTAATATTTATATAAAATAAAAAAAGAGAGGACTAAAAGCCCTCTCCTTTCAGAAATTCATCTTCGGTTATAAAATCCTTTTTTATCTGAGGAGTTTCTTCAACCTCAGCTTCTATATTTTTATGTTCATTTTCCACTACGACTTCTTTGACAGTATCGTCATTATAAATAAGTATTTTTTTATCTTCCATTCTTCTTCTCCTTTTTCTTCTATTATGTGCAGATTTTTCTTTTTTTGTTACTGCATCTTTATTATCAGTTTTCTGCTTTTCTTTTAACATGTCTTCATTATTATTTATGTTTTCTGCTTTTAGCTTTTTTCTTTTAAGCCTTTTACCCCGAGCCATATTTATCACCTTATTTTACTTTTTTTACATATGATTTAAGCATATCCAAAACTTTATCAAACTGTTTTTGTTCTTCCATAGGAAGCTTTTCTTTATACTCCAGTATCACTCTTGCCTTATCTTCATTGCTAAGATGTGCAAGATCTCCATGATCTCTCATAAATTCCTGAAACTTAGGTGCATACTCCTGCTCCAAGGCTTCCGCCTTTTCCATAACCCCCTTCTTGCTTGCCGCATCCTTAAGTTTTTCCACCGAATCCTCATTGATATTTAGACCGCTTGCCATATTTACCATCTTTGAAATGTCTTTTTCCTTCACTAAACTACCTCCTTATATTTAAATTGAAATAAATAAATTATTTCATCACACAAATACCCCTTGGTGCGTACTATGAACTAGGGGCTTAAAAAATAAAAAAAGCACCTATTAAAATCTATTACTTGGAGGTAACTTATATGTGTAATTTTTTAGATGACTGTTCTTGTGAATGTTTATTGATGTTTTTCCTACTTTTAGTAGTGTTATTTGACGGCTGTGATATCTTCGGCGAAGAAGATTCATGCAGCTTATTATTCTTCTTCTTATTATTAGTTGTTCTTTTCACTGAATAATTTTAATTTTAAGATTTTGATATAGACGTAAAATATTTTACAAATTTACCCGAGGGAGGTACTTCTTTTGAAAGGCAATTTTTTAGATTGTTTGTGTGACGACGATAGTATGATCATACTTATCGTTTTGGCAGTATTATTACTTTTTAATGGCAACGACGACTGCGGATGCGGCGGCGGATTTCTAAACGGTTTATTCGACGGCAATAATATAATCCTTATTATCTTAGTAGTGTTCTTACTTTTCTGTGACGACGAATGCTAATAAAAAAAGGGGCCTCGGCCCCTTTAATTAAAGGAGATTACAAAAATGGATATATTCAGAAACATATCCCTAAATGAAATACTACTGGTATATTTGGTATATAATCTATTTAGTAGTAACAATAACAGCCCATATATTAAAGCAAATTACACCATAACGGATTCAGAGAACGCCGATGAATCAGACACTTTAGAAAAAGAAAACATCGAACATAAAAAAGCTTTGTTAAATAAGCAGTTATTTAATAGTAATTTTAATATACATAATGCGAGAAAAAGGTTGAAATATGTTGACGAATACTTTTCTCATGCAGAAAGAATAAAAAACAGAGCGGTTGGAATAAAAAAAGACGGAAAAAAGGGAACTAATAAGTTCCTAATGGATAATTTAAAGCATGGGCTGGGAGATAATTACAAAAATATCGAATCAATGATAAATATGCTCCCGTTATTAAGCGGCATGAATGAAATGAAAGATATATTAGGTGCAAAACCGGCATCAAGCGAAATAAAAACGGAAACAAAAGCTGAACATGATGAGCAAAAAGAGCATAGTGAAATAATAAAAGCAGAAAAGGAGAAAAAAAATAAAAGAAATCTTAAAGAAGATAAAAGCTATAACGATATTTTAGAGCTTGTAGATTTACTATCATAAAAGACATTGTAAAATATCACAATGTCTTTTTTATTTGGAATAAATAATTCACTTAATATTATGCTTGATTATATTTCGTTATATAAAAATATATATTATATAAAATAAAAAAGTGATTACATTATCAGATTTCAATCCGATATAATAATCACTCAATAATTATAATTTTATAGAAACAAACGTGCCGTCCGCCGCTTCCACATGGATAATTTCCAAACCTTTATTTTCTTTTAAAATATCCATACATTCTTTTACGATCAGGTTGATGGTTTCCTTAGTAACTAGTTTATCATAAGGTTCAGGTGTATTAATACTCATTTCCTCAAACAATTTTTCCGGGAGCATTTGAACCACAAATCCTGCCATACCTATCGGAACGGGTAAAGAGAAACGAAAATCCTTTGTTCTGATTTTTACTTTCATATTTATAAAGTCTATTTATCAACGAATATTCTAACCGTGGTCCCATCGGCTGCATCCACATTTACAAAGTCGCCTTCGATTTCGTCATCAAGGCACTCCGAAACTGCATCCATCATACTCGAAAGGTCAAAACCTTCAAGTTCCTGTTCCGGTATTGGAAGCTTACCTGTTACTTTTAAAATCTTTTTAATGGCTCCAACAGGGAATTGTATATTCACTTTATCACCGCTGCTGCTGTCTACTATAATCCTAAACATCTTTTTATCATAGCTGTTCTTCATTACTTCGTTTTGAGAGGAAGGTACATTCACATTCATTGCTGACATCAATTCCGCTCCCTGTTCGGCTGTAATAGTTCCTTCTTCTATCATCTTTAAAATCCTTAATTTTTCATCCATGATCAAACTCCTTATTTTATATTATTTTAACTGTTCAATTGCTTGTTCAGCTGTTATTTCTCCGTTTTCGAGTGCTCTTAATACTTCCTCTTTCTTTGCCGACTCTTCATTCGTTTCTGTTTCGTATCCGAGTTTTTTTATTACCGAATCCAATTTAGCACGTACTGTCGGATATGAGATACCAAGTTCCTTTTCAACTTCTTTGATATTTCCTCTGCATCTTATAAAAGTTTCTGCAAAATACAAATCTTCATCGGAAAGATAGTCAAATTTACTGAGTCTGAAACTATTTTCTATTACCGTTTCGCAGGAATCGCATTTAAGTCTTGTTACTGCAAGCTCGCTGTTACATACCGGACAGCGACTAATAACTTTTTTCATACATTCACGCCCTTTCTCTTTAATACAAATATAATACAAAATATTAAAAATGTCAATATAAATATTAATATATTTAATTAAAATATTAAATATATTAATTAAAACTTTAAAATATTTAATCATACTGTATTATAACCTTTATTTTTATAATAAAAAAGACAAAGTGAAATTCACTCTGTCTTTTTTTATCTATTTATAATCTACAAAAATCAAAGGATTTATAACATCCTTCACATCAGTGGATGTCCTGACTTCAAAGTGAAGATGATGTCCAGTCGTAGAACCCGGATTTTTGTCTTTTACGGGGTCTCCCCCCTCTCTTCCTATCACATCTCCCTGTTTTACCTTTTGTCCTTTTTTAACATATACCTTTGAAAGGTGAGCATAAAAAGTATGTATATCATATTCATGTTTTATCTTTATGTAATTACCATACCCGCCTTTATCAAGACCTGTTTCTACTATCGTTCCGTCTGCAGCAGCTTTTATTTTATCATGCCATTGGGCACCTATATCAATACCCGTGTGCATTTTCTTCTTTTTATATATGGGATGTATCCTATAAGAAAAAGGACTCGTTATCGTTCCTTCAACCGGTTTTATAAATCCTCTCTTTTCTTTTTTATATTTTGTGATTTTAGAATCATTATCTGATACTATAAATTCATTATTGAACAAATAAAACATATCCTGAAATTTAAACCCATAACTCCAAACGGTTATAACCACAAATATAATATTTAAAAATACGAAAAATAAATTTTTATATAATATTCTATTTTTTTTATTTAACTTTTTTCTTTTCATCTTTTTAATATATGAGCTTATCCATAAAAATATGTAAATCCGATTATTAAACCATATCTACTTTAAAATTTAAAATATTTAAAAATCAAATAAAAAATGAGCTAAATAAATAGCTCATTCTTTTATAGATACTTTTTAAGTTCATAAAAATTCTTTTCTTCGATTTCAAGAAGTCTTTCTGCCAATTTTACTACATCTTTATCGCTGTCTTTATATTCTCTTAATTTTTTCGTTATTTGAACTATACCCATGGTACTTCCCTGCATTAGCATCCCCGCAATATGTTCCGAAGATTTATCTTTTAATGTTTCCATTTTTATCATTAAATAGCTTTGCATTTCCGTGAAAAATGATAGATCCTTCGCTTCTTTACCCATTTTCTTCATAAGTTTATTTACTTTACTTACAAAATCGTCATAAGTTTCTTTTTCGTAAATCAATTCATCTCTGAATTTTAAATCTTCATTGATGTCAATTAAATCCTCAATGGTTTCGCTCCCCATTTTAGCATTTTTAAATATAAACTCCAATAATCTAATACTATTATCCATTTCATTTATCCTTTTTTATTTTATTATTTTAAAAAAGGACATTTTTTATTCAAAATAATTTCCGTTATATCTGTTTCTTAAGTAAGAAATATTTTCTTCACTGTCTTCATTGTATGGAATTCCGAAGTAATCAAGTATCCCCTTTGAAATATCTCTTCCGTATTCATATACGTTATTTATAATGAAATCACTTTCCTCGGGATTATCGTGAAAACCTATTTCAGCAAGAACTGCCGGAGCCGTTGTATTTTTAAGCTCATACATACCTTTCCCGCCGAAAGAAAGCCTTCCTTCTTTAACTCCCAAATCTTCAGTTGGAGTCAAAGCTTCCAAATAAGGATAAATATCTCTCGCAAGAGCTTCGCCCTCTCCTCCGAAACGATGGGTATAAATCTCCGCACCTCTCGCTTCTCCGTTTGCCGCATTTGAATGAAGGGCAACATGGACCCTTGGATTTATATTATTAGAGTCCTCTACGACCTGTGCCAAAGTCATGCTCGGATTATTCCTAGCAGTTACAAGTCCGTGTCTGTTTAGTTCATATTCCACAACATCCGCCACTTCATTCATTCTTGCTTCTTCACTTCCGTATCCCTGCTGTCCCAAATTAAAATGCTGAACGGAAGGTGATATATATACATCTACCATAAAATTTCCTCCTAAATTAATAATATTCATAATATAATATGAAAAAAATCATCAATTCGTTAAATTTATAGTATGTTAATCATAGTAATAACAGAAAATAAAAATAAAAAAGGAAAATCATGAGCATTTATATTTTAATACTTTTTATTTTTATATACAGCTTTTTCGGATATATATATGAAACAGCAATTAATATCGTAAACAAAGTACCTATAAACTCTAAAGGTTTTTTATACGGTCCGGTAAGACCAATATACGGTTTTGGATGTGCATTGATAATCATAGTATTTTACGATACTCATATAGATACTCTGCCTTTATTTTTCCTCGTGGGACTACTTGCATGCACCTTGGAATATTTTACATCTTATTTACTGGAAAAAATATTTAATAAACATTACTGGGATTATTCCAATAATCTGTTTAATCTTAACGGCAGAGTATGTTTGCTTGGATTTACTGTATTTGGGCTATTCGGAGTTATACTCGTTAACTTTATACATCCAAACTTAGTTGAATTGGTTTATGATAATCTATCTAACAGGTCAATCATATATGCGGTTTATACACTCATTGGAATATTCATTATTGATATTTTGATGAGTCTATATCATCTTTATCATTAAAAGGACAATGTCTATAGAACTTGTTCTTTTTTTATTTATGTTTCAGTTTCAGATGATTGCAATTAATTAATAAATTTTTTAATATGATTTAGTTAAGTAAAAGAAACAAATTATTTAGTTAATGGAAAAATTATGATAATATATTTTTTATATAAATATTTAGTTAAGTTAAATTTAAATCATTTTAAATTTACCCTATAAGGAGGATCATCATGAATAAAATTAAAATAAGATTTGCAGAAGAAAATGACAGTAATGAAATTTTAGATATATATACTCCATACATATTAAATACACCCATAACTTTCGAATATGACAGACCTGATGAGGAAGAATTTAAAAATAGAATAGTAAAAACAAAAAAGTTATATCCATATTTGGTTTACACTATTGATAGTAGAATAATAGGCTATGCTTATGCAAGCCAATATAAAAACAGAAAAGCATATGATTATACTGCCGAAATATCTATATATATAAAAGAGGGATATAAAGGTAAACACATAGGACAAAATTTATATATGTCTCTTATAGAAATATTAAAATTACAAAATCTTCAGCTTTTATATGCTTGCATAACGATACACCCTACGCTTAAAAGCAGTGATTTCCATAAAAAACTTGGTTTCAAAGAGATAGGTTATTTTGAAAAAAGCGGTTTTAAAGATGGGCAATGGTATGATACTGCTTGGTACAGTTTGGAGATAGGAGACTTTAAGCCAAACCCAAAAGAATTTATACCAATCAACAAAATCAATAAAGAAAAGCTAAATAAAATCTTCAGAAAATATGAAGAGGCAATAAACAAATAACTATTTAGAAATTTATCTAAATAGTTATTGACTTTCTTCTGTAACAGTAATATAGTCTATTTAGAAAATTTTCTAAATAGACTATAAGGAGATGATTATATGAGTTTCGGGGATACTCTTAAAGCACTGTCGGATCCAATAAGAAGAGAGATACTTACAATGCTTAAAAGCAAAAGGATGTCTGCGGGAGATATATCCGATAAGTTTGATATGACAAATGCAACAGTATCATATCATCTGTCAAAATTAAAAGAAGCGGGACTTATATACGAAACGAAATATAAGAATTTTATATACTACGACATAAATACTTCGGTATTTGAAGAACTGATGTTATGGTTATCCCAGTTCGGCGGAGGAGAAGAAAATGAAAAAGATAAATAAGGAACTTTTATTATCAACGATAGCGTGCTTCATACCAATGGTCATCGCACTTTTATTTTATGACAAGTTACCGGAACAAGTACCTACACATTTTGGAGCAAACGGTGAAGCCAACGGCTATTCATCAAAAGTATTTTTTACTTTTGTAATGCCTTTATTATATGTTGGGCTCCATCTATTTGTTAATATAATGATAAACAATGACCCCAAAAGAGCAAACTCACCAAAGATAATGTTTTCTATCGTAAGGTGGCTCATTCCCGTTTTGATGACTATAGTTACGGGATTATCCATAGCTGCGGCATTAAATGTCAATATCAATGTATCTACATGGGTATTGTGTTTTGTCGGGATACTTTTTATAGTTATTGGCAATTACCTTCCAAAATGCAAGCAGAATTATACTATAGGAATAAAACTTCCATGGACACTTAACAGTGAAGAAAACTGGAACAAAACACATAGGCTGGGCGGTATAGTATTTGTGTTATTCGGATTGATACAAATAGCGGGTGCATTTTTCGATTTCGGCGGTATCATTACCATGATTACGATTTTTGCAGTATTATTAATACCTATGATATATTCCTTCATCCTATATAAAAAAGGAATTTAATAAAATTAAGAGAGCGGAATATCCGCTCTTTTTTTATTTATGCAGCCTGACATTTATTATATGTAACTTAGAGTACACCTTATTGAATATGATAACAGTTTATAGTATCCTGCAATTAGAGGAGGATAGGACATTGAAGATAACAGTTGAGCATATCAAAGAAGGTGAAAATGAAATAATCCTAAAGTGTAAAAAACTGGATGAAGAAATGCTGGAAATACTTGAGCTTTTAAAAGAACGAAGCTTTAAGATACCCGCAAAGACCGATGAGGGTATATACATGGCTGAGCCAAATGAAATATACTACATCGAAACTATCGAAGGAAAAACATTTATATATACAAAAGACGTTGTTATAAAAGTAAATTTTTCTTTAATTGAACTTGAGACGAAATATATGTCATTTGGATTTACGAGGATAAACAAATCCCAGATAGTAAACATTTATTATATAAAAAGTCTTAAAGCTTTAATAAACTCAAAAATAAAACTAACGCTTAAAAGCGATGAACAATTAATATTATCGAGACATTATAATTTCAGACTTAAAGAAAACCTTGGGATATTGAAAGGAGAAAATTAAAATGAAAAATAATAACCTAAGAAAAGAACTGATGTTTTTATACAATGCAAAGTCCATGACAGGAATTTACTTCAGCACATTTGTACTTTTTTATTTAGTACTTAGTGCATTATCAAATGGCATATCAAATTCGGTACTTGGTTTTATGACCGCTTTTCAAATGCTGATATGTTCTGCATTGATAGGATTTTCTCAGGAAACACTAATACCTGAAGATAAAATATCCTTAAAAAGAACAATGATATGGGGCATATTGATGTTTATTATAACCATAGGGTTTTGCGAGTTCTTTGGCTGGTTCAGCCAAGTAAAAATATGGTGCAAAATCTTATTCTACTTAGCGGGTCTCGTATCGATATTAGTAGTATGGCTGGCTTTGGAAATCAAAGCTAACTTTGATACCAAAGAATTGAATGACGCACTTAAAAGGTTTCAAAGTAGATAACGAAATAAAAAATAAGGGGCGCCGAATCTGCCGAAGGCAGGCGTAGTGCCCCTTTTTCTAAATTTAATTATACATGTTTCAATTTATCTTCATCTTTTAAAATATATTTATATGCAGCATATGCAAATGCATTTTCATTATTGGTCCTCGGAAGAACTATATCAGCGGCTTCTTTTGTTTTATCATCGCTGTTTTTAACTGCAATCCCATACTTTGAAATATCAAACATATACGTATCTACTTCCTGATCGCCGATACTTGCAACCTCATCTGCTGTTATTCCATATTCATCCATGATTACTTTAAGTCCGTTTGCTTTATTTAAACCATTCGGCATATAACTTACACACTCTCCGTAAGGTCTTGCAGTGGTATATACTCCTTTAGGGGCAAGAGCTCTCAAATGAGGTACATCTTCCTCATTTTCCCTTACAACTGCAACTCTGCAGCATTTATCCAAAGAGAGAGTATCGCCTTCACAGGCTTTCTTTAAGGTATGAAATCTTTCTATATGACGCATTAATTTCTCGTCTGCATTTTCATACATAATCCCATTTTCATGATAACAGAAGAACCCTCTGTTTTCAGCTCTCAGCTCTTTTATGAAATTTTCGTATGAATTTTTATCAAAGTAAGAAATCAGTTTATTTTCTCCTTTGACATCAAGTATCAAAGCTCCGTTTATTGCGACATGTTTAAAATCTTCAAGCCCCAAATCATGTATATGCTCTCTCATAAGAACTTCCGTTCTTCCCGAGTTTAATACTACTTTTACTCCCGCATCAACAAGGTCTCTTACGGCATTGATATTTTCCTTTGACATATTATCGTTTTTATCTAAAAATGTATCATCTAAATCTACTGAAAATAATTTTATCATTTTATCCTCCGTTAAATTCTTATAGCCACAGCATAAAGCTATGGCTATTATATATAATTCAGATATATTTTTCTACTATATTTCTTTTAATTTTTCTTCATCTTTTAACAAATATTTATAAATTGCATACGCAACACCATTCTCATTGTGACTTCTCGGAAGTACGATATCCGCTGCTTCTCTCGCAAAGTCATCGCAGTTACTTACCGCAAAAGACATACCGCAGGCTTTAAACATGTCGATATCGCTTTCCTGATCCCCAATACAAGCCACTTCTTCAGGCAATATCCCATAATCTTCAAGTATAGGTTTGAGTCCGGAAAATTTATTGAGCCCTATTGGCATATAATCCAGTATACCGCTGTTGGCAGTTGAATATAATCCTTCAGGACAGATACTTCTTACATATTTAAGCTCTTCTTCGTCACCGTAATATGTGTTTACTCTGGGACATTCAGGAATAGACATTACATCGCCCTTAATAAGAGCTTTACTTGAATGGAAATATTCCACCTGAGGTCTTAATTTATCTACATGCTCATACATAAGTCCCCCGTCACAATAACAGAAAAATTCTCTGTTTTCCTTTCTGAGCCTTTCTATTAAAGCCACATATGTATCACGGTCAATAGCCTCTACGAATTTATTCTTACTTGTATAATCCATTATAAGAGCTCCGTTTACTCCAACATGTTTATACTTTTCAAGTCCGAGTTCATAAATCATATCCTTCATAGTAGGTTCGCTTCTACCCGAATCAAGTACTATTTTAACGCCCGTAGCTTCCAAAGCTTTAATAGCCTCTTTATCTTCTTTTGAAATAATATTTCCGTCTCTCAGAAGTGTATGGTCTAAATCCACAGCCAATAATTTTATCATAATTTTTCTCCTAAAAAATATTTTTCTATAACATAGCTGATAGCATCTTCTTCATTGGTTTTATCTATTACTATTTTTGCAGCCTCTTTAGCTTCCTCTACGGCATTCTTTACCGCTATTCCAAGAGGTGCTTCCCTGAGCATTTGTAGGTCATTTCCGCCGTCTCCGACACAAACTATTTTGCTCTCGTCTATACCAAATTCCTCCGACAGTCTCTTTGCTCCTTTATACTTGCCTTCGCCTCTTAATGAAAATATGACAAAACCGTTCCCTTCTCCCGTTTCTATCACATCATTTGACCAAGAACGCATCAATGCTCTTTCTTCTTCGTTATTTATAATTCCATAAATCAAAAATATACCTTCGACATCATAAGGTGTATAATCAACATCTATTAATGGATAACCTTTGATATATTTATCCATG
Organism: Anaerofustis stercorihominis DSM 17244; assembly: GCF_000154825.1. NCBI lineage: Bacteria > Bacillati > Bacillota > Clostridia > Eubacteriales > Eubacteriaceae > Anaerofustis > Anaerofustis stercorihominis. The sequence goes on along the minus strand of NZ_DS560019.1, from coordinate 1,058,822 downwards.
ACTTTTGCCAATTCAAAACTATGGTTATGATATATCCCCTTAGGCGTAAACACATTCGCTTCTATATTATTTTCCTTTAATAAATCAAGGATCCTTATAATTTCATTTTTTGGCAAAAAGCCTGAAATTTTTTCATATCCGTCTATATTAAAGATACTAAGTCCGTTGTGAGCCAAATGTTTTTGGTCTGTTAGTCCGACCATCTTTATTACATCCACCATCGTAGGAGCTGCTCTTCCGCTTGCAAGGGCAACTTTACCGCCATTTTCGATTAAAGTTCTTAGTGCCTTTTTATTTTTATCGGATATCGTTCCGTCATCTTTCAAAAGCGTATCATCCAAGTCCGTTACTAAAAGCTCATACTTCAAAGTCTATTCCCCCAATATATATTTATCTACTACATATGCAACAGCATCTTCATCACAGCTTTGTTCTAAAACCACATCTGCGATTTCTTTGACATCATCTGTCGCATTGGCTACTGCAATACCAAGTCCAGCACCTTTTATATTCGTATAATCATTTTCCTGATCTCCCATTACGATGACCTCATCCATGGAAATACCAAGTTCCTTTGCAATCGCCTCGGTTCCCTTTATCTTGGTGATTTCATATGGCATCATATCAAAGTAATTGGGATCGGGGATAACTCCGCTCATTTCATTTTCTTTTTCAAGCCCCTTGACAAATTCATATTCTTTGTCATCTTTAAAGTAAGTACTTATTTTATATACACCTTTTATATCTTTGATATTTCCCAATTTTGTTTTAGTTACCGGAAAATAAATTTCAATGCTTTTGCCTATGCTTTCGCTTCCATTTTCATATACAAAATCAAGATTTTCACTGGAAAATACTCCGCATTCGATACCTTTTGCCCTAAGTTTATCCACCAAATCAATATAAAAATCATGATTAAAAGTCTTTATTATTTTTCTGTCGTTGCCTTTAAATATCCCCGCACCATTATCCGAAATATGGTAGTTATCTTCTATACCTATCATTTTGGCATAATGAAGCACATCTAGAGCAGGTCTGCCGCTTGCAAGAGACACCATTATCCCTTTATCTTTACATTTTTTTATAGCCTCTAAATTCTTTTTTGAAACACTCTTATCGGTACAAAGCAGAGTATTATCAACATCCATAACAATCAATTTATATTTCATTATGCTCTCCTCAATGTTTGTGTATATTTTAAATATATTTAAATTTCCTTTGATAGGATTTAATTTCTTAAAGCATATATTCGTGGATCAAATGATATAATCCGTCCTCGTCATTTGTGTACGGAAGAACTACATCGGCTACATTTTTAAGTTTGTCCACCGCATTCTTCATTGCGATACCAAGACCTACATTACCGACTATCTGCATATCGTTCTCCTGGTCCCCGACAGCAATGATTTCTTTCGTGGATATACCCATTTCCTTTGCTATCCTTAAAGCTCCGCTCCATTTTGATACGCCTCTCGGAGATAAATCGATAAAATATTCCCCGGCAATATCCGCTCTAATATCACTGTGAAGTCTTTCCATTTCTCTATGCAGGAATATATGATCGACATTCTTATATGATGAACTTATCTTAAATACATTTTTAAGCTCTCTTACATCGGTTTCGACAAAATCTATTAAGGTATCCTGGTTTATTGATTTACATTTATGTACAAATTCTTTACTCGACTCATCATAAAACGCACCGGAATACTTACTTGTCATAACCACAAAAGGAATATTATTATATCTGAGTATATCGACTATCCTCTTATAGAAATTTTCTTCAAAATGAGCGACCACTTCTTCTTCGCCCTCCTTGAAAATAGTAAGACCTCCGTTTGCGATATTGAAGTTATTCTGACATCCCAGCTGTCTGGCAAATTTTATCGCGTCTACATATAATCTGCCGCTGCCAACGCTTATAAATTTTCCTCTTTGCTGAAGCTCATGAACTGCTTCAAGTATTTTTTTTACTGATTTCACTTTTGCTGTTTAGCATAGTCCCGTCCAAATCAGTGATCAGTAGTTTATAATCCATATACTCCTCCTTAAAATATATTTTAAACGAACTTTATTTTGAATTATCAATATATTCCAAATAAAACAGTTTTACAAAAGGATATAACCTTTTAATAAAATCTAACAATTCGATACAACAAAATCTTTTATTTTGAAATTTTAATTTATAATTTTCCTATAAACTTAATTACCTTTTATAATTTTACTATACAAACGTTACTATTGTCAAATAATTACAGCGCAAATTACAAAAGATTATCAAATATTTTGAAAATTTAGAATTTATATCTATTGAGTATTTTTCTTAAGTAAAGTATAATTGAACTTAATCTGAAAAAAGGAGAACAATAATGAAAAACGTAACATTAATTTATGGCGACGGCATTGGTAAGGAAGTAATGTCAAGTGCGGTCGAAGTAATAAAGGCAACAGGAGCCGATATAAATTTTGAAGAAGAGATTGCGGGACTGGAAGCAGTAGAAAAATACGGGGAGCCTCTTCCTAAAAAAGTAATAGACAGTATAAAGAAAAATAAAGTAGCTCTTAAAGGTCCGGTTACAACTCCTGTAGGCAAGGGATTTAGAAGCGTAAATGTGACTTTGAGAAAAGAACTTAATCTATATGCAAACGTAAGACCGGTCAAAACTTATGAAGGTCTTAAAAATCGCTATGAAGATATCGATCTTGTAATAATAAGAGAAAATACAGAAGGACTTTATGCAGGGATCGAAAAGGAAATCGAAGGCGGTGCGGAAACGACAAGACTGATTACAAAAGAAGCAAGCAAAAGGATTGCAAAGTATGCTTTCGAACTTGCAAGAAGAGAAAGCAGAAAAATGGTGACAGCTCTTCACAAAGCAAACATATGCAAACTTACTGACAGGGTATTCTTAGATGCGGTTAACGAAGTACATAAAGATTATCCGGAAATCGAATTAAACGACTTGATAATAGATGCGGCATGTATGAATCTGGTTATGTACCCTGAAAAATATGATGTACTATTAGCTACAAATCTTTTCGGAGATATCGTAAGCGATTTATGTGCGGGTTTGATAGGAGGACTCGGACTTACAACAGGCTCTAATATAGGAAAAGACGGAGCGATATTCGAAGCAGTTCACGGTTCTGCACCGGATATTGCGGGAAAAGATATTGCAAATCCTACCGCATGTATTTTAGCAGGCGCGAAAATGCTTAATTACATAGGTTATGAAAAAGAAGCCAAGAAAATCGAAAACGCAATAGAAGGTCTGATAAAAGAAGGTAAATATCTAACAAAAGACCTTGGAGGAAATCTCGGTACAAAAGAATTTACAAAGAGAGTAATCGAAAGATTACAGTAAAAGAAATTTTTTTATAAATAATAAATGTTACAATCATTAAATCATTTATAACATTATAATTTATTAATTATATTTTATTTAAATGATAAAATTTCTTAAATAGGATTAAGTCAGATAAGATATTTTCGTTTTAGGGGCTATAAAGCCATTAATACTTGTTTTTTTCAAAAGAACGACCAAATCTTATTGACATATCCCGCTTATTTTTTTATAATAATTTATGCTACTTACAAACGTGATAACCCACGGTTAGAGGGGAGGGTTGAAGAATGTCAGAAGTAAGATTAAGAGAAGGCGAATCACTAGAGAGCGCTTTAAAAAGATTTAAGAAAAAAACAGCTATGGCAGGTGTTATGTCTGAAATCAGAAAAAGAGAGCACTATGAAAAGCCAAGTGTTAAAAGAAAGAAAAAAGCTGAAGCAGCCAGAAAGAAAAAAAATAAAAGATAATTAGGAAGTGTTTTGTATGTCACTTAAAGAAACTTTACTTGGCGATTTAAAAAAAGCCATGAAAGAAAAAGACAATATAGCAAAATCTACTGTTACAATGGTCAGAGCTGCGATATTACAAATCGAAAAAGATACGAAGAAAGAATTGGATGATACGGAAATTCTTGACGTAGTAGCAAAACAAGTCAAACAAAGAAGAGACTCTTTGAACGAATTTGTAAAAGCAGGAAGAGATGACCTAGTTGAAGAGACTAAAGCTGAGCTTGATGTTTTGATGAAGTACTTACCTAAACAGCTTTCAAAAGAGGAAGTCAAAGAAATAGTAAAAGAAGCTATTGATAAAGTAGGTGCGAAAACAGTCAAAGATATGGGCAAAATCATGAGCGAAGTTATGCCGAAAGTAAAAGGAAAAACAGACGGCAAAGTCGTTAATGAAGTAGCAAGAGAATTATTAAATTAATTATACTTAAGATAAGAAGTGGTGACGCTTCTTATTTTTAATTTAGAGGTAATAATGAATAAAGATAATATTTTGATTTCCGCTTGTCTTCTCGGAGAGAACTGCAAATACAGCGGAGGAAACAATAAAATCAACGATACAATAATTGATGAACTAAGAGAAAAATTCAATTTGATTATGGTATGCCCTGAACAGCTTGGAGGACTTATGACTCCCAGGGAACCTTGCGAAATAAAAAACGGTAAAGTATTAACGAAAAGCGGAGATGATGTAACAAAAGAATTCGAACTCGGAGCTTTAGAAATTTTAAGAATAGCAAAAGAAAATAATGTTAGATTTGCGATACTTAAAGCAAATTCCCCATCGTGCGGTAATAATGAGATTTATGACGGAAACTTCAGCGGTACTTTAATAAAAGGAAAAGGTATTACAGCAAGTATTTTAAAAGAAAACAATATTAAAGTAATAAATGAAAATGAATTATAAAAAAACGCCTATAAAGGTCGTTTTTTATTTCTTGATTAGTTTACCTATCAAAACATATCTTCCCTCTTCCATTTCATAGGAACACGTAGAAAGGGTTATAATTTTATCACTGTCTCTTATGGTTTTTCCGCTGTTGAATGTTGTGTTTGATTTTGCATGAAGGAGTAAATCCTCAACATTTTCATCCAGCACAAATTTATTGTCATCCCACTTATATGCGTCTATTACAAATCCATAAACAACTTCTATCTCATAATTTTGATTTGGGGTGTAAAGTTCTAATGTTTTATGAGAATTATAATACTCTGGATCCTTATATCCCATAAGACCTGCAAACATACTTCCGTTCTTCATGTTGTGAGCATAGAGGATCGTATTTTTACTCTTGAAGTTCTTATTCTTCGTATAATCCATAAAAACCGAACCGCTGGAATTTTGAGTGTTATCAAATAAATGAGATAAATAATAATCATTATCGCTACCTTGGACTACCGGATAATCGATCATAGTATCTTTGGAATACAACCATCCTATAACATCGGGGTTGATACTCTTTAATTTATCAAAATCTATTTCTCTTTCCGATTTCTTTGCTTCGTTTTTTATACTCTGATATGTATTTGTCCCTTGATTATACGCAGATGTTATGGTGTAAATTTTATACACCGAAAATAAAAGCGTAACACTGAATACACCGAGAAGTATATATAATAAAATATTCTTTTTTAAACTGCTTTTGTCTTTTTTATGCTTTTTGATTACTTTTACTTTTTTCTCTTTCATAGTTTTCATTATATAACTTAATAAAATAATTATCAAGATAACTTTAAACAATAAAAAAAGAAGAAAGACCATTCTTCCTTCTTATTTTTCTACCGCAAACATTATTTCCCCTTTAACGGCAATTTCATCCCCCACAAGAGCCGTAGCATTTGCAAAGCCTATGCCCGCTTTCATCTTGGTAAGTTCCACTTTTAAAGTCAATGTATCTCCCGGGATAACTTGTCTTTTAAAACGTATTTTATTTACTCCCGCAAGGACCGCAATCTTACCTTTGTTTTCTTCTTTAGATAACAGTAAGACCGCACCAGTTTGAGCCAAAGCTTCGATCATCAAGACTCCCGGCATCACATGCTTTTCAGGGAAATGTCCCATAAACTGCATTTCATTGGCGCTGACGCACTTCTTACCTATAATGACAGTATCATCTGTTATTTCTTCTATAGTATCTACAAGCAGAAAAGGATATCTGTGAGGTATGATTTTTTGAATATCATTGGAATTATAAATCATTTTATTTGTCCGCCTTCTTAAATATTAATGAAGCATTATGTCCGCCGAACCCTAAAGAGTTACTCATTGCATAATTTACTTCTTCGTTTAGCCCCTTGTTCGGAACAACATTCAAATCACAGTCTTCATCTTGGTTTTTATAATTTATCGTAGGAGGAATAAAGCTATTTTCTATGGCTTTTATAGAAATTATAGCTTCGATTGCTCCTGAAGCACCAAGAAGGTGACCTGTGTTGGACTTTGTAGAAGATATCTTAAGTTCTTTAGCATGATTTCCAAATGCGGATTTGACCGCCATGGTTTCGGTTTTATCATTCAAAGGTGTACTCGTTCCATGGGCGTTTATGTAATCTACATCGGAAGCGTTAATGCTTGCATCCTCAATGGCACTTGCCATTGCTCTTGCTCCGCCGCTTCCGTCATCAATAGGAGCAGTTACATGATGTGCGTCACATGTGGCACCGTAGCCTACGATTTCCGCATAGATTTTAGCTCCTCTTTTTTTCGCATGTTCGTATTCTTCCAATAAAAGTACTCCCGCACCTTCCCCCATTACAAAACCGCTTCTGTCTTTGTCGAAAGGTATGCTTGCTCTGTTTTTATCATCGCCTTCATGAAGTGCTCTCATTGACATAAATCCCGCCATTGCAAGAGGAGTTATGGAAGCTTCGCTTCCTCCGGCAAGCATCAAATCTTCATATCCGTCTCTTATCTTATGAAAAGCTTCGCCTATCGCATTGCTGGCTGCGGCACATGCCGTAACGGTCGAAGAACAATGCCCTTTAAGACCGAAGTCGATAGCAACGTTTCCTGCCGCAAGATTAATAAGACACATAGGAATAAAATAAGGAGAAACCTTACTTGGACCTCTCTTTTCCATATTCATCTGTGCATTTTCTATGGTTTCGATACCGCCGATACCGCTGGCTATTATAACTCCGAAACGATTTTTATCTACATTTTTAAGGTCTATATTACTGTCATTCATTGCCTGCATTGCAGCAATACGGGCAAATGTGGTAAATCTGTCGTTAAATTTAATTTCTCTTTTCTTCAGATATTTTTCCATATCCAAGTCTTTGACTTCCGCAGCAAGTTTAACTCTGTATTCACTCGTATCAAAATGAGTAATTTCATCGATACCGCATTTTCCCTCTTTTATAGAGTCCCACATCGTATCAACATCATTACCGATTGGAGAAACAGCTCCAAGTCCACTAATCACTACTCTTCTTTTCATCATGCCTCCTACATTACCATTCCGCCGTCTACATTTATAACCTGACCGGTTATATACCTGCTTTTATCTCCGGATAAGAACACCGCCAAATTAGCAACATCTTCGCCTTTTCCTATAGACTTGAGCGGAATACCCTTTAATATTTCATCTTTTGCTTTATCATTCAATTCATCAGTCATATCGCTTTCGATAAATCCGGGAGCTATTGCATTCACTCTTATCCCTCTTGAAGCAAGTTCTCTCGCAACAGACTTTGTAAGACCTATCACACCAGCTTTACTTGCGGAATAATTTGCCTGTCCCGCATTTCCGGAAATACCTACTACGCTTGACATATTGATTATAGAACCGCTTTTTTGTTTCATCATTTGTCTGGTTGCATGTTTTATGGTATTAAATGTTCCCTTTAAATTTACATCTATTACACTGTCAAAATCTTTCTCTTTCATTCTGAGAAGCAAGTTGTCCCTTGTAATACCGGAATTATTGACAAGCACATCTATACTTCCAAATTCTTCTATCGCTTTCTTTATAAGCTCTTCGCTTTCACTAAAGTCAGATACATTTGCTTTTACGGTAATTGCACTAACACCATGCTCTCTGCATTCCAAAGCAACTTTCTCTGCTTTTTCTTTGCTTCCGTTATAATTGATTACTACATTATATCCGTCTTTGGCAAGAGCTATGGCAATGGCTCTTCCGATACCCCTGCCCGCTCCCGTTACAACAGCAGTTTTACTATCCATTATTTCAACGCTCCTATCATTTCTTCAAGTGATTTATTATCCTCTACACTGTATACAGGGATATTTTTGTTTATTTTCCTTACAAATCCTTTAAGCACCTTACCCGGACCTATTTCAACAAAAGCTTCAACATCTTTATCTATCATGTATTCAACCATTTGCATAAAGTATACGCTGGATTTGATTTGTTTTGTTAAAATTTCTTTTATATCTCCATCGTACTCTCCTCCCGTTACATTATATAAAACGGGTATACTAGGCTTATTTATTTCATATTTACCCAAAACTTCATTAAGTTCCATTGAAGCTTCTTCCAAAAGAGAAGAATGAAAAGCTCCGCTTACGTTTAAAGGAATGAGCCTTCTGGCTCCTTTTTCTTTAAGGATTTCACAGGCTTTATCCACAGCTTTAACTTCCCCTGTTATGACTATCTGTGCGGGAGAATTATAATTTGCTATTTCGCATACACCTTCAGACTTTACTTCCTCGCAGGTTTCCTTGATTATATCTTTATCGAAGTTCATTACCGCTACCATTTTAGAGGTTCCTTTAGGAAGAGCGTTTGCCATTATCTGTCCACGCTTTCTAACGATATTCGCGGCTTCATTTACGCTAAAAGCTCCCGCATAACAAAGAGCTGAATATTCTCCTAGGGAGAGTCCGCATACATAATCCGGATCAATTCCCTTAGATTTAACTACATTTGCTATAGCCATAGACGTGGTAAGTATAGCACTTTGAGAATACGCAGTATCGTCAAGAGTCTCTTTAGGTCCGTTAAAACAAAGTTCTTTTACGTCATAATCAAGTTTAACACTATCAAAAACTTCTTTTGCTTCGGAATATGTATCATATAATTCTTTTCCCATGCCTACAGATTGAGTTCCCTGACCGGCAAATAAAAATCCTATTTTCATCTATTCATTCTCCTTCAATTCTTCGTTGGCACCGTCGACCAATTCCTTAATGAGTTCATGTACTGTTGTCATCTTATCCACTCTTGAAGCATTGCTGCCTACAAATATAAGTCCGTTATCCACATTTCCTTTTACAGACTGAATAAGAGCCTGAGAAATGCAGTAAGGAGTATCGCTTGGATCACAAAGGGATAAACAGTTATAACAAGAAGACATACAAATATTTCCTCTGTTTTCAACCTTCTGCATAAAAGAATTCATAATTCCTCTACCCGGAAAACCCGTAGGGCTTTTAACGATAGATATATCTTCTTTTTTTGCATTTATAACCATATCTTTGAATTCCTGTGAAGCATCACATTCTTTCGTAGCAATAAATCTCGTACCCATTTGTACTCCGTCGGCACCCTTTTTTATAAAGTGAGCGATATCGCTTCCGGTATAAATACCTCCCGCAACAAAGACAGGGACATTTTTGTTGTACTCTTCTTCAAAAGGTGCAAGTTCATTTTTAACATCTTCAAAAATCTTATCTAGACTTTCGCATGTACCATTCTCCAAATCTTCCTTTTTAAATCCAAGATGTCCGCCGGCTTCGCTCCCTTCGATAACAACAAAATCGGGGATTACGCTATGCCTTTTGCTCCACCTTTTAAGTATCAGTCTAATGGCTCTGCCGCTTGATACTATAGGTGCAAGCAAAATACTCTTATCTTCCACAAGCTTCGGTAAATCAAGGGGAAGACCGGCACCCGATATAATAGCGTCGACCTTAGCTTTAACGGCAGCTTTTACATATTCTGCGTAGCCCTTGCTGGCTACCATGATATTTACTCCTAAAAGCCCGTTGCCTCCGCTTATTTCTCTTGCTTTTTTTGCTTCTTCAATTATTGCTTCTATATTGCATTTTAGAGAATTTTTGTTAAAGTCAGGCTTTCTGTATCCGGGATGAGCGGCACTTATAACCCCCATCGCTCCTTCTTTCATAACACTTCCTGCAAGTGAAGATAAAGATACGCCAACGCCCATTCCGCCTTGAATGATAGGAACGCTGAGTACTTTATCTTTAATTCTTACTTCTTTTAACATTCTAACTCCTTATGTTTTTCAATTAATATTTCAAGTTCTCTCTTTGAAGAGTCCATTATATTTTTAAGTATATCCTTCATAGGCATAATCTCTTTACACATTCCGGCAATCTGTCCCATCATTACGGAACCCGTAACCATATCGCCTTCAAAAACAGCTTTTCTAAGACCACCAAGGGTAAGTTTTTCAAGTTCTTCTCTGTTTGCAAGAGAAGTTTCGAGCTTTATGTACTCCTTGCTCATTTTGTTTTTAAGTACCCTTACGGGAGCATTTAAGCTTTTTCCCGTAACGATAGTATCTGTATCCTTTGCTTTTAAAACTGCAGCCTTATAATTTTCATGTATCGGACATTCCTCAGACACCAACAGACAAGTCCCCACTTGAACACCTATAGCACCGAGAGAAAGTGCTGCATTGAAACCTCTTCCGTCGGCAATTCCTCCTGCGGCTATAACCGGAACATCGACCGCATCTACGATTTGTGGAACGAGAGCCATAGTGGTCTGTTCGCCTACGTGTCCTCCGGACTCTCCGCCTTCAACGATTATAGCATCGACACCCGCTCTTGCAAGCCTTTTTGCAAGTGCTACGCTCGGAGAAATGGGAAAAACTTTAGCCCCTGATTTTTTAAGAGCTTCAACATATTTACCGGGATTTCCTGCTCCCGTAGTTACTACGGAAACCTTTTCCTCACATAACATATTCATTATTTCTTCGGTTTCGGGGTTCATCATCATTACGTTGACTCCGAACGGCTTATAGGTCAAGCTTTTGCATTTTTTGATTTCTTCTTTTGCCTGAACACATGTCATAGCACCTGTTCCGATAATTCCAAGTCCTCCCGCATTACTTACGCATGCCGCAAATTCTGCTGTAGCAATATTTGCCATAGCACCTTGAATAATCGGATATTTTATACCTAGCATTTTATTTAACATTACCATAACTTTTCTACTATATTTCAATATAACCCGAAGCATAAGTAAACCCTGCTCCAAATCCTATTAAAACAATTTTTGCTCCTTCTTTTATTAGTCCTTTTTCCTTTGCTTCAGCTAAAGCGATAGCAACACTTGCAGCCGAAGTATTTCCGTAATTATTTAGATTTATATATAATTTGCTTTCGTCTATTTTAAGTTTTCTGATAACATGTTTTATGATCCTGTAATTAGCCTGATGAGGAATAAATAAGTCAATATCGTCTATTGTCTTATCAGCCTTCTCAAGAACTTTGATTAAAGCTTCACTCATTGCTCTTACGGCAAAACGAAAAACATCGTTTCCCGCCATTTCGATATGGCCTATTTCTCTTAGTTCATTCTTTAAAGGCTCTTTTAAGCTTGGTCCCTTTATCCTAAGTTTACCTTCATTGTCCCCTTCGCTGTTTGCATAGAAAAACATGTTTTTGTTAATGTTTTCTCTTTTCATGATTACTGCACCCGCACCGTCTCCGAAGAGTACACAAGTATTCCTGTCGCTCCAGTCTATTACTTTACTAAGTGTTTCAGCACCGATTATAAGAGCACATTTATACTCCATGAGCATCATACTCGCAACCTGCATTGCATATAAAAAGCCGCTGCATGCAGCACTTATATCGAAAGCCATAACGTGTTTATCGTTAAGTCCCAGCTTTTCTTGTATCAAGCAAGCAGTAGACGGGGTCAGATTGTCGGGAGTACAGGTTGAACAAATGACTAGGTCGATATCTTCATTTTTGATACCTGCGTCATCTATTGCTTTTATAGCAGCATTATATGATATATCGCTTGTATTTTCATCACTGCTTATGTATCTCGTTTCGATACCCGACCTGCTTTTTATCCAATCATCGCTTGTATCGACTATTTTTTCCAAATCATGGTTGGTAATCATATTCTTTGGAATATAATACCCATATCCCAGAATTTTTCTATTGTTCATTTTAAATCATTCCTATTTTACGATATTTTAAAAATCTTTCTCTAATAAGCAGTCTATCCTTTTTTTGAATAAGCTCCTTAAGTTCGGTTTCTATATAAACCGCAATTTGTGCTACCACATATTCAAGACCGTTTTGAGCACCTCCGGCAGGCTCTTTTATTATATGGTCAATGATACCTTTTTCATATAGATCATAAGAGGTGAGTCTCATATACTTGCTCGCCTCTTCGGCTCTGCTCTCATCTTTCCATAGTATGCTCGCAAAACCTTCGGGAGAAAGGACAGAATATATTGCATTTTCAAGCATCACTATCCTATCGGCAACGCTCAGTGCAAGAGCGCCTCCGCTTCCGCCTTCCGAAATAACAACGCTTATGACAGGTGTCTTAAGGTTTGAAAATTCGTATAGACATTTGGCAATAGCTTCTGCCTGTCCTCTTTCTTCAGCGCCTTTTCCCGGATAAGCCCCCGCGGTATCTACTATATTTATTATCGGTCTGTGAAACTTTTCAGCTTCTTTTGCAAGTCTTAGGGCTTTTCTGTACCCTTCGGGGTTCATCATCCCAAAGTTTCTCTTTAGATTTTCTTCCAAAGTTTTACCCTTTGCCTGAGCAAGTACAGTGACGGGAATACCCTTAAAAGTTCCTATCCCTCCGATCAAAGCATTGTCATCACCGTAACACCTGTCTCCGTGAAGTTCGTAAAAATCATCTATCAGCAAAGAGATATAATCCGAAGCCTTGGGTCTGTCCTGATGCCTTGCAAGATATACCCTGTCCCATGGTTCCAGATTTGAATAAGCCTCTTTTTTAAGCTCCATGATTTCCTTGTTTATTTCATCATATCTTTGACTTTCGTCAATATTCAAACCAGCTTTTTCCGCTTCCAAAGTCCTGATTTTTATTTCACATTCTTTTATTTTCATAAACTTACTCCTTTATGAAGCATTATAAGTTCATATATAGTCTTTTTCATTTCGGTTCTGTCTACAACCATGTCTATAAAACCTTTTTCTAATAGAAATTCCGCTCTTTGAAATTCCTTAGGAAGCGTCTCATTAATAGTATTCTCTATAACTCTTTTTCCTGCAAAACCTACAAGAGCATTTGGCTCTGAAATTATGATATCTCCGAGCATAGCAAATGATGCGCTTACTCCTCCCGTCGTCGGATGAGTGAGAAGAGAAATATAAAATCCGCCTTCGTCACTGAACTTTTTAAGTGCGGCACTCGTCTTAGCCATCTGCATTAAAGACATTATACCCTCCTGCATCCTTGCTCCTCCGCTGGTACAGCTGATAAGGAGAGGAAGTCTCCTTCTAGTCGCATACTCGGTTATTCTCGTGATTTTTTCACCCACGATTTGCCCCATGCTTCCCATCATGAAGTTACTGTCCATGACCGCAAGGGCTATTTTTTCTCCGTTTATCCTTCCGACTCCGGTAACTACAGCTTCATGAAGTCCCGTAGATTTTTTACTCTTATCGAGTTTCTTTGTATATCCCGGAAAATCATCTTCATTAGAGCTTTCTAAGTTCTTATCAAGTTCTCTGAATGTAGATTTATCAGTAAGCTGTCTTATCCTTTCTCTTGCACTTATCTTTAAATGATGAGAACAGTTAGGACATACATAGAGATTATTCATCATATCTTCGTATGGAACATTTTTATGACATACTTCACAGTTTTTTATTAAATTTTCGGGAACCTCTTTTTTTGTTAAATCTTTATTGGTCCTTATTCTTCTTGATTTAAAAAGTTCAAGTCTTTCCTGTCTTTTTTTAAATAAGTTCTCCACTTTGTTCTTCCAACTCCTTTATAAACCTATCAAAAAATCCGGTATCATAATTACCTTCAATAAAAGTTTTATTATGAAGCGTCAAATAATGAAATTCTATATTAGTTTTTACTCCGTCTATTATCAGCTCTTCAAGAGCTACTCTCATTTTCTTTATACACTCCAACCTGGTTGGTGCAAATGTAATAAGCTTGAGTATCATCGAATCGTAATAAGGCGGTATTTCATATCCCGTATAAACGGCACTGTCTATCCTTATACCTCTGCCTCCCGGAAGATGTAAAAATTTTATCTTCCCGGGTGAGGGAGCAAAATCTCTTTCCATGTCTTCCGCATTTATCCTGCACTCCATTGCATAGCCGTTACATTTTATATCTTCTTGCTTAAGAGATAATTTTTGTCCGCCTGCAACTTTGATTTGATGTTTAACTATATCAACACCGCTTATCATTTCGGAAATAGGATGTTCAACTTGAATTCTCGTATTCATTTCCATGAAATAATACTTACCGCTTTTATCAAGCAAAAATTCAATCGTACCTACACTGTCATAGCCCACATGACGGCATGCTTTTACGGCATCAGTTATCATTGACTTTCTTATATTATCATCTAAAACATGACAGGGAGCTTCTTCTATAAGCTTTTGATTTCTTCTTTGAAAAGAGCAGTCTCTTTCAAACAAATGAATTACGTTTCCGTGTTTATCACCGAGAAGCTGTATTTCGATATGTTTGGGATTTTCAATATACTTTTCCAGATATACATCGCTGTCTCCGAAGCAAGCCTTAGCCTCGCTTACGGCATTATTGAAGTTGTCTTCAAACTCTTCTTCGCTCCTTACTATCCTCATTCCTCTACCCCCGCCGCCATTGCTGGCTTTTATAATTACGGGGTAAGAAATTTCCTTGGCAAGTTTAATTCCTTCATCGGCGGTTTTTATTATTTCTTTGGAACCGGGTACGACAGGCACTCCGGCTTCGATCATCATTTTTCTTGCTTCGCTTTTATTTCCCAGCTTTTCTATCACATCGGGATTTGGTCCTATAAAGATAAGCCCGCACCCTATAACAAGCCTTGCAAATTTAGGATTTTCACTTAAAAAGCCAAAACCGGGATGTACTGCATCGGCACCTGAGGAACACGCAGCTTCGATTATATTACTCATATTCAAGTAACTGTCATTAACTTTTGCAGGTCCTATACAAACCGCCTCATCCGCTATTTGGACATGAAGAGAATCTTTATCTGCGGTAGAATAAACCGCCACGGTTTTAATACCCATCTCTTTGCATGTCCTGATGATCCTTACTGCAATTTCACCTCTGTTTACGATCAAAACTTTCTTAATCATTTACTCACCTATTAAAACAAGATTATCGTCGAATTGAACCATTTCTCCGTCTGTTTTATTAACCTTTAAAACTGTTCCAGAAGATGGTGCCTTTATTTCATTCATGACTTTCATAGCTTCGATAATACAAATGGTATCGCCTTTTTTAATGCTTTCACCTACGCTTACGTATTCATTTGCATTTTCGTTTGGTCTTGAATAAAAAGTACCGACCAAAGGAGATTTGACCCAATTCCCTTTATCGTCTTCTTTTTCTTTCACATTCACCTTTTTTTCTAAATCCGCACTATTGTTTTGAACAACAGCCGGACTTTGTTTATAACTATCAAAAGGAATAGATGTAACGATATTATGATTTTCTTTTTCAAGTTTTATCTTTATATCTTTATCTTCTACTTCCAGTTTATGAACATCCGAATGTTCAAATATATCTATAACTTGTTTTATTATTTTAGTATCCAAAATACCCTCCTTTAATCAAAGCTTTCGGCTTTAATCAATTATATATAAAGTACTGATTGATTGTTTAATAAATCTGTACCTGAAATTTCCTATAAAACAGACAACCAAATTACTTTGATTATCAAACTAATAAATTGTATAAATTCGTATAAAAAATATAAAAGGGCTTAATATAAGCCCGCTTAAAGTTTAAAAATATGTAATCTATGCTTGTTTTTCTTTTATTATATCAATAATATCTTGTACTGTTACTAATTTTTCCAATTCTTCGTCTTCGATTTGAACGTCGAATTCAGTTTCAAGTTCTAATGATAATTCCACTGCTGCAAGTGAGTCGATATCTAAATCTTCTTTTAATCTCGCATCAGGAGTAATAAGATTTTCATCAATATCCAATGCATCTACCAACACTTTTTTAATATCTTCTAACATAAATATAGTCCTCCTAAATTCTTTGATATTCAAAGTATTTACGTATTATATACTTAATTTAATTTAAAGTAAATACTTTTTTATCCAAATCAGATAAAAAATATTAATAAATCATTAAAAATCACATCTTAATAATACTCAGTATCATTAAGAAAATTCTACAAATTTTATATAAAAAAAATGCTGCCATACGACAGCATTTAAATCTTTTATTAGAAAAATAAAACTGTTTGAGCTAACATAAGTCCGCAAAGGATGGCCGACTGAACCAATGCATTGAACCTTGTAGGAGAATTAACGGCTTTTAAAAGTTTTCCTACAGCAAGCACAAATACAATGTCAAATCCAAGCCCCACAAAATCAAGTGCCAAAACAAATTGTCCCATAATCAAAAGTATTATGGCAACTATCAAAATGACCAAAAAGTTGAATGATGACATCATAAATCTTTGAAGCTGGGAAGCGATCATAACTTCTTTTTCTCTCTCTTCTATATAAAATATAAAATAAGCAAATATACTAAATACTATAAGCCAAAGTGTCTTCATTGAGAATACATTAAAGACTATATTATTTCCCGACACGGAAAGCAGATATAACATTACAAGAACCAATCCCGTAACAACTAATCCGCCTTTTACATTATCCTTAGGATCCTTATAAAATATTTGACTTCCTATATCATTTGCAATCGTAGTCCTATAGTATAAATAAAATATTACTATTCCATAACATGATATCAATGATATTTTAACAAGAACAAAATACGGAACGGCAATAATAGGACTAGCCAAAAAGTATATTGCAACTGGAAGAAGGAATACCAAGATGCCCGCAGGCAATACTGCAAGAAGTTTAGATATCACAAATTCCTTATTGAAAGGAATACTTCCTTTTTCTTTATAATAATCTTTACCTTTGATTTTATAAGCAAGAATTATAATCGCAAGTGCCAATAGGCTCAAGAATACACTCATAAAACTTTTTACTGTCAAAAACATATTTGGCATATATTGATATCCGTCTCTTGATGCTATATAACTTACGGTTTCGTCAATAACACTTTTATTTTCAATTTCATTTATAGGAAGAACATTTTTTACAACGGAAAGAGTGACTTCATTCTCATTGACAGCACCTGTTGAACCCTGTTCAAGCCTTTGTTTCAGAGCTTCATTTTCTGCTACACTGGATTTATTATTTAAGTTAGAAGTAATCAAATGTATATTTTCTCCCGGATTTGACGCACTCAAATCCTTCATGAATTTAACATCTTCTTCTTTAACGAAGTTAATTACATCCAAATCAAGTTTATCTAAAATATTTGTTTGTGTTGAAATAAGTGTTAAATCTTTTGGATCAAAAAATCCTTTTGTCGCGGTTTGAAGAGCCGTTCTCGCAGAAACACCGCTTGCGATAATATGTATATTTTCTTCATTTAATTTTGCAAGCTGAGAAAAAGCAACTACTCCGGTATAATACTGTTCTGCAAGATATTCACTTTGTTTATATCCAAACTCAACGCTGCCTTTTGTATGTCCCTGACTCGGCAAATCAAAGACATATACATGATATCCGAGTTTTGCAAACTCTTCTACCATAAACCATGTATCTTTCGCATTTTGATTTAAATCATTGACAATAAATACACCCATGTCTTTAGTTCCGCGGTGATATTTTGCAGATATTTTTAACTCATCGATATTATAGTAATTGACTTTATCCATTTTATAAAAGGTATTCGTCGAATATACCTGAGCAAGACATCCAACCACAAATATTCCTATCAATATTATTAGCAATATATTCAATTTGGACTTTAGTTTCGATTTCATATGTAAACCTCGTGCTAGGGATTTTTTCTATTTTCAGCTAATAATTATACCATAAATTATAAATTTTAACAAACATCGAACTAAAAAAGACCCATCGGGGTAGGGTCTTTTTTAGTATTGGTGTTTTAAATCTTACCTTTATATCAAGATGATTTCTGCTGAGTGAAATCATCCGGGTAACTTTTTTTAATAAATATGTACATATTTATTTTTATATTCCTAACTCAGATATATTTTTTTACCTAAGTTGATTGAATATTTCTTTTATATTTTTATCTGATTAATTATCTATTTTCATCTTATATTGAATAAAAACTATCTGAAAATTTTTATCCTCAAGGTCATTGTATATTTTATTTTCAATCAATATTTTTATTTTTAATACAAACTAATTAAATATTCCTTTTCTTGATTTTATATCCTACGGTCCCTACTGCACCCAAAGACACAAGTCCCAATAGGACGTATAAAACCATATTCATTTCATCAGAAGTCTGAGGATTATTTACAGATGTCTTATCACTTCCTGTATTTGTAACGGTACTTCCATTTGATGTGGAGTCACCGTTGTTATTATTGTTATTACTTTCATCCTTTTTAACTAATTTTTGGATAACGACATCAGAACCTTCTTTTTTAGTCCCGCAAACCCTGCATTCCGTATGCTTACTTCCTTCTTCTGTATATGTAGCTTCTTTGTCTACCACTTCTTTATCAAATTTATGAGGGATAACTCCTATCGTTTCATCTGAGTTTTCTTTTTTAGTGTTACATACACTGCATTCCACATGATTGCTTCCTTCTTCAGCACATGTTGCAGCTTTATCAACGACTGTTTTATCAAATATATGAGGTATCATATCTATATCCTTATATGAATCATAGTCGATATCATTGCATACACTGCATATTTTATGCTCTTTACCCTTTTCGGAACAAGTTGCAGTTTTATCTACCACAGTTTTATCAAATGTATGATTTCCCGTTGCAGGAATTTCTAATGTAACTTCATCGCTTACTTCATTCCCGCATGCACAAGTTCCCGCAGAGTAAGTGATGCTTCCCGCGTTTGCACACGTAGGCTCGACCTTAGTTTCGGTAACTTCGCTGGTTCCGTGACATACACCTTCGCTTGAAAATTCCCATGAACCGTCACCATCATCTTTCCCTGACCTAAACCATCTATATAATGGACTGGGATCATCATCAATATTCCCGCTGTGTCCGATAAATTTCACCCCATGAATAAAGTCACCAGTGTCATTTAAATATCCGATATTTACAGCATTAAGAATATCACTTGTAAGTCTTATAGTCTTTAAATTTGTATCTCCACATACACAGTCATATATATCTTTCAAAACACTTCCCTCTTCACTGTCAATAGAAGTTAAATTAGTACAGTCCTTAAAGACATCACTCTGAATCGTCTCAACAGTTTTCGGTATTTTAAAACTATTAAGTCCCGAATTTTCAAATGTGCTTTCTTTAATTTCAGTTAAATTAATTCCGTTTTCAAATGTACATGAAGTCAAGTCTGTACAATCTTTAAATACATTAGACTCTAGTGATATAACAGACTTAGGTATTTCAATACTTTTTAGCCCCGAACCTTCAAATGCATGTTCAGTTATAGCCCTTAAAGAACTATCTTTTTCAAAAATACATTTAGTTAATGATGAACACAATGAAAAAGCATAGTATGATATTCCCATCACTGAATTTGGTATAATAATTTCTT
The DNA here is from genome assembly GCF_000154825.1 of Anaerofustis stercorihominis DSM 17244. Taxonomy (NCBI): domain Bacteria; kingdom Bacillati; phylum Bacillota; class Clostridia; order Eubacteriales; family Eubacteriaceae; genus Anaerofustis; species Anaerofustis stercorihominis. The sequence goes on along the minus strand of NZ_DS560019.1, from coordinate 1,039,233 downwards.
CCAGTTTGTTACAATTATAAAATGTGTAAATAGATATAGATGTTAACTTGCTGCCTTTTTCAAAAGTACATGCAGTTAAGCTTGTACAATTATTAAATGCAGACGCCCCTATAGATATAACGTTATTCGGGATTTCAACACTTGTAAGACTTTCGCCAGAGAAAGCCGCTTCACCTATAGCCGTTACTTCATATTCTCCCGTATCGGAAGCCTTTACCTTCTTTGGGATTTCAAGGACATCACCGGAAAAAGACCCGATACCGGTAATCGTAGCTTTATTTGTATCCTCATCATAACTGAACTCAAGTCCGGTTGTTTCATCTGTTTTATTTTCTACAACAGCTTTGGCTGTCTTTGAAGTCGACTTAACAGATTTTGAAGTCTCATTTGAAGAAGTACTTTCATCAGATTTCTTTTCATCTTCTGCGGTTTTATCTTTATTTGTTATAACAGCTTTTTCGTTATCTTTGACTTCCTCACTGTTATTTACGTCAGTTACCTGTTGTTCTTCGCTTACTACAGCATTATCATTCGTGTTTTCATTCTTTACTTCTTCGGCAAACACAGGTGTCATGCTTCCTAACACCATAAACCCGCTCAGCATTACCGCTAAAAGTCTCTTGCTCTTCATTTCTAACTCCCCTTTATTTTTCGACAATAATATCAATAATCGTACTTTTTGTGACATTTATGTTATATTTAAAATGTATTGTAATAATATTAGAAATCACATATATTGATATATTATTATTACATATAAAAGATTATTTGTAATAAAATCCATATATTACAGATTTTTTATCCAAGTTACAAAAAGTACACCTTTTTATAGTTTTTTTAGGTGTTTTTACTGTTTTTAAAACTTTTATAGATTATTTTATTGTTTGATAAAAAGCGTAATAATTTTGAATAAAAAAGATTAAAGAATAATAAATTCGCATTATTAAACAAATTAAGATATAAAGAGTTTATTAGGGGCGCGGTATCTCACGCAGTGAGGCGTAGTGCCCCTAACAAACAATAAAAAAAGAGATAAAATTTATTCATTTCATCTCCTTTTTAATATATTCTATAAAATTAATTTCGCGATGTTATAAACTATAAATGCCATTACATATGCTATTCCCGTTTGGTACATTGCAGTGAATATTGCCCCTTTAAAAGAACCTATTTCTCTTTTTGCCGCCGCAAATGCCGCCGCACAAGGCATATACAAAAGTGTAAATGTTAAAAATGATATCGCGGCAGGAAGACTAAGCATTGATGACAATACCGCAGGAAGCGTATTTAATGTACTTCCCGTCAAAATAGCCAAAGTACTTACAACTACCTCTTTTGCACTGAACCCTGCAATTAACGCCGTAACAAACTTCCACTCACCAAACCCGAGAGGCTTGAATATCACTGCCAAATATGTTCCTATTGACGCCAGCATACTTGACGCCGGATTTGCGACCATATTAAACCTAAAGTCAAAGTTTTCCAAGAACCAAATAAGTACACTTGCTACAAAAATAATCGTAAAGGCCTTAGTGATAAAATCTTTCGCTTTTTCATAGCTAAGCCTTGTCAGTGACTTGATCGAAGGTAGTCTATAAGGAGGAAGTTCCATAACAAAAGGCATAGCCTCTCCTTTAAAAATACTATTCTTAAGCAAAAAACCGGATAATACCGCGGTAAATATACCAAGCAGATAAAAACAAATCATTACCAAAGGCAGATTATCATTGAAAAAAGCTGCCGCAAAAACAGTATATATAGGAAGTTTCGCACTGCATGACATAAAAGGAGTAAGCAGTACCGTCATCTTCCTGTCTCTGGAACTGTTAAGAGTTCTTGTTGCCATTATACCCGGAACGGAACATCCGAAACCTATAAGCATAGGAACAAAACTCTTTCCGCTAAGACCTATCCTTCTGAGAGGCTTGTCCATTATAAACGCAATCCTTGCCATATATCCGCTGTCCTCAAGAAGAGATAAAAAGAAGAATAATGTTACGATTATCGGAAGGAAAGATAATACTATGGATACACCACTGTAAATCCCGTCCGTAACCAAAGAATGAAGTGTAGGATTTATTTTAAGTGCCGTAAGCCCCATATCGAGAACCAACTTAAAATTTTCCAACAACAATTCAAAAGCATCGCTTAAAAATGCGCCAATAACACCGAATGTCAAATAAAAGATCGCCCCCATAATAAGTATAAAAATAGGCAGAGCAAAATATTTATTTGTAAGAACAGTATCTATCTTAACGCTTTGTATATGTTCTTTGGTATGTGCTATTTTATGTACGCTGTCTTTACATAGTGTTTCAATATATTCATATCTCATTTCCGCAATTGCCGCTTCTCTGTCCAAACCTACGGAATCTTCCATTTCTTGAACGATATGCCCTATTATATCTTTATCCGCTTCACTAAGTTCAAGCTGTTCTTCAAGCAGAGTATCACCCTCTACTATTTTAGAAACACAAAACCTGACTGGAAGATGTTTTTCTTCCGCATTAGCTTCTATTATATGAGATATTGAATGAATTGCCTTATGTATATATCCGCTACAAAAGTCGATCTTGCCTCTAAAAGAATTTTCTGTAATCAAATCTTCCGCTACGGCAACCAACTCTTCCGTACCCTGATTTTTTGCTGCTTGAATGGGTATGCAGTCTACATTCAGAGTATCTGCTATTTTATCAATATCGATACTGTTTCCGCAGGCAATAACCTCGTCCATCATACTAAGTGCGATTACCATGGGAATATTAAGTTCTAGTAATTGTAAAGTTAAATATAGATTTCTTTCTATATTGGTTGCATCGATTATATTTATAATCAGATCCGGCTTATCTTTCATTAAAAAGTCTCTGGTTACGACTTCCTCACTCGTATACGGAGAAAGTGAATATATACCGGGAAGGTCTACCAAATTTATATTTTCATGACCTTTTATAGGTCCTTCTTTTTTATCTACAGTTACCCCCGGGAAATTACCTACATGTGCATTACTCCCGGTTAAAGCATTAAATAAAGTTGTCTTACCGCAGTTTTGATTACCCACTAAAGCAAAGGTTTTTTCCATTTAAATCACCTCAACTTCTATTTTATTTGCATCATCTTTTCGAAGAGTAAGTTCAAAACCTCTTAAATTTATTTCAATAGGATCACCAAGAGGTGCAACCTTTCTTATAAAAACCTTGGTCTTCGGAATCAATCCGATATCCAAAAGTCTCCTTCTTATTGCGGGCTCACCGCCGGTACTTTTAATAATTGCTTTTTGACCGATCTTCAGTTCATCTAAAGTCATATTATCCCTCACCAATTTCAGTTAGCTTTTGCTACCTTTAAATTATACAACTGCACTTATTATTAAGTCAACTAAAATATAGATATTAACCAATACTAATCTTTGTTAATTTTATATAATACATACAGATTAAAGAACGTATGTTTGATTTTTGCTATATTTTATGTTATATTTTTTATTATACGAAAGGAATGTTAAAAAAAATGGGGAGAATTATATTTCATATTGATGTTAATTCAGCTTTTTTATCATGGCAGGCTGCATATAATAAAAAAATGGGAAATAAAGAGGTTGACCTAAGAAGTATCCCAAGTGCTGTGGGCGGCGATGAAGCAAAAAGAAAAGGTGTAGTTCTGGCAAAATCACAAAAAGCTAAGAAATATGGCGTAAGGACCGGAGAAAGTCTATTCGAAGCAAGAAAAAAATGTCCCAACCTTTTAATAGTAAAGCCTAACTTCAAAATATATAGGATGTATTCAAATAAATTATTTGATTTACTTAGTGAATATTCCGATACAATAGAAAGATATTCCATAGACGAATGCTTTCTTGATTATACCTCCAGCCAAAAATTATTCGGAGAACCGATCAAAGCTGCATATGAAATAAAAGAAAGGATAAAAAGAGAACTTGGATTTACCGTTAACATAGGAATTTCAAATAATAAACTCCTTGCAAAAATGGCAGGAGATTTAAAAAAGCCCGATAAAGTAATCACTCTCTTTCCCGAAGAAATAGAAGAAAAAATGCTTCCTCTTACTATCAATGAACTGTTTATGGTAGGAAGAAAAACAAAAGAAAAATTAAACAGTTTGGGAATAAAAACTATAGGAGATTTAAATAAATGTTCTATGGGATTTTTAATAAGTAATTTTAAAAAAGCTCAGGGAACAATGTTATATAACTATTCTCATGGAATAGATGAAAGTGAAGTAGAAATTTCAAGACAGACAAAATCAATAGGAAACAGTACCACACTTAAAAATGACACGACAGATATAAATGAAGTAAAAAAAGTATTTCTTGCTTTAAGCGACAGTGTAGGAACGAGGCTCAGAAGAAAAGATTTAAAAGGAAATACGATAACAGTAACCATAAAAAATAATTTATTTCATTCTTATTCACATCAAAGAACACTGCCATATTTTACTAACTCGACCAATACGATATACGAACAAGCATTTAAACTATTCAACGAATTTTGGAACAATGATGCTATAAGACTTCTTGGAATAAGTGTAGGCGGGCTCAATAAAGATGAAGTAAATCAGCTTTCTTTAATAGAAGAAAAAATTGAAAATGAGAAGATGAAAAAAATCGAAGAGGTAATGGATAAATTAAGAGATAATTACGGACAAGATATCATAAAAAGAGGTGAACCTAAAGAAAAAACACATAAGATAATATCAGACAAACTTGATTATTTCAAATAAAAAGCTCTGAAATGGAGCTTTTTATTCATCAAAACCGCTTAATACCAAAATATCGTCCTTTCTGATTTTAGTATTCCCCCTCGGGATAACGGTCTTTTCCCCTCTTTTGATCATTACAATAAGTCTTCTTTTATTTTTAAAGGTTATTTCGCTTATACTTTTATTGATCCACTCAGGTCTATCTTTAGCTTTAACTTCTTTTAATTTAATATTATCATCATTATAAAGTTTTGCATTAAAAATTATAATATCCCCTTCTCTAAGCATAGTATTGCCATTTGGAACAATGGAGTCCTCGCCTCTTTTTATCATTACTATAAGCATTTTCTTTGGAAGACTTAAATCACATAATTTTTTATTTAAGAAATCCGTATCCCTAGTAACCTTTATTTGCACCAGTTCCATATCTGTAACTTCGTTATAATCCGTAAAAGTCTTAAATACATCCTCTTCGTTATCCACGACATCCAGTTTCTTAGCCACATAAGGAAGAAGAGTACCCTGAAATAAAATTGAAAATATTGCTACTAAAAATACTATATGATAAATATCTATACTTAATTTAGCTCCCGAGGCTATCACAATAATGGCAAAAACTATTGAGGCCGCCCCTCTAAGTCCGGAAAAAGAGATAAAGAGTATTTCTTTTATATTTACTTTAAAAGGTTTTAAGATAATAAATACTACTATCGGTCTTGCAATAAAAGTTAAGAATAACATTATAAGAAGTGCAGTTAAAAATATTTCGGGAAGCTGGCTGGGAAAAGATAAAAGTCCTAATATAAAAAATATTATCATTTGAGCAAGCCCTGTGATACCGTTAAAGAAGTGTACCAAAGATATCTTATTTTTTATATTGCTGTTACCAAGCATAAGTCCGGAAATATATACGCTTAAATATCCATTCCCTCCTATTGTGACAGGAAGAGCATATGCACTTAGTGCGAGAGCAAATACGAATATAGTATCAAGTCCGTCACCTTTTAAATCCACCTTACTTAAAATATATATTCCGGCTAAACCTATCAACACACCAATAATAAGTCCGAAAATAACTTCTTTGAATATAAATGTGATTATAGAACCATGACTTCCTACCCCCATCAATGTTAAGGTAAGCATTGTCATAATAAATGCAAACGGGTCATTGCTGCCGCTTTCGATTTCCAGTATTGAAGCAAGTCCGTTTTTCAAATTGAGTTTATGAAGCCTCAGTATGGAAAAAACACTGGCAGCGTCAGTTGAGCTAAGCAAAGAGCCTATCAACAGTCCGGTTAGAAAATCAAATTTAAAAACATATGTAGAAAATAATGCCACTAAAAAAGCAGTCAATATCACACCCAATGTCGATAAACTCACAGCTTTATTTATGACCGGCTTAGCTATATTCCAATTTGTACAAAATCCACCGAAGAACATTATAAAAATAAGAGCAACACTGCAAATCGTCTCCGCAAAATTATAATCATCAAAATAAATTTTGAAAATCCCGTCACTTCCGAATAATACACCAATCCCAATGAATATAAGAAGTGCGGGAAGTCCTATTTTATTGGAAAGCTTATTACAAAAAAGACAAAGTATTATAACAAGAGCAGAAATTAATAAATAAAATGTCATCCTAAACCTCCTTTTTATAAAAAAGCCCAACAAAAGTTATAAAACATCTTTGTTAGGCTCAACTAATATATTAAATATATTATATCAAAAATTTTAATTTTTGTCTATTCTTAATAAAGCTGATAAATAAATTTATTAAATAAAAAAAGAGGATATATAAATCCTCTTTTATCTTTGTACCTTTTTTTCTTCTTTTTCTTCTTTTCTTTTCTTGCTTTTCGCCTAGCTTTCTTTTCTTCCTGTTCTCGCAAGATTTCTTCTTCACTTTTAACTATAGCCTCTACTTCTTTTACGTCATCAACCACATTAACCATTAAATCTTCATCAATGGCTTTAGGTTTCTTACGCTCAGGCATACGAACCCTATCAGGATTTTTGAGTTTTTGTTTCTCTTTAATCATATACCAAACAGGAACGGCTACACATATAGAAGAAAATACCCCGGATACAAAACCAATCATCATTGGGAATACAAATTCCTTAATGGACGTAGTCCCGAATATCAATAAAGGAGTTACCGCTAAAAGAGTGGTAAGTGTCGTATTGATCGAACGGGTCATTGTCTGATTTATACTTACATTCACAAGGCTGTAATAATCGCCTCTTTTGACTTTAGGACTGTTTTCCCTAACCCTGTCGAAAGTTATGATAGTATCGTTTATTGAATAACCAAGTATAGTAAGCATAGCTGCAATGAACGATGAGTTTACCTGGATTTGGAATATCGAAAATACTCCAAGCACCATGCACATATCAAATATTAGTGAGAATATGGCACATAATCCCTGCATAAATTCAAATCGGAACGTAATATATATAAGCATACATATTACAGCAATAATACATGCTTTGACCGCCATGGATCTAAGTTCGTCTCCTACTGTTCCGGATACATTATCTATAGAAAGCAAATCTTTTTCTTTTAAATCATATTTGGATTTAAAATCATTAAATAAAGATTTTCTTTCACTGTCGGATAAGTCTTTGCTTGTACTTATAACAGCCTGAGTTCCGTTATCTCCTGAAGTTGTTACTTCGGCTTTACTGTCATACTTATTGGAAATAGCTTTTACATCATCAACATTAAACTTTTGATTAAGTTCCATTGTTATGATAGTCCCGCCTTTGAAATCTATACCGAAATCTAAACCTCTGAATAATACCGAACCGAGAGACACTACTATAAGCACCAATGCTATAATAAGATATTTTTTGGCGTGTTTGGCAAAATCAATTTTAAAATTATTATTCATTGTCATTACCTCCCACGTTCTTTATACCAAATAATTTCAAGTCACTGAATTTATCGGAAGAAGTGACTAAAATCATTAATCTCTTTGTAACAAATACTGCGGTGAACATACTTACAACAACCCCTACCATAAGAGTAAGTGCAAATCCTTTTATAGTTCCCGCACCAAGGAAGAATAATACCAAACCTGCGATTATTGTGGTAATGTTAGCATCGATAATAGATGTCAAGGCTCTCGAGAAACCTGCTTCAATTGCTCCCATTATTGTCTTACCGCTTCTAAGCTCTTCTTTCATTCTTTCAAATATGATTACATTACTGTCAACCGCCATACCTATGGATAGTATTATACCGGCAATACCCGGAAGTGTCAGTGTAACTCCAAGACCTGACATCAAGAATAAATAAATCACTATGTAAATAGCAAGTGATATATCGGCAACAACTCCCGGAAGAAGATAAAATATAATCATAAACAAGAATACTAGACCTACACCTATAACACCTGCTTTTAAACTCTTATTTAAAGAGTCAGCACCTAAAGTCGGACCGATAGTTCTGATTTCTATAGCTTCCAGTTCAACGGGAAGGGAACCCGCTTTGATTAAAGTAGCAAGTTTAGTTGCTTCTTCGCCGTCTTTCATTCCCGTAATTACACACTTACCGTCGGTAATAGCACTTTGAACAGTAGGTGTTGAAATCTTTTCTCCGTCAAGCTCAATTGAAATAACCTTACCTATATTTGCACTTGTGGCGTCGCCGAATGCTTTAGCACCCTTATCATCAAATGTCAAAGATACTACAGGTTCTTCAACATAGTTATTAGTCTTTTGGATTTCATACTTTGCACTCTTTACACTTGAACCGTCAAGGATTACTTTCCCGTCTGGTCCCACGAATTGCAACTTCGCAGTCTTACCGATCATAGACAAAGCTTCTTCCTGATCTTCAACATCCGGTATAGATACTCTGATTTTATCATTACCTTGTTTTGATATAGTCGGTTCTTTTACACCAAGAGAGTCGATACGAGTTCTTATGGTTTCAACAGCTTTATCTAAAGTATCGTCATTTATCTTATTTCCGTCACTTTCTTTAGCCTGAAGTACTACATTGACACCTCCGGTCAAATCAAGCCCGTAATTGATAGTATCTTTGATAGGATCTATATCATAAATCCCGATAACCTTACTTACAGGCAGACCGAACATGAAAACATAGTAGCAAAAAGCTACAGCGACTAAGATAAATAACATCTTCAGTCCATTCTTTTTTTTCATATATCCTCTACTCCTAAATTCTATTAATTATAACATTTTAATTCTACAGCGTTTTTATTTTCTAGTCAACAAGTTCTTTTTCTTTGCATTTAATATATATGGCACATTCCATCCTTTTTCTCAGGATATCACATCCCGTTTCATAAATACCGTTTATATCCTTGTTGAAATTATAGCTGTTTGCATGACATCCGCCTCCGCAGAAATATTTACAGAAGCAGTCCTCACATTCTTTTTTATCCAAAACACTGTTTGAACTGTAAAATTTATTTCTTATTTCATCATTGGTGATCCCGTCATTTAAGTTACCCATTACAAAATCAGTATTTCCAACAAATTGATGACACGGATAAATATCTCCGAAGGGAGTCACTGCGATATATTCACATCCCGCACCGCAGCCGGATACTCTTTTATATTCACATTTCCCGCCGTCTAAATCTACATTAAAATGGAAAAATCTAAACTCTTTATCCGTTCCAAGCCTATCTAAATAAATATCAGTCAATTTATCATAACTTTCCATTATCTCAGGCAAATCTTTATTCGTTATTGCATATTCTTCATTTTCATCTGCAACGACACTTTCGACTGATAACTGTTTTAACCCTATATCGGAAAAATGCTTAACGTCCTTATAAAAGTCCAAATTATGCTTTGTATACGTTCCTCTTATGTAATAATCAAGTCCGAGTTCATCTCTTGATTTAGCCACTTTTTTGATATTTTCTATAATCAAATCATAACTGCCCTTACCGTTTGCAGTAGGTCTAGTATAATCATTGATTTCTTTCCTTCCGTCCAATGATAATACTACATTATACATTTCCTTATTTAGATAATCAATTATCTCATCATTTAATAAAACGCAGTTTGTAGTTAAAGTAAACCTGAATATCTTGTTATGCTTCTTAGCTTCTTCCTTAGCATATTCAACAGTCTTCTTAACAACATCAAAATTAAGAAGCGGTTCGCCTCCAAAGAAATCTACTTCAAGATGAACTTTATTACCTGAATTACTTATAATAAAATCAATAGCTTTCTTCGCTGTTTCGATATTCATTACTTCTTTTTTCATATTGAAGTTTCCCCCGGAAGCAAAACAGTAACGGCAGGCAAGATTACAGTCATGCGATACATGAAGGCACATCGCTTTAACTATACCCTTTTCGTATAACTTTCTGTTTACTTTCTTTTCCGGAGTATAGAGTCTGTTCTCTGCTTCAAGTTCTTTAAGTTCTCCAATTACTTCTTTAATTTCTTCTTCGTCGTATTTACTTTTAAGAATACTTACTATTTTTTCTGAACTTTCTTTTTTATAATAATCAAGAACATCATATGTCATTTCATCTACGTCATATACAAGTGATGAATTTATATCAAGTACTATGTATTTATCTTTAAATTTATATTTATATATTCCCATAACTTCCTCTTAACTTAAAAAAAGGCAACCAAAAGGTTGCTTTTTTTATTCTATTATTTTTTATTATTTATTTTCGCAAGGTTGGTTACCAACAGTACAAGAAGTTTTGCATGCTGATTGGCAAGATGTAGCACATTCTCCGCAACCTTTATTTTTTCTATCTTCTCTTACTTCGTTCACTTTTTTAATATGTTTCATTTTCATCCTCCGAAAAATAATTTCTTCTTTAGATTATAGCATAAAGAATTATCATTTACAATACAGTTTTAATTGTTATTCTTATTAGCTACATATTCATCCAAAGCTTTATTTATAACACCTTCGGCAAGAACGGAACAATGTACTTTTGGAGCTGGAAGTCCTCCCAGAGAATCCACAACCATCTTATTTGTTATCTTTCTTGCTTCCTCTACAGTCTTCCCTTTAATAAGCTCAGTTGACATGCTTGCACTTGCTATTGCAGCGGCACATCCGAAAGTTCTGAATTTAATATCGGTAATAACATCATTATCGTCTATCTTTAAGAAAAACTCCGTTGTATCTCCGCAAGACGGACTGGCTTCTTTTGCTACAACCGTAGCATCTTCTATAACACCAACATTTCTTGGATTTTGGAAATGGTCTAATACAATATCATTATACATAATTAATTCCTCCTTAATAAAACGGACTTAGTTTTCTAAGCCTTTCTACTGTTCTTTTTAAAACTTCGATAGTATAATCAATTTCTTCTTTTGTATTGAATTTAGATAAAGAAAATCTTACGCTTGCTCCCACTTCAAATTTATTACTGTCTCCGAGAGCATCTATTACATGAGATTCACTTCCCGAGTCTGCAGTACATGCAGAGCCCGTCGAGCACGCTATACCTTCCAAGTCTAAAGCATATAGGAATGCTTCGCCTTCAATACCTTTAAAAGTAAAGTTAATATTATTGCAAAGTCTATGCTCTCTGCTTCCGTTTAAAATTGTATCCGGAACATTCTTTAAAATATCATCAATAAAATAATCTCTAAGTTTTTCAATATATTTAACATCATCACTCATAGATTTCTTCATTATTTCAACGGCTTTACCGAATCCCGCTATAGAAGGAGCATTATAGGTCCCCGCTCTTAAAGCTCTTTCCTGTCCTCCCCCTTGCATAAATACATCAAGTATCACTTTTTTATTTATATATAAAAAGCCTACACCTTTCGGTCCGTGAATTTTATGAGCAGACATTGAAAGCAAATCAATATTCATTTTATCCACATCAATATCCATTTTACCCACAGCCTGAACCGCATCCGTATGAAATAATATACCTTTTTTTCCGGCAATTTCACCTATTTCTTTGATCGGCTCGATAGTACCTATTTCATTATTTGCCGCCATAATACTTATGAGGATAGTATCTTCTCTTATTGCATCTTTTAATTCTCTTATATTTATGTTTCCGTCACTGTCAACGGGAAGATAAGTAACGTCAAAACCTTCCTTTTCAAGCTGACTGCAAGTATGAAGTACGGCATGATGCTCTATAGCTGAAGTTATAATATGTCTGCCTTTATTTTTATTATGATAAGCTGCACCTCTTATTGCCCAGTTATCACTTTCTGTTGCACCCGAAGTAAAAATGATTTCTCTGGGAGAAGCATTTATTAAACCCGCGATTTCTTCTCTTGCCCATTCTATACCCTTTCTGGCTTCTCTGCCGAAAGAGTGAAGAGAAGATGCATTGGCATAATATTTATCGTTATATTCATCTACTATTTCTCTTACTTCATTGTAAGGTCTTGTAGTAGCGGCATTATCCAAATATACTCTCATTACCTATTTATCTCCTTTCCTACTAATGTAGTATGAATATAATAAATAAAAAACATGTATAGTTCAAGTCAATAAAGAAAATTTTATTATTTTTATGAATATTAAATAATGTAAATGATTGCAATATTCAGTAAATTTAATAAAAAAAGAGATTATTTTAATAATCTCTTTATCCTATCCTCTCCCACATATTTATAACCTTATAAGGCGGCATATTTTCTATTGCTTGAGGAGAAGAATTTCCTGCTGTTGATGTTGCAGTATGGCTATGTGAAGCATCTATTCTAACTGAATCTTTCATTCCAGCTTTAGATGTTCCATATCCACCATAATCCCCTGATAAGTAAACTTCACATATACCACTTGCAGTTGGGCCCTGTCCGGAACTTTGAGCGGCAAAATTAGCAAATGCCCCTTTTAATGTAGTTTGATTGATTTTTGTAGTAACCGACAATAAAGGTATATTATTAGCAACTAAAGTATTTTTATCAATCCCTCCGACACTGCCAAGTGAATATTTAGAAGAACTTGCGAATAAAAACTGTCCTTCTATCTTTTGCCATGTTCCGCCTATAACAGTATTTGGGTCAATATTTTTAGTACTTTGATAAATACTCCCTATTGGATAAAACATATCAAGCAAAGTTTCTATTCTATTTTCCAAATCGTTAATATTATCTAAAAAAACATCCACCTTCTCATTTAACACTCTGCCTTGATTAGCGGATAAAGGATAATAAGATGACCTTGAGGAAAGAGAATCAATACTCCCCTTAGTATCTTCTCCATCGTAACCTATTAAAATTACATCTTCATTTTCTTCTTCTAATTCATTTATATTTTCTTCATCATTTCTCATTTTTAACCTCCGTTTAAAAGCATTATATCAATATATAATTAGTTTTGTTTAACAGATATTTAGTTAATAAATGTAATAAATATAAAAAAAAGAAAGTCATAAGACCTTCTTTTGTATTATTTTTCCGTAAATTCTTTTGTAGTTAAGTACTTCTGTAAATCGTCATATCCGCCGATAAACTCTTCACCAAAGAATATTTGAGGAACTGTTCTATGATGAGTTCTGCTAACTAAATCCACAAGTTCTTCACTTCCGAATTCAACCATTCTTTCTTCATAATCAATTCCTTTTTGTTTTAATAACTCCTTTGCCATTTTACAATATGGACATGTAGAAGTTGTATAGATTGTTACTTCAGCCATGATAGCCTCCTTTAATAACTATATTCTAAAATTTTCTCCATTTCACTGTTTGAAAGTTTAACAGGATTATACCTTTGTTTTGCTTCCTCAAGTATTTTCCAGAAATCATCTTCTTCGATACCAAAATCCGAAAGTCTTGGTATGTTCATCTCTTCATTCCAACTTTTCAAAGTATCAACCACCGCTCTGAAAAATACCTCATGCCTGTCAGGAGAATAGTTAGCATCCATCAAGAATGCTCCGATCTTTGCGTATTTATACGCAGCAGGATTATTAGGTTCAAAATCTTTTATCTTTTGAATATTAACAACGGTAGCGCCATGCAGTAAACTTGCACAAATAGCTCCGTGAGGGATGTTATCGTAAAAACCGCCGATAACTCCTGCAAAACCATGAATGGTAGTAAGTCCCGCATTTGCCATACATATACCGGATAACAATGAAGCATATGCTACATCATTTCTTGCATCAAGGTCTTCTCCATTATTATATGCACTAAGAATACTTTCACACATTCTTTTTAAACCTTTTTCGGCAAGCATATCTGTAAATGTATTGGAATTGGTACAAATATATGCTTCAAGCAATTGACAAAAAGCATCTATTCCGCTTTGCATCGTTACATTCTTAGGACAGTTCAATGTCAGCACGGGATCCACAAGTGCCACATTAGGCATAAGATTATCGTGCCTTATAGATTTTTTAAATCTAACTTCTCCGTCCATACCTTTAATAACCGCATTTTTTGTAGCTTCACTGCCGGTACCGCTTGTAGTCGGAACTGCAATAAAAGGAACTTTCTTTCCGCTAGGTGTTCTCGTTCCAACGCCTTCCAAAAAGTCTTTTATACTTCTGTCTTCTTTGAGCATACTGCTTAGTGCTTTGCCGGTATCGATTACGCTTCCGCCACCGATACTTACAATCGCATCCACTCTTTTATTTCTATATTCGCTCGCAAGATTATCTATGATTTCTACACTTGGTTCTTCTTTAATCGAATGTATTTCATAACTAATATTATCACTTTCAAAATTTTCAATTATTTTATCATACATTCCCGAAGCCTTTAATGAAGTCTTCCCGCATAAAAAGAGAATATTATCACCATATTCTAAAATATATTTATTTAAAGTATGTATTTTACCCTCTCCAAATATAATTTTACTTGGGACTACTAAATTAAAGCCACTCATAGTAAACCTCCTATTTCCATTTATATTTTAACATACTATGAAAATTTTTCCAATATTGTATTTTTTATGCTCACCATATTTTACCATATTTAAAGTAAATAAAATGTAAAAATACAGTAAAAATTTATTTAAACGGAAAAACTTATTTTTTATAATATATCTACAATCAATATTCTATATAAATTTATTACTGATAACCAAATACAAAAACAAATAAAATCTTTCAGTAATGATGATAAATCCATTATATAAATCAAACTTAATTTTTATTTATATAATAGCCTATTTATTAAGAACCTCACTTATAACTTCAGCTCTTTTCATTGTTTTGCATATTTTATCTATACGACTTATATAATAGTTATCAACAACACCTTTTACAATACGTTCAAAGAAATTATCCGGTTTATCTCCAATAAGAACATCTACAACCTTGCCTCTTTTTATGGCTTTATCACACTCAACGGCAAATTGTTTTAACCTATCAATTTCAGCCTCGATTTTTGCAGGTTTATACTTTCCGCTCAAATCTAATCCCCTATGAACAAAAAGACTAAAACCTGGAATTTTCAACACAGCCGTTTTATAATTCATTTGATATCTTATTTTTTTTGCATACGGATGACTTGTCTTTATATTCATATAAAAATCATATCTCCAGTAAACTTTTTTAAAATCTTCCTGAAGTAATGTACCCATTCCCCTCTGAGCATATTTTTCTCCTGTTTCTGTCCAATATTCGTCCACCTCAAGCCATACGTCTTCAACTTGATCATACTCTATAACCCAAGGTTCTTTTTCCTTGAAGCTTTCAGCCGGTCCCTGTGCAACAGCAAACCATCTATTTTGATCATCGTAAATAAATTGCATAGCATCAGGATATTTTTTTACCCCTAAAGCCTTTTTCATAACAAATTTATCCAATAACACCTTATTATTTTCTCTTGCTTCAATTTCTTTGCTGTCAGCTTCTTTTTTTCTTTTAAATAAACCAATTTCAATCTCCCTTCATTTAAACGAATACAATATAATATATTATATCATATGATATGCTTTTTTTCTGTAATCTTGTATATTATAAAAATAAAATTCAACGATAATACAAATAAATAGCTTAACTATTATCTTATATAACACATTAAAATAATAAAAAGTCCAAGGAATAAAATCCTTGAACTTTTGTATATATAATATATTATCTTTTTGAAAATTGTGGAGCCTTTCTAGCTTTCTTAAGACCATATTTCTTTCTTTCTTTCATTCTTGAATCTCTAGTTAAGAAACCTGCTTTTTTTACTTCTTTTCTAAGATCAGGATTTTCAGCAACTAAAGCTCTGGAAATACCATGTCTGATTGCTCCGGCTTGACCAGATATTCCACCACCGTAAACATTAACACTAATGTCAAATTTATCAGCACTATTTGTTAGAACCAATGATTGTCTAGCGATTAATTTTAGTGTATCATTTCCACCAAAGTATTCTTCGATATCTCTACCATTAATAGTTATTTTACCATTACCTTGTTTTAAAACTACTCTCGCAACAGAATGTTTTCTTCTGCCTGTAGCCATAACTTGCTCTGCCATCTATTCCCTCCTACTTTATATTAAGTACTTCAGGTTTTTGTGCTGCATGTTCATGTTCACTTCCTGCGTATACTTTCAATTTCTTTATTTGCTGTCTTCCAAGTTTATTCTTTGGAAGCATACCTTTTACAGCTTTTTCAATTACAAATTCAGGTTTGTTTGCAATCAAATCTTTGTAAGCTACTTCTTTTCTTCCACCCGGATATCCGGTATGTCTATAATATTTTTTATCTAATAATTTATTTCCTGTTAGATGAATTTTTTCTGCATTAATTACAATTACATAATCCCCAGTATCAATATTAGGTGTATAGCATGGTTTATTTTTACCCGTTAATACTTTAGCGATTTCACTACATAATCTACCTAGTGTTTTGCCATCAGCATCTACTACATACCATTTCTTATCAATTTGTTGGGGTTTAGCAATACCAGTTGACTTTGTTAACATTTCGTTAAACCTCCACAATACTTATAATATTTTAATTTAATTTTGCTGCTTATATATTTTATAAAGTACGGGGCTAACGACACCTATAAAATATCTAGCCTATTTATTTTAGATTATTTTTCCTTTTATGTCAACATATTTTTCACATTATAAGCGGTTTTTAGTAAAAAACTTTGTTTAAATACAGTCCTACAGCAGGCGCAGTCACATTTGCCATACTTCTTTGTTTTGTTTCTAGGATTTCCTCGATCCTATTTTCATCAAACCGACCTCTTCCGATATCAATCAAAGAAGCAACTATGATTCTGACCATATTATATAAAAATCCGCTTCCGGAAATCTTAATCTTAATCAAATCATTATCTTTAGTAATATCTATATCGTAAATCTCTCTTACAGTGCTTTTCACGTCGCTTCCGCTGCCCATAAATCCAGCAAAATCATGTATGCCTATCAAAGATTTACTAGCTCTTTTCATTTTATCCAAATCAAGTTTATAAAACACATGACTTGCTCTTCCCTTATATATAGGGTTCATTATGCTCCTGTTATAAATAAGATAAACGTACTCTTTTCCCTTTGCGCTGTATCTGGCATGAAAATCTTCTTCTTTTTCTTCAGCTTTAATAACTCTTATATCCTCGGGCAAAAATGAATTTATCCCATAAGGTAATTTATCTGCACTTATATTTGAATTTGTATAAAAGCTCGCAGCCTGTCCCAAAGCATGAACTCCGCTGTCGGTCCTTCCGCTTCCATAAAGTTTGACTTCTTCTTTTACGAGCTTTTCTATTGCAGTTTTAACCTTTTCTTCTACACTGATACCATTATTCTGCATTTGCCAGCCGACATAATTTTTCCCGTCATATTCTATTGTAATAAGAATATTTCGCATTATAAAATCCCCTTACTATGAAGAATATTTGTAGCGATGGTAAATATAAGCATTAAAGCTCCATACATATATGCGTAACTGTCAGCCTTGGAATATTTTAATTCTTTCATCCTTGTTCTGTTCTCTCCACCTCTGTAACATCTGGCTTCCATGGCAAGAGCTAAATCTTCGGCTCTCTGAAATGCAGATAAAAACAATGGTATAAGGACAGGAATGAAAGCTTTTGCTCTGGAAATTATATTTCTGCTTTCAAAATCCGCTCCTCTTGATTTCTGTGCGTTTATTATCCTTGTGGTTTCTTCCATGAGTGTAGGTATAAATCTTAAAGCAATACTCATCATCATTGCAAGTTCATGAGCATAATTTTTTACTAGCGGTACTTTTTTCATAAGCCTTTCCATACCGTCCGTAAGGGATATAGGAGAAGTAACCAGTGTCAATAGAGATGTTCCTGTTACGAGTAATATAAGTCTAACTGCCATTAATACTGCATTTCTAAGCCCATTGTCGGTTATTTTCAAAAAACCTATTTTATATAAAACAGTTCCGGGAGTCATAAACATATTAAGACAAACAGTGAAAAGGATAATAATGATCAAACCTTTAAGCCCTTTTAATAGATAACTCACAGGAACTTTTGATAATACTACAGGAATAACTAGCAATAAAAACATACCTAAAAAACCTATAAATGATTTAACCATAAACAGTAAAATCATGTATAGAAATGTTACAAATATTTTAACTCTGGGGTCAAGTCTATGAATGATAGACCCTGTCGGATAATATTGACCTATTGTAATATCATTTAACATATTATATTTCCTTAAATTAGATTATCTATTTCTTTAACTACATCTTCGAATGTAAATAAATCGGTATTTGCATCAAGTCCCTTTTCCTTTAACTTTAACATTAACTCTTTTCCTTCAGGAATACTTAAACCTATTTCTTTAAGTAGTTCAACTTCCTTAAATACTTCTTTAGATTCATCAAAAAGTTTAAGTTCTCCATGTGAATAAACCATTATTTTACTTGCGTATTCGCATACGTCTGTCATTGAATGGGAAACTAAAAAAGTAGTAAGATTGTTATCTTTATGAAGTTTATATATATTATCAAGTATTTCTTTCCTTCCAACCGGATCCAGTCCGCTTGCAGGCTCATCCAAAATCAAAATATCGGGATCCATAGCTATAACTCCCGCTATGGCAACTCTTCTTTTTTGACCTCCGGAAAGTTCAAAGGGAGATTTATCTTTATATGTTTCGAAATCAAGACCTACCATAGCCATGGACTTTTTGACAGATCCGTCAATATCTTCCATGCCGATATTCTTAGGTCCGAAAGCTATATCTTTATAAACGGTTTCTTCAAAAAGCTGATACTCCGGATATTGAAAAACAAGCCCGACTTTGGAACAAATATCTTTCATGAGAATGCCTTTTTCATTTATATTAAGCTCGTCCAAATATATTTCTCCGCTTGTAGGTGTTAATAACCTGTTGATATGTTGTATCAATGTGGATTTTCCGCTCCCTGTATGTCCTATGATACCTATTAACTCCCCGCTTTTCACCTCAAAATTTATGTTATTCAAAGCTTTGAATTCAAATATACTGTTTTCGCCGTAAGTATGGCATAAATCAACTACTTTTACTGACATATTTCCTCCACTAATTCATCAAGTGTGAGAATTTTTTCGTTCTTTATTTTTCCTGACTTTTTTAACTCATAAGCAACTTTAGTTGCATAAGGAGGCTCCAGCATTAAATCTTTAAGCATATCGCCCTTTGAAAAAACTTCTCTAGGAGTGCCTTCGAAAGCTTTAACGCCCCTGTCCAAAATAAACACTTTATCCGCAGAAACCACTTCTTCCATATAGTGAGTTATTAATATTATGGTAGTTCCTTTTTCATTAAGTTTCTTTACTGTGTTTATAACTTCTCTTCGCCCCTTAGGGTCTAACATAGCCGTAGGCTCATCTAGTATTATACACTCAGGCTGCATTGCAAGAATTCCGGCTATGGCAATTCGCTGTTTTTGACCTCCTGAAAGTTCATGAGGTTTCTTGTCTCTAAAATCACTCATTCTTACACTTAAAAGAGCATCTTCCACTCTATTTCGTATCTCAGCAGGTTCTATACCAAGATTTTCAGGTCCGAAAGCAACGTCTTCTTCAACGATAGTCGCTACCATTTGATTGTCGGGATTTTGAAATATCATCCCTGCGGACTGCCTTATATCCCATATCTTATCTTCATCCTTGGTATTCATCCCATTTATTAATATATCGCCCTCGTGAGGTATCAATATACCATTGAGGAGCTTAGCCAATGTGGATTTTCCAGAACCGTTACGTCCTATAATCCCTACAAATTCCCCTTTATTAATAGAAAGAGAAACATTTTTTAAAGCTTCAACGTTCGCTTCTCCTTCGGCACCTTTATATGAATAACTTACATTTTTTATTTCAATCATTTTTTCCATATTATAACCCTGCTTATAAGTATTATAAAAATATATATTTAGTTTATCCACAATTTATACACATTTATAATTCCTATATTATAGTGCTAAAGGAACAGTGATTTAAACTGTCCCTTTGTACTATTTTTTTATTTGATTATTCACTTACTAACTCTAAAATTGCTGTTTCGGCACCGTCACCACGTCTAGCGCCAAGCTTATAAATTCTTGTATATCCACCGTCTCTATTTTCATATTTAGGTGCAATTTCATTAAATAATTTGTCTACGACACGTTTGTCGTAAATGTACGAAAGAGCTTGTCTTCTTGCATGTAAGTCGCCGCGTTTTCCTAGCGTAATCATTTTGTCAACTATTTTTCTTGCTTCTTTTGCACGAAATAGAGTAGTGTTTATTCTTTCATATCTAAGTGTGTCAGTTACTAAACCTCTAAGCATAGCTTTTCTTTTATCGCTAGCTTTACCAAGTTTTCTATATCCTGCCATCATAAACCTCCTTTATTAGTGTGTTTATTATTCATCGCCTTGTCTAAAAGATAATCCGATTTCAGCAAGTTTTTTCTTTATTTCATTTAAAGATTTCTTACCGAGATTTCTTACCTTAGACATGTCTTCTTCACTTCTTGAAATTAATTCTTCAACAGTATTAATGCTTGTTCTCTTCAAGCAGTTGCTGGAACGAACAGAAAGTTCTAATTCGTCAATTGACATTTCTAAAACTTTTTCTTTTTCGTTTTCTTCTCTTTCAACCATTAAACTTGCGTTTGGTAAATTAGCATTCATATCAATAAATAATTGAAGATGATCGTTAATTACTTTAGCTGCAAGAGAAACCGCTTCTTCAGGAGAAATTGTTCCGTCAGTCCAAACTTCAATAGTAAGTTTGTCATAATCTGTTACATTTCCCACTCTAGTATTTTCAACTGCAAAATTAGCTTTCTTTACAGGTGTAAAAATACTGTCTACAGGAAGTGTACCTATAGGCATATCTTCTTTTTTGTTCTTTTCACTAGGAACATATCCTGTTCCGCCATCAATAGTGATAGTCATATCAAGAACAGCATCAGCCATAAGAGATGCGATATGCAAATCAGGATTCACAATCTCAACATCACTGTCGCAGATAATATCACCTGCGGTTACTTCTCCTTCGCCTTCTGAATGTATGTGTACATCCACAGGTCCGTCAGAATGTAACTTTACAGATAAATCTTTTAAATTCAATATAATTTGTAATACATCTTCCGCAACACCGTCAATGGTAGCAAATTCGTGTAATACATTTTCAATCTTAACGTTAGTTACAGCAGCGCCAGGAAGAGATGATAACATAATTCTTCTTAGAGAATTACCGATAGTAGTTCCATATCCTCTTTCAAGGGGTTCTACAACAAATTTTCCATAAGTTCTATCTGCACTAATCTCTGCAATCTCAATATTAGGTTTTTGAAATTCTAACATATAATAAAACCTCCCAATTCCATAAATCTAACCAATAATGTATAAAACATATATTCTTATTTAGAATATAATTCGACAATTAGATGGTCTTCAATAGGAATTTCGATATCTGCTTTTGTAGGAGCGGCAATCATTTTACCTTCCATTTTTTCCATATCGACTTGTGTATATGCTGCTGGAACTTTTGTTTCATTCATTTCTGCGATTTCTTTAAATTTGCTTGATTTTCTAGAATCATCTTTTACTTTAATCACTTGACCTTCTTTTACACTGAAAGATGGAATATTAACTTTTTTACCATCTACTAAAAAGTGGTTATGTCTAACTAATTGTCTAGCTTCTTTTCTAGATGAAGCAAATCCCATTCTGTAAACAACGTTATCTAAACGAGATTCTAATAGTGAAATTAAGTTTTCACCAGCTGCACCAGGTTTTCTTTCTGCTTTATCAAAATATAATCTAAATTGTTTTTCTAAAACACCATAAATTCTTTTTACTTTTTGCTTTTCTCTTAATTGAACACCGTATTCACTCATTTTTGAGCCTTTGCTGCCATGTTGTCCTGGAGCAGTCGGTCTTCTATTAAAAGCACATTTATCTGAGTAACATCTAGATCCTTTTAAGAAAAGTTTTTCATTTTCTCTTCTACAAAGTCTACATGACGCTTCAGTATATCTTGCCATTAATTTTTTACCTCCAATTAAATATTATCTTAATTGTTTATATTAATTTATATTTTTAAATTAAACTCTTCTGCGTTTTGGTGGTCTACAACCATTGTGTGGTATAGGAGTAACGTCTTTTATTGAAATAACGTTAAGTCCGGCAGCTTGAAGTGCTCTGATAGCAGCTTCTCTTCCTGAACCAGGTCCTTTTACGAATACATCAATTGTTTTTAAACCATGTTCCATAGCTCTTTTAGCAGCTTCTGTTGCAGCTGATTGTGCAGCATATGGAGTACTTTTTCTTGAACCTTTGAAGCCTAATTCTCCGGCACTTGACCATGCCAAAGCATTACCTGCAACGTCAGTTAAAGTAACTATTGTATTGTTAAAAGTAGAGCGGATATGCGCTTGTCCTTTTTCAATATTCTTCTTAACTTTTTTCTTTCCTCTTCTAACTACTTTCTTTGCAGCCAATTCTAAATCCTCCTTAGTTTGTGAGAATAATATCTATCTATTATTTGCTTTTTCTACTTACAGTTTTCTTAGGGCCTTTTCTTGTTCTGGCATTAGTTTTGCTCTTTTGACCTCTAACTGGCAATCCTCTACGATGTCTTAACCCTCTGTAAGTACCAATTTCCATTAGTCTTTTTATATTAAGTGAAACTTCTCTTCTTAAGTCACCTTCAACAGTAACTTTTTCATCTATCAATGAACGAAGTTTGTTTACTTCTTCTTCGCTTAAATCTTTTATTCTTGTATCCGGATTAATTCCAGCTTCAGCTAAAAGCTTATTTGAAGTAGCTTGACCAATTCCGTAGATATAAGTTAAACCTATTTCTACTCTTTTATCTTTAGGTAAATCCACGCCGGCTATTCTCGCCATCAATTGCACCTCCGTATGATTTTTTTAGTTTTTAATGATTACTATTTATTTACTATTTTATATATATAAAAGATCTTGTCAGATAAATCCAGCCGCGACAAAATACTTTATATCAAATTAATTAACCTTGTTTTTGTTTGTGTTTAGGATTTTCACAAATTACCATTACTTTACCTTTACGTTTAATGACTTTGCATTTTTCGCAAATAGGTTTTACGCTAGGTCTTACTTTCATAATTCTATCCTCCTACTTTAGTAATTTTATCTGCCTTTTTCTCTCCAGATGATTCTTCCTTTTGTCAAATCATAAGGGGAAATTTCTAAAATTACTTTATCTCCCGGTAATATTTTAATGTAGTTCATTCTTAATTTTCCAGATATATGTGCTGTAATTTCATGTCCATTGTCTAACTTTACTTTAAAAGTTGTATTTGGCATTGCTTCAAGAACAATTCCTTCAGCTTCCACATAATCACTCTTACTCACTAAAACACATCCTCCTAAATTTCTTCTTTAATTCTCTCAATCTCTTTTCTTATAAGCGCATTGGGAATTTTCTCATTACATTTTATTTTATCACAAATTAATGTACTTTTAGCATTTATTTTAGTAATATGCTTAATTTTTTTCTTTTTTGGATTTTCAGTTTTTCTTAGCCTACCATCCGCTAATAAAAGTTTATCATCATCCAAAAAACCAATAACGACCAGAAAAGAACCTTTGTCTCTACCAGCTTTTGATATAACAATATCACCAACATTATAGTCCATAATCAAATCCTCATTATAATAATGTAAGAATTATCGGCTCTCCGTCCGTTACGGCTACTGAATGCTCATAATGTGCAGAAAGTTTTCCGTCATCGGTGACTACCGTCCAACCGTTATCGAGAACGTGAACATCGTATGTTCCTTCATTTACCATAGGCTCAATGGCAATTGTCATGCCTTTTAAAAGTCTTGGACCTTTCCTTGGCCCTACGTAATTCGGAACAGCGGGATCTTCATGCATTTCCTGTCCTACACCATGACCAGTATAATCTCTTACTAAACTGAAGCCATGACTCTCGGCATAATTTTGAATTTCCCTGGAAATGTCACTTATACGATATCCTTCTTTAACACATTTCAGACCTTCAAAAAAACTTTGTCTCGTAACTTCGACAAGTTTCTTAGCTGTGTCACTTACATTTCCTACCATATAAGTCTTAGCTTGGTCTCCCACATATCCGTCATAGAAAGCACCTATATCAACGCTTACTATATCGCCGTCATTTATTATGGTTTTCTTATCCGGTATTCCATGTACCACTTCATCATTGATTGAAGAACAAATACTTTTAGGAAACCCCATATAACCTTTAAAAGCCGGTGTAGCGTCATTGGTCAAAATAACATCTTCAACCAATTTGTCTAAATCAGATGTACTCATTCCGGGTTTAATATATCTCTTTACGGCATCGTGTGCCTTTGCAGTTATATTTCCCGCCTTTTTCATTAGGTCAATTTCATGATCAGATTTAAGTACAATCATTATTTACACTCATCAAGAATCTTTGAAATATCTTCAAATACTTCATCAACTGTTCTTGATCCATTCACAGTTTTTAAAATATTTTGTTTCTCGTAATAGTCTACAAGAGGTTGTGTTTTTTCTTCGTATTCTTTTAATCTTTTAACTACAGTATCTTCTTTATCGTCATCTCTTTGATATAACTCGCCGCCGCATTTATCACAAATGCCTTCTACTTTCGGCGGATGAAATTCTACGTGATAAGTTTCACCACATTTACACATTCTTCTTCCAGTAATTCTTTTAGTAAGTAGTGAATAATCTGCTTCTATACAAAGGGCTAAGTCTAACTTGTCACCAGCTTTATCAAGAATTTTATCCAAAGATTCAGCCTGTGAAATAGTTCTTGGAAAACCATCTAACATATAGCCGTCAGTAATATCCGGCCATGATAATCTGTCTTCAACCATTTCAACAGTTACGTCATCGGGAACCAGCAGTCCTTGATCCATATATTCTTTAGCCTTTTTACCAAGAGGTGTATTTTCGCTTAGATTTTTTCTGAATATATCTCCTGTAGAGATATGAACCACATTATATTTATCAACTATTCTACTGGCTTGTGTACCCTTACCTGCTCCAGGAGGGCCTAAAAGTACTAATTTCATTTTATATCACCTACTATTTTAAGAAACCTTTATAATTTCTCATAATCATTTGTTGTTCTAATTGATTTACAGTTTCAAGAGCAACACCTACAACGATAAGTAAACTTGTACCACCGAATTGTAAACTAAGATCCATTACATTACCCACGATTATAGGAAGTACCGCTATTACAACAAGGAATATACTTCCGGCAACCATAAGTCTGTTTAATGTTCTCTTTAAATAAACAATTGTAGAATGTCCCGGTCTTATTCCGGGAATAAATCCACCGTATTGTTTCAAGTTCTTTGCAACATCATCAGGATTGAATGTAACAATAGTATAAAAATAAGTGAAGAATACTATTAAAATTACATAAAGTATAGTAGACGCTGCGCCACCCCATGCAAGTGACTTACTAAGCCATGCAGCAAATCCCCAGTTAGGGAAGAATGACGCCAATGTTGCAGGGAACATTGTTATCGTACTTGCAAAGATTATAGGCATAACACCTGATTGGTTTATCTTTAGCGGAATATGAGTATTTTGTCCGCCGTACATTTTTCTGCCTACAACTCTCTTTGCATATTGAACAGGTATCTTTCTGACACCTTCATTGATTTCAACAACTCCGGCTATAACTAAAATTACAAATACAAGGAATATTACCAAAAGTACTCCTGTAATTGAGCCTGAAGTTACTTGTTCATATAAGTAACCTAGAGCTGATGGAATGTTTGCTATAATACCGGCAAAAATAAGTATTGATATACCGTTGCCGATACCATGTTCCGTAATATTTTCACCAAGCCACATCAGGAAGGACGTACCTGCCGTAATGGTAAGTGCTACCACTGCTACGGTAAATGCACTGTCAGTCGTTAATATTTGTTTAAAACTGAATGCAATACCTAACGCTTGTATTAATGCTAAAACAACAGTCAAATATCTAGTGTAAGAAGAAATTTTCTTTCTTCCTTCTTCCCCTTCATGAGAAAGTCTTTCTAACGCCGGAATAGCTATTGTCAATAACTGCAAAATAATAGATGCATTGATATATGGTGTTATCGACATAGCGAATATTGAGAATGTTCTAAAGTTATTACCCGAAATTATGTTAAGTAATCCAAACATTGAATTATTATTTACCATAGTATCTACAGCAGCAGTATCTATGAATGGCACGGCTATAAAGCCACCAAGTCTGAATATACATAACATAGCAAGAGTAAATAAAATTCTTTTCCTTAGTTCAGGAATATTCCAAGCATTCTTGATAGTTGTAAGCATTTTATAATACCTCTACCTTCCCGCCTGCTGCTTCAATCTTTTCTTTAGCCGATTTACTTACTTTATTTACTTTTACGGTCAAAGGAACTTTTATTTCCCCTTCACCTAAAACTTTAACAAATTCATATTTATTTTTAACCATACCTAGTTCTTTTAAAAGATCATTAGTTACTACAGTATCTTTTTCAAGATCATTTAATCTATCAAGATTTACAATAGCAAATTCTTTTTTGAAAGGATAGTTAGAGAAGCCTCTTTTAGGAACTCTTCTTGTAAGTGGCATTTGACCACCTTCAAAACCCGGTCTAACACCACCGCCTGAACGTGATTTTTGTCCGTCTTGACCTCTACCTGCAGTTTTACCTCTACCTGTAGCTGTACCTCTACCTTTTCTAATTGTCTTTCTTGTTGAACCTTCAGCAGGTTTTAGTTCGTGTAATCTCATACTAACACCTCCTATTATATTTCTTCAACGTCTAACATGAAGTCCATTTTTTGACAAATACCTCTGATTTGAGCATTATCTTGTTTTAAAACAGTTTGACCGATTTTTCTAAGTCCCAATGCTTCAATACTTTTTCTTTGTCTTTCGTTTCTACCTATTAAGCTCTTCTTAAGCGTAATCTTTAATTGTTTTTCTTTAGCCAATTCTCTCACGCTCCTTATCCTAAGATTTCTTCTACAGTCTTACCTCTTTTTTTAGCAACTTCTTCAACGGTTACTAATTCAGATAATCCTGCTAATGTGGCTTTTACCATGTTGCTAGCATTGTTTGAACCTAGAGATTTTGTTCTAATATCTTTAATACCAGCAAGTTCGATTACTGCACGGGCAGGACCACCAGCGATAACTCCTGTACCTTTAGCTGCCGGTTTCATAAGTACTCTACCGGCACCGAATCTACCGATTGTTTCATGAGGGATTGTTGTACCAACCAAAGAAACTTCTACCATGTTCTTTTTAGCATCTTCAATACCTTTTCTGATAGCTTCAGGAATTTCTATAGCTTTACCGAGGCCTACACCAACGTGGCCGTTTTCATCGCCTACTACTACAAGAGTACTAAAACGGAAATTTCTACCACCTTTAACAACTTTTGTTACTCTGTTAATCGCAACAACTTTTTCTTTTATATCTAATTCTTCAGGATTAAAATTTCTATTCATTATTTCCTTTAGCCTCCTTAAAATTCAAGTCCAGCTTCTCTTGCACCGTCAGCTAGAGCTTTAACTCTACCTTCATATACATAGCCGCCTCTATCGAAAACACATTCGCTAATATCTTTAGCTTTAGCATTCTTTGCGATTTCTTTGCCAACTAATGTTGCAGCTTCAAGTTTTTTAGCCTTAGCACATTCATCTTTGATTGTAGCATCTAAGCTTGAAGCAGCCGCAAGAGTTACTCCGTTTACATCGTCAATAAGCTGAGCATAAATTTGCTTATTGCTTCTAAAAACATTTAGTCTTGGTCTTTCAGGAGTGCCGCTAATCTTATTTCTTACTCTAAGATGTCTTTTCTTTCTGATTTCATTTTTGTTAACTTTTGATATCATCTATACACCCCTCCTATTTACCTGATTTACCTTCTTTAATTCTTACAAATTCATCAGCGTATCTTACGCCCTTTCCTTTGTAAGGTTCAGGACTTCTTTTAGCCCTGATGTTAGCTGCGTGAGCGCCAACGACTTGTTTATCAATACCTTTAACTATAACAGTTGTTTGACCGTCAACAACTGTTTCGATACCCTCAGGATCTTCCATTTCTACAGGATGAGAATATCCAAGGCTAAGTACTAAAGTTTTACCTTGTTTTTGTGCTCTGTAACCAACACCTACAATTTCAAGTTTCTTTTCAAAACCGTCAGTAACACCTGTTACCATATTTTGAATTAAAGCTCTTGATAAACCATGAAGTGAACGATATTTTTTATCGTCGTTAGGTCTTTTTACTTCTAAAACATTATCGTTGATTTCAATGATAATATCTTTATCTATTTCTTGTGTTAATTCACCTTTTGGTCCTTTTACTGTAACTACGTTATCGTTAATTTTTACATCAACTCCAGCTGGTAAATTAACAGGTGCGTTTCCTACTCTAGACATAATCTATTTCTTCCTCCTATTTTCTATTACCATACGTAGCATAAAACTTCGCCGCCAACGTTATCTTTTCTGGCTTTTTTATCAGTCATAACGCCTTTTGAAGTTGATATAATTGCTACTCCCAAACCATTTAAAACTTTAGGCAATTCTTCGTTTGAAGCATAAATTCTAAGTCCCGGTTTAGAAATTCTTTTAAGGCCTGCAATTACTTTTTCACCGTCTTTGCCGTATTTCAAAGTAACTTTAATCATGCCTTGTTTATTATCTTCTATAAAATCTACTTTCTTTATATAACCTTCTTCTAATAAAATGTTAGCGATAGCTTTTTTAATATTAGAAGCAGGGATCATCACATCTTTGTGTCCTGCGTTATTTGCATTTCTAACTCTAGTTAGCATATCCGCAATTGGATCTGTCATAGACATATTAGAAAACCTCCTTAATTACTTTTCTTATATTATTTCTACCAACTTGCTTTCTTTACGCCAGGGATTTCACCTTTGTAAGCAAGTTCTCTAAAACATATTCTACAAATACCATATTTTCTTAGGTAAGCATGAGGTCTTCCGCATATTTTACATCTTGTATATGCTCTTGTTGAATACTTTGGTGTTCTTTTTTGCTTTTCTACCATTGCTTTTTTAGCCATAAAACTTATCCTCCTATGCTTCTTTGAAAGGCATACCCATTAATTTAAGTAATTCATAGCCTTCTTCATCTGTATTTGCTGAAGAAACGAATGCGATATCCATTCCTCTTAATTTTTCAATCTTATCATAATCAATTTCAGGGAAGATAAGTTGTTCTTTAAGACCTAAAGAATAGTTGCCTCTTCCGTCGAAACTCTTAGGATTAACTCCTCTGAAGTCTCTGATTCTTGGGATTGCAACATTTAGAAGTCTGTCAGCAAATTCATACATTCTTTCACCTCTAAGTGTTACTTTAGCACCAATCGTCATACCTTCTCTTAATTTGAAGTTAGAAACTGATTTCTTAGCTTTTACCATAATTGGTCTTTGACCTGTTATCAAAGCAAGTTCGTTTGCTGCTGCTTCCATTTGTTTTGAGTTATCTTTACAATCCCCAAATCTCATGTTAACAACTATTTTATCAAGTTTTGGTACTTGCATTACATTCTTATATCCGAACTTTTCAGTAAGTGCATTTATAACTTCAGCTTTGTATTTTTCTTTTAATCTACTCATTAATTACTGCCCCCTACTATTTAAAAGTTGCATTACATTTTTTGCAGTATCTTTCTTTTTTGCCGTCATTAACTTTTACGCCAGCTCTAACACCTTTTTTACATGTGTCACAGTATAATAAAACGTTTGAAGCATCGATCGGACATGCTTCTTCGACAATACCTGCTTGTTGCATTTGATTTGTTGCTTTTAAATGTTTTTTTCTAACGTTAACATTTTCAACAATTACTCTGTTTTCTTTTGGAAAGCCTTTTATAACTTTGCCAATACTTCCTTTATCTTTACCAGAAATAACAATTACTTTATCATCTTTCTTTACATGCATTATAAAAGCCTCCTTATAACACTTCCGGAGCTAGTGAAACGATTTTCATGAACTTCTTTTCTCTAAGTTCTCTAGCAACCGGACCGAAGATACGAGTTCCTCTTGGTTGGTTATCTTCTTTTAATATAACAGCAGCGTTTTGATCGAATTTTATATAAGTTCCATCCGCTCTTCTAACACCGCTTACAGTTCTAACAACAACAGCTTTTACAACATCACCTTTTTTTACCATTCCGCCCGGAGCAGCACTTTTAACACTTGCTACGATAACGTCTCCGATATTAGCAGTCTTCTTTTTGCTTCCTCCAAGTACTCTGATACATAATAGTTCTTTTGCACCGCTGTTATCAGCTACTTTTAGTCTACTTTCTTGTTGTATCATTCTTCTAAACCTCCTTAAAACGCCAAAAGGCTATTTAACCTTTTCTACGATTTCAACTAATCTATGACGTTTAGATTTGCTAAGTGGTCTTGTTTCCATGATTTTAACAATATCACCAACATCACACATGTTTTGTTCATCATGAGCCATGAACTTAGTTGTTTTCTTTACACGCTTTTTATATAATGGATGGTTTACCATTGTTTCGATAGCAACAACGATACTCTTGTCACCTTTATTTGAAACAACTTTACCAATTCTTACTTTTCTGTTTCCTCTTTCCATTTATCCTACCTAAAATTACTAAGCGTTAGCTTGTAATTCCCTTTCTCGAAGTACAGTTTTCACTCTAGCATAGTCTCTCTTAACTTCCCTTATCTTTAAAGGATTATCAAGTTGTCCTGTTGCATGTTGAAAACGTAGATTGAATAATTCTTCTTTTAAAGATGAAAGTTGGTTATTTAATTCTTGTTCACTCATATTTCTAATATCTTGCGCTTTCATTATGCTTCACCACCTACTAAATTTTCTTGTTCTGCTTTAGTGATAAATTTTGTCTTGATCGGTAGTTTATGTTGAGCAAGTCTCATAGCTTCTCTCGCAGTTTCTTCATCTACTCCCGCAAGTTCAAACATAACTCTACCCGGTTTTACAACCGCTACCCAGTATTCTGGAGCACCTTTACCTTTACCCATACGAGTTTCGGCAGGTTTTTTTGTTACAGACTTATCCGGGAAAATTTTAATCCAAACTTGTCCGCCTCTTTTAATATATCTTGTCATAGCGATACGGGCTGCTTCTATTTGATTAGAAGTGATCCAAGCAGGTTCAAGTGCTTGAATACCGTAATCGCCGTAAGTTACTTTATTTCCTCTCGTAGCTTTTCCTGTCATTCTGCCACGATGTACTTTTCTGTGTTTTACTCTTTTAGGCATTAACATAACTGTTATTTATCCTCCTTATTGAAATACTAATTATTCACCTTTAGTTGGAAGAACTTCGCCTTTATTTATCCAAACTTTTACACCGATTTTTCCATATGTTGTATCTGCTTCCGCAAAACCATAATCAATATCAGCTCTTAATGTTTGAAGTGGCACGTTTCCATCACTATATTGTTCTGTTCTAGCCATTTCAGCTCCGTTTACTCTTCCTGAAACGCTTGTTTTGATACCTTCAGCACCACCTCTTAAGGCTCTGCCGATAGCTTGTTTCATTGCTCTTCTGAAAGAAATTCTTCTTTCAAGCTGCTGAGCGATGTTTTCTGCTACTAATTGTGCGTCACAGTCAACATTTTTTACTTCAATAATGTTGATATAAACATTTTTACCAGTCATCTTTTGAAGTTGTTTTCTTACTGCTTCAATACCAGAACCAGCTTTACCGATAATCTTTCCAGGCTTTCCTGTGTAAATAAAGATTTTGATCTTTTCGCCGAATCTTTCAATTTCAATTCTAGAAATTCCGGTATTATATTGTGTTGTTTTAATATATTTCCTGATGTTGTAATCTTCTACTAAAGTGTCTCCGAAGTCTTTATCTTTTGCATACCATCTTGAAGACCAATCTTTGATTACGCCAACTCTCAAACCATGTGGATTTACTTTTTGACCCATTTAGATATTCATCCTCCTTATGCTCTTTCTTTAAGAACTACACTAATGTGTGAGCTTCTTTTTAATATCATAGACGCTCTACCTTGAGAACCAGCTCTAAATCTTTTTAATGTAGGTCCTTGATTAGCACTAATTTCAGAGATGTATAGCTTTGTAACGTCCATATCATGATTATTTTCAGCATTTGCTGCTGCTGATTTTACTACTTTTTCTATTTCTCTTGCAGGTTTGTTTCCTGTAAGTTTTAAAATATTAATAGCTTCGCCTAGGTTTTTACCTCTTACTAAAGAAGCAACTCTTTTTACCTTAATAGGTGAAACTCTTAAATATTTTGCAGTTGCTTTTGCTTCCATTTATTTTCCTCCTATTAAGCCTATTTAACGCCAGTCTTCTTTTCGCCTGCGTGGCCTCTAAATGTTCTTGTTGGTGCAAATTCACCAAATTTATGTCCAACCATATCTTCAACAACAAAGATCGGAACATGTTTTCTACCGTCATGAACTGCAACAGTGTGTCCTACCATTTGAGGGAAGATTGTGCAGTCTCTTGACCAAGTTTTAACTACTTGTTTTTCGCCGCTTTCATTCATTGCTTCTATTTTTTTAAGAAGTCTCTCATCCACGTAAGGGCCTTTTTTAGTTGATCTACTCATCCTCTACCTCCTATTTACCGCTTCTTCTTCTTACAATGTATTTGTCAGAATGTTTATTTTTCTTACGAGTCTTATAACCAAGCGTTGGTTTACCCCAAGGAGTAACAGGACCGCTTCTACCGATTGGTGCCTTACCTTCACCACCACCGTGTGGATGGTCGTTAGGGTTCATAACAGAACCTCTGACTGTTGGCCTAATACCCATATGTCTCTTTCTACCGGCTTTACCGATAGTGATTATTTCATGTTCAAGATTTCCTACTTGACCGATTGTAGCTCTGCACTCTTTTCTTACAAGTCTCATTTCGCCTGAAGGAAGTCTTAGAGTTACATAGTTACCTTCTTTAGCCATTAATTGAACGTAAGTTCCGGCACTTCTTGCCATTTGAGCACCTTTACCTGCTTTAAGTTCAATATTATGGATAATTGTACCTACAGGAATATCTTCAAGATTCAATGCATTACCTACTTTGATATCGGAGTCTTTACCCGACATAACCGTATCACCAACTTTTAAGTTGTTAGGTGCGATGATATATCTCTTTTCACCGTCAGCATAGAATAATAATGCAATGTTTGCACTTCTGTTTGGATCGTATTCGATAGCATTTACTTTTGCAGGAATACCGTCTTTATTTCTTTTAAAATCAATGATTCTGTATTTTTGTTTAGCACCGCCACCATGATGTCTTACAGTGATTCTACCGTTATTGTTTCTTCCGGCAGTCTTAGTCTTTTTAGAAGTAAGTCTCTTTTCAGGAGATGTTTTTGTAACTTCTTCAAAAGTAGAAACTGTCATACCTCTAAGACCTGGTGAGGTTGGTTTATATTTTTTAATACCCATCAGTAATCGCCTCCTTAGATATTTTCAAAGAACTTAATTTCTTTACTAGCTTCTGTTAATGTAACAATAGCCTTTTTCCAGTTAGCTCTTCTACCTTGTGTTCTACCCATTCTTTTAAGTTTTCCGTTCATGTTCATAACGTTAACTTGTTTTACAGTTACATCGAAAATTTCTTCAACAGCATCTTTGATTTGATACTTGTTTGCATTTTTCATA
The DNA here is from genome assembly GCF_000154825.1 of Anaerofustis stercorihominis DSM 17244. Taxonomy (NCBI): domain Bacteria; kingdom Bacillati; phylum Bacillota; class Clostridia; order Eubacteriales; family Eubacteriaceae; genus Anaerofustis; species Anaerofustis stercorihominis. The sequence continues at coordinate 1,005,469 of NZ_DS560019.1, read as the reverse complement.
ACTTTGAATGTGTATTTTTTATTTTCTGCATCGAACATACTTTGTTCTGTTACGATTGGTTTAATAATAATATCATGAGGATTCATTATTTATATACCTCCTCTATTTTTGTTAATGCATCTTTAGTTAAAATCAAATTGTTGTATTTTAACATTTCATATACGTTAAGTGTTCCTACTGTAGCACACTTAGCATCTTTAATGTTTCTTACAGAGTTAACAACATTTTTGTCGTTTTCCGCAATAACAACTAAAGTTTTATTTATTTTTAAGTTATCAAATACTTCAACCATAGCTTTAGTCTTCGGAGCATCAAATTTAAGTTCGTCCAAGATAAACAATTCTTTATCATTTACTTTAGCAGAGAACACTGACTTCATAGCAAGTCTTTTCATTTTCTTATTGATGCTTTGAGAATAATCTCTTGGTTTCGGAGCAAACGCTACACCACCGCCGGTCCAAACCGGATTTCTTGATGAACCAACTCTTGCTCTACCTGTACCTTTTTGTCTCCATGGCTTTTTACCGCCCCCACGCACTTCTGCTCTTGTTTTAGCACTTTGAGTTCCTTGTCTTTGATTAGCAAGGTATGCCTTAACATATTGATGAACAACCGGCATATTAGGTTCGATTTTGAAAATATCATTGTTTAAGCTTACACTTTCAACAACTTCGCCTTTTACGTTTAATACATCTGCTTTCATATCTATCCTCCTTACCTAATACTTTATTTAGAAGCCTTGATACTATCAGTAATTGTTACGATAGAACCATTAGACCCCGGAACAGCACCTTTAACAAGGAGCATGTTATTTTCATTATCAGCTTTAACAACCGTTAAGTTTTGAACTGTAACTTTTTCACTGCCCATGTGTCCTGGCATGTTTTTACCTTTCATTACTCTTCCCGGATAAGAAGCACCGCTCATAGCACCTACTACTCTGTGAGATTTACTACCGTGTCCCATAGGTCCTCTTGATTGACCATGTCTCTTAATAGCACCTTGAAATCCTTTACCTTTGCTCACTCCGGTAATATCAATCTTATCTCCGGCTTCAAATACATCAGCTTTGATTTCATTTCCTGTTTCATAACCGGAACAGTCATCGAATCTGAATTCTTTGATTTTTCTTACAGGTTTTACGCCTGCTTTTTCAAAATGTCCTTTTAATGGCTTGTTAACATTCTTTTCGTTAATTTCGCCATAACCAAGCTGAACAGCTTCATAACCGTCTTTTTCAACTGTCTTAACTTGTAATACATAGCAAGGACCTGCTTGTAATACAGTTACTGGGATAACTTCGCCAGTTTCACTAAAAACCTGAGTCATACCCACTTTTTTAGCCATAATAGCTTTCTTCATTCTTTCTACCTCCATTAGCGGACTACTTAGTAGTCATAATTTTATAATTTGATTTCAATATCAACACCAGCTGGTAAGTCTAATTTCATTAGAGCTTCAACTGTTTTTGGCGTTGGGTTAAGGATATCTATCATTCTCTTATGAGTTCTCATTTCGAATTGTTCTCTAGAATCCTTGTACTTATGAACCGCTCTGATAATTGTAACAACTTCCTTTTGTGTAGGAAGTGGAATAGGTCCGGAAACTTCCGCTCCTGTTCTCTTTGCAGTATCAACGATCTTAGTTGCTGATTTATCGATTACTGCGTGATCATAAGCCTTTAACTTAATTCTGATTTTTTGATTTGCCATACTTTCTTCCTCCTGAAATCTTGATTCGCCAGTACGACCATACTTGATACACTGTTCCGTGTGTTTCACATGTAGAAAAGTCACACAAAAACATCAAGCATGCCGCCCCATTCTAGATGGTGACATACTCCACGGAAAAACCCGTTCTCACGGCAACCTCCCGCTTCAACGCATTCCTTTTTGTCATAGCTCACTAATAATACACTATAAAAGCCTATAATGCAAGGCTTTTCTTACATTTTTTTTACTTTTTTTAAGCAATATTTTTTCACTGATATATTTGTGTATTTATTATACATTTTTACCATATTTTAATATATTTATCATTAATTCAGTTAATTTTATTAAAATTTATTATATTTAATATTGTCCAACAAAAAAACAGCCCATTAATTGGGCTGTTTTTTTGTTATCTATTATCATCTCTAAAATGTATTGTAGTTATGATTGATACTGCTAAGTATAATATTGTAATTAAAATCATAGATTTTCCTGAACTTACAGGTCTTGGAATGATATATGTTACGGAAATATATAGTAAGGATAATATGCTTGGTGTGAAAAACCAAACATTGATTTTATAAAACTTTTTCTTGTTTTTTTCTTTTTGTTTTTCGTTTTTTACTGTGTTTTGATAATTATAAAATAGACCTATTCCTATTACTTGGATGAGCAGTGCAATCGCACAAGGAACGATCATCTTAAACGAAAAGTAAAAGCTTACATATAATAAAAGTCCTGCTATAACTAAAATCGTACTAATAATGATAGGATCGTTTATTATCTTGGAATTTGTCCCTTTTATTGATTCTGTTATTTCTCTTTCGATTTGTGATGATAAAGCTTCGTCCACACTTTGATTATTATTAACATTATTACTTTGACTGCTTATTTTTAATTCATAGTCTTCTTTTAAAATATAGTCGGTGGGGACACTGAAAAGTTCGCTTAATTTAACGATCTTATCTATATCCGGAAGGCATTGTTCTGCTTCCCATTTTGATACGGCTTGCCTTGATACTCCGAGCTTTTCTGCTAATATTTCCTGCGAAAAGTTATTTTCTCTTCTAAGTGTCATTATTTTATTTCCTATTGTCATTTGAACATTCTCCTTTCTTTAAGGTTATACTACCAATATTTTTTATGTGTTTCTACCAACTCCGGCTTGAATTTTGTAAACCCGCGGTTGCAATGCCGTAAAAATGCTATCCTTTGGATTATATATAATTAATGTATATTTAAAATTTAAATAATAAAATATATACAAAAAAGAGAATATACCTATATTCTCTTTAATTTGCATGTTCAATTTTTAATTCATTTACAATAAATGGGATTACTTGATTTGGTTCAATTTTTAAAACATGAGAAAATTCCTCATGAAGTATTTTTTGAGCACTCTTCATAAACTGTTCGTCACTCATGTGCAATTTTTTACCTTGTTTTGTAAGCTGTTCCTTTTGAAAATGGAGAGTTCTGATAATCTTTATCAAACCTCTTCTGTCTCCGGACTGAATGATTTGTTTGTACGTTTCTTTTCTTTCCCCGTCATTCTCAATCCATATCAAATCTTCATTGGGCATATTTCTTATCAATTTATAAATTTCATCCGATGATAATATTTTACGCATTTTACTCGTTTGTTTCTCATTATCAACAGGAACATAAATAGTCATTGAGTTTTTACTTACCGTATTTAAGATATAATATTTTTGTTTTTTTCCTCCGAATGTCTTTTCTGTTATTTCGGATATTCTGCATACTCCCTCGGTGTCGTATAGAATTATTTCATCTACTTTATACATTTATTAACCCTTCTTTCTTAATTGGTTTATGTATACTAAAGCTATTTTGTTTTAAATAAAAAGAGCAGTTTTTTGTAACTGATTTTATGTCACAAAATAAACTGCACGTTACATAAATATATTATAACATATTTTATTTGATTATGTAATAATTATTTTTTCTTTTTTAAGGATAAAACACCCTAAAGGGTGTTTTATCTTCTGTTTCTTCTTGAATTGTTGTTATTTGGTGATGAAGGCATATAATCTCTCATATTACCTCTTGGAAGAGTTATGAACTTAACCGAATAAATATCGCATATTATATATTCATTATTTTCTACGTTATATAATGTGAAATAACTCAAACCTACACTGTACATTATTCCTTGTTTGGATACCAGTGTATCACTTCCTATCAAGAATTCGCATATGCAAAATTCACCTTTTATTGTATTTAGTATAGAAGGTGCTGTACCGGCTGTAAATTCCGGAGGGATATTAGAACCGTCACCTTCCATTATTGTGGTTTGATTTGTATTGGTGCTATTCATTTTACCATCCAAACCGGAGCTGGATGACATTTGTCCATTTAAAATATTATTTAGATTATCTTCTCTTTCCATTCTCGACCCCTTTTCTTTATGTATCTAAATATTTTTCTGTCGGATTATAAAAGCAGTGACCGCCTATTTTTGTTATGAGGCTTCCTACGCTACTGGGAAAATTCTGTCTGCAAGCGTTTGAAAAGGGATTATAAAACCAGAGAGCATAACCAAGGTTATATAATCTGCCTCCTCCCATTGCCCAGTCCGCAATAGCATAATGAATATTTGTAGGATTCATATTATAGATATTTTGAGGATTGTATTTCCCGTTTACCGTTTCCATTGCACAAGTAAACTGTCTGGGCTGCATAATGATGTTTCTTATGCTTCCTCCGTTTGAAACCCTTGCATATTCTCCGTAAGGTGTGTGAACCCTGTTCATTACTACACTCGCTACTGCCGCCATACCGACATCACCTTCACCGCCGGCTTCACATTCAATCAGTCTTGCCAATAATTCTCTTTCCGAATATGCCATTCTCTCCTCCAAAAAAATATTTTATAGTAATGTATATTCATGAATTTGGCTTTTATTCATTGTTAAATTACTTTGGATGATGTATTATATTTTAAATCAAGAATGAATAATGTGTTATATTTTAGCAGATATAATATCTATGAAAAAAAATAAAAATATGATAGAATATAATATACGACTTTTATAGTTAAAAAATAATAACTTAAATATATAATGAGGTGTCATTTTGGCAAATAAAAAGACTACTGCAAGAAAGAAAAATAGCAGAAGCACTAAGACAACACGAACAAGCAAAAAACAGATGGAACAGGAATTGTATAAAAAGAAGATCGTTCAAAATGAAGTGATCGGAGTGGTCATTTTATTTTTTGGTATCTTTATGCTCTATTCTCTTTTATCAAAGGACAGCGGAGTGTTCGGAAATAATTTACATAATATATCGATGTTTTTATTTGGTAACGTAGGAACCGCTCTTATAGGTGCGGCTTTCTTGATACTGGGTTTTTATGTTATATCAAGACTAAAACCTTTTAAGGAACTCATTACTTTGATTTGCGTGACCGTTATTATTTTTAATATAATGGCGGCGTTCAATATCGGAGGAGAACTTTTGAAGTATGGAGCCTTCAGCAATCAATTGTTTGTATCTGTATTAAATGTAGTTACCAAAGGCGGGATAATCGGTATTTGGCTTGGGGGTATATATACTACTCTTCTTTCTGAAATAGGAGGATATATATTCATAGCTACTTCTATAATCGTATGTTTGATACTGATATTCAAAGATAATATTGCACTGTACAAAGAAGACAGAAAAGCACTTAGGCTTAAAGAAAAAGAAGTCAAAATGGAATTAAGGGAAGAAAGGCTGAATGAAAAGCTTATAAAAAGAGAAGAAGAAATCAGAAAACAGGCTTTGGAGGGTAAAAGTAAACCCGGATTTTTCCCTGCTTTTAGAAGTAAACTTCCCAAAAATCCGTATGATGCAAAATCTATAACTACCGATAAAGATAAAGAAGAAGTTTTGGATAAGTGGGAAAAAGAATATAAAGAAAGCAAAAATCCGTTTAAAAAGAAAGCAGAAAAAAGAGAAGAACCTATAATAAAGACTTATTACAGAGGTGATCAGGGAAGCTTTATAGATTTTGAAGAAGAAGAAAAGAAGACCGGTAAGAAAGAGAATATCGTTACGGAAGAAAAGCCTAATAAAGAAGAAATAAAAAACAGAGTTAGAAAAGAACAGGGACTTGATGATATCATAAAGGAAACAGAAGAGAGTCAGGATAAGACAAATAGAGAAATAGAGAGAACGAAAAACTTCATAAGTCCCAAAAATATAAATGATGAGGGCTTTATGGATAATGAGCCTATCGAACATGTTGAAAAAATAGATTTAAGCGACATTGACAGAGCCAATAAAGAGCAGGCGGAGCAATTAAATAATATAAAAGCCGCGATGGAAGGTAAGAGTAACAATTTAAATACTTCTCTTGTAGAGGGGAAAGAGAAAGTGCCTTATGTGTTTCCAAAAGCAAGCTTATTGAAAAGAGCAGACAGACGAAATAATAAGGGCGAAAGAGACAGAGTCCTTGAAAATACAAAGGTGTTGGAAGAAACTCTTGCTAACTTTAAGATAGGTGCAAGAGTTACAGAAGTAAGTATCGGACCGACAGTTACCAGGTATGAACTTGAGCTTGAACCGGGTATAAAAGTCAGCAGAGTCGTAGGACTTCAGGATAATCTTGCAATGGCACTTGCGGCAAACGGGATAAGGATGGAAGCTCCTATTCCGGGTAAGAGTGCCATAGGTATAGAAGTCCCAAATAAAGAAGTCTCAGTTGTCGGTTTCAGAGAGATAGTGGAAGATAAAAAATTCAAGGATAGTAAATCAAAACTTTCCATAGCCCTCGGGAAAAATGTAACCGGTGATATGGTAGTAATGGATATAGCCAAACTTCCTCATTTGCTTATTGCGGGTGCTACCGGTTCGGGAAAAAGTGTTTGTATCAATGCGATAATAAATTCTATTTTATATCATGCAAGCCCCGAAGAGGTTAGACTAATATTGATTGACCCTAAAATGGTAGAGCTTAATGTGTATGAAGGAATCCCTCATTTATTGGTTCCCGTTGAAACTGATCCAAATCATGCTGCGGGTGCGCTTAAATGGGCAGAGAAACAAATGAAGATAAGGTATGATTTATTTGCTCAAAACAGAGTAAGAGATATAAAAGGTTATAACAAAAAAATGGATGAGACCAACGGTGAAAAAATGGCCCAGTGGGTCATTATAATCGACGAGTTGGCGGATTTGATGATGACATGTGCATCACAGGTAGAGTCTGCGATTTGCAGATTGGCTCAGCTTGCCAGAGCGGCGGGTATACATTTGGTACTTGCGACTCAAAGACCGAGTGTTGATGTAATCACGGGTTTGATAAAGGCTAACATACCTTCTCGTATATCTTTTGCGGTATCATCTCAGATAGATTCAAGAACTATACTTGATATGGCGGGAGCTGAAAAGCTCCTTGGCAGAGGGGATATGTTATATGCTCCAGTCGGAAGTAATGCTCCAATGAGGGCGCAGTGTGCTTATATAAGCGATGAAGAAGTAGAGGAAGTTGTTAAGTTTATCAAGAAAACTCAAGTTCCTAATTATGATGAAGATGCTATAAAAGGTATAGATACCGTAGCGGTGGAAGAAAATATGCCGGGAAGCGAAAAAGATGTAAACAGAGAAGACTTTATAGATGATAAGTTTAACGATGCTCTTAACATAGCTTTCGAGCTGGGAGAAATATCTACATCAATGCTTCAAAGAAGGCTTAGGATAGGATATGCAAGAGCGGGAAGGATAGTAGACGAACTTGAACAAAAAGGTATAGTATCCGCTCCCGAAGGAAGCAAACCAAGAAAAGTCCTAAAGAAGAGAGAAGATTTTTTCTCAAACAGTGTGGTTGAGAGTGATGAAGTATATCCTGAGGGCACTTTGGATATAGAAGAGGAAATATATTAATTGGAGAATAATATGAAGAAAGTTTTTGTTTTGACTTTAGGTTGTCCCAAGAATACTGTTGACAGCGAGAATATAATGTATCTGTTAAGTAAGCAGGGATATGAAATAGTAGATGATGCTACTGTAAGTGATTACATAATAATAAACACTTGTACTTTTATACATGATGCTATGGAAGAAAGTATAAATTCCATATTAGAGGCAACTTTAGTAAAAAAAGACAGAAGTGAAGTAAAGATAATAGTAACGGGATGTCTTGCTCAGAGGTATTCAAAAGATTTAAAAGAAGAAATCCCCGAAGTAGATGCCTTTGTCGGGACAGGCGAATTCTATAATATGGATAAAATTATAAAAAGCATGGAAACCGAAGAAAGTGACGAAGTTATAGTTAAAGTGGATAACATTGATTGTCCTATTTTTGAAACAGACAGGACTTTGACAACTCCGTCGCACTTTGCTTATTTAAAAGTATCCGAAGGCTGTGACAAACACTGTACTTACTGTGTAATACCGAGTATAAGAGGTAAACAAAGAAGCAGAAAAATAGAAGATATAGTTTCAGAAGCAAAAAGACTTGCAGACAGAGGAGTTAAGGAACTTATCTTAATTGCACAGGATGTGGGAGAATATGGAACTGATTTATATGGAGAGAGAAAACTTCCCGAGTTATTGGAAGAATTAAATAAGATAGAAAGTATTCATTGGATAAGAGTTCTGTATATATATCCGGAAACTGTTTCCGATGAACTTATCGATAAATTTGTCAATCTGGATAAGGTTCTTAAGTATATCGACATGCCTCTTCAGCATATAAATGATAATATACTTAAAAAGATGGGAAGAAAGACTTCTAAAGAAGATATACTTACATTGATCAGAAAACTCAGGAGTAAAGTCAATGGTATAAAAATACGTTCTACCTTTATAACCGCATTTCCCGGGGAAACGGAAGAAAATCATAAAGAGCTTTTGGAATTTATTAAATTGTATCAGCTCGACAGGGTCGGTTTTTTCAAATATTCAAGGGAAGAAGGGACTCCTGCTTATGATATGGATAATCAAGTAAGTGAAGAAATAAAAGATGAAAGATATATGGAACTTATGTCTGCTCAGGAAGATGTTTCTGAAGAGTTGATGGAGAGTTATTTGGATAAAACATTAGAAGTACTTATAGAAGAAAAAGTCGAAGATGAAGATAATGTTTATATAGGCAGAAGTTATATGGACTGTCCCGAAATTGACGGCGAAGTTTATGTTTATGCAGATAAACCCCTTGAAATAGGTAATTTTTATGATATAGTTATAGAAGATTCAATGGAATATGATTTGATAGGAAGGACCAAATAATGAACTTAGCAAATAAAATAACTCTTTTTAGAGTTATAATGATACCTGTTTATGTTGTTTTGATGATAATGACTAATATACCAAATAATTATTTGATTGCGGGTATAGTGTTTATTATAGCGTCTATATCGGATTTTGTGGACGGACAAATAGCGAGAAAGTGCAATATGGTAACGGATTTTGGTAAATTTGTCGATCCTCTTGCTGATAAATTGCTTGTAATGGCAGCTATGCTTTGTTTTGTAGAAATCAATTTTATTCCTGCATGGGTAGTAATAACTATACTTGCAAGAGAATTTATTGTTACGGGACTTAGAACTCTTGCTGCTTCAAACGGCGTTGTTATTGCTGCGGATAAAATAGGAAAACTTAAAACTACGACACAGATGATAGCGTTGGTACTTATGCATTTTTCCGGTTTGAGTGAAACAATATACACTGTATCGATCGTTCTTATGTACGCTGCATTGATCCTTACAATAGTATCAGGTGTAAATTATTTGATATTAAATAAGAATTTGTTTAATGTGAAAGAATAATATATAAATAAAAAGAGCATTTGAATATGCTCTTTTTTTTGTTTCGGGGCACTACGCCTGACTTCGTCAGATTCCGCGCCCCTATTTATTAAAATATAATGATTAATCCAAAATAAGTTTTCCCTCTTCTTCGTGATAATCACCGTCTTTATTTTTCATTAAAGTATATTTTATAAAATGGAGTAGTTCCTCTTCACCCTTTTCGCTCAACATCGTAAGTAAATAGTCTGTTAAAAATTCGCTGTCTTTGTCTATTACATAAAAATCTTTTCCGTTAAGCCAATATTTTAAAGGTTCTACAGGTGTATATTTATCACCCAAGTAGTTTTTTGAAGCACTTATCCTATCTATAACCATTTCCGCAACATATCTTTTGGGCATTTTGATCCCAATCAAGCCGTCGTGAGGATTTTTCGCAAAGTCAATCCAGTATTCAAAATGATGTCTGTTTTTTCCTTTGTGATGAAGCCAGCCTGGTGCATATCCCTTTACTTCTTTTTCTTTGCTTATGGGGCTTCTGTTTCCTCCCTGATAATATTTGACTCCCGATAAAAACTCGATGGTAGAATATTTAGACATATCGTGAAGCAGTCCTTGTTTATATAATCCCGCTTTGAAGCAGGTTTTTAGTACATACATTTTGTGTCTGTTAATTGTACATAAATGTCCAAAAAACTTATTCATCTTAGGTCTCCTTTAAGTGTAAATCTATTTATATAGTATAACAAAATATTCATAAGAAAATCCATACTAAAAGTTTACTTTTTCTTTATTTGTTTACATATGTAACTTTGATGACTAAAAAGTGACCTATTTATGCTATTTTATTGAGCAAAAGTTGACCTATTGATATAATAAAAATATAAATTATTACATTTAAATGTTTATTTTATATATTATGCTTTTAAAAGAAAAATGTTAAAAATAAAATTTCATTTATATATTTAAGGAGGTAAATATGTGTGATATTTTAAAAGATTTATATGAGGGAAATATAAATCCTTCAATGGATGTTGTATCGTTTACGAAAGAGTATGAGACGGAGCTTAGAGAGAAAACGAAGAGTGAAGATGAGTTTTTAAGTAAGCTTGACGGAGAAATGCAAAATGAATTTTATAGTATCATGGAAAGATGGATAAAAGCATATCCTCTAGAACTTAGGGAATATTTTATATCGGGATATAAGCTTGGAGTTAAAATGACTGCCGAAGTTTATAAAGACTAGATAATAAAAAAATAAAAGGATAAATTCCTTTTATTTTTTTAATTTTTTCTTCCCATTCTTTTTCTTTAAATCCTGTGAGAATAAAGTCTTCCGCAACTATTATGGGTCTTTTTACCAGCATACCGTCCGTTGAGAGTAGTTCAAACATTTCATCTTCGTTCATATTTGGTATCTTATCTTTAAGACCGAGTTCTCTGTATTTCATGCCGCTTGTATTAAAAAATCTTTTTATGGGAAGTCCGCTTACCCTAAACCATTTTTTAAGTTCTTCCTTTGTAGGGTTGTTTTCAATTATGTGTCTGTCTTCAAATTCAATATTATTGTCATTTAGCCATTTTTTTGCTTTTTTGCAAGTTGAGCATTTTGGATATTCTATAAATAAATATTTCATTTTCTTCCTCCTTTTTTACATTATACCAAATTTGTTGATTTTTTGTTGTAAATGTTTTTATTTTATTTTAAATTTCAGAAAATAACAAAAAAGATAGCTGATACAGCTATCTTTTTTTAATATAATATATTTATATGATATTATTCGCTTATTTGATCCAATACTTTTTCAAGTTCACTCATATATTTTGTATATGCTTTTGTATCCCCTCTTGCCTGAGCTTCTTTTGCTTTAGTCAGAAGTTCTCTTGATTTTTTCTCAAGGTCGGACTTGGAATTGTCTTTTGTTGCTTTATCCACAGCATCATCAACTATCCCCGTGACACCGTCTCCCCCTTCACCAAGATTAAATATTGCATTTATCGCTTCGGTCAAAGAATCCCTCATAACGATTTTATTTCCGTATGCAACTATAACTTCTTTAACTTCAGGAAGAGCCATTTGGTCGGTGCTTGATTTTACATAAATAGGTTCAACATAAAGTATACTGTCCTCAATAGGGATAGTAAGCATATTGCCCCTTGACACCTCACTGCTTACCTGAGACAACAAGTTGAGCTGAGGCGCTATGGTCGTATCCTGATCTATCCTTTGCTCTATCTGCATCGGACCGTAAACTAACTTTTGCTTAGGAAGCTGATAAACCTTTAATTTACCATAATCTTCTCCGTCACATATTCCGCCCATCCATGCAACCATATTATTCTTGTTTTTAGGAGTAAACGGAGCCATTATTATAAATTCTTCCTTATCTCTATCGGGAAGTTTCATTATAAGATAGGAACTGTTTACATCAACAGCTTCTTTCTTGGTTCCGTAAAATTGTTTAGCTACCTGCCACTGGTCTTCTTTGTTGTAGAACACCTGAGGATTTGTCATATGATAATTTTCATACATCTCGCTTTGAATGTTGAATAACACTTCCGAGTATCTTAAATGTTCTTTCAAAGTCTTATCCATTTGCTCTATAGGCTTGATAAAACCCGGATAAATCTTTGCATAAGTAGAGGCTATCGGGTCATTTTTGTCTACCTGATAAAAATTAACAGTTCCGTTATAAGCGTCCACGACTACTTTAATGGAATTCCTGATATAGTTAAACTTCGTTCCGTCTTCAAACTTTGAAGGTGTGGAATAAGGATATTTATTTGTTTTTGTAAAAGCATCCATTATCCAGTATAGCTTCCCGTTTGAATTTACTATATAAGGGTCCTTATCATAAGTAAGGAAAGGAGCAATGGTCGTGACTCTTTCCGCCACTTGTCTGCGCATCAATATCTTACTTTCTCCTGTTATGTCGGAAGAAAATAGTAGCCTGCTGCTCATATTGCTTACAGAGAACGCAAGTCTGTTATAAAGGGAAAGCTTTATTCCCCCGCTTCCCGTATACTTATTTTCTACGTTGTTATTACCTTCAGGATAGTCAAATTCTTTACTCTTCGTATTTACGATTACATAATCATCACTTGATTCTCCGTAATATACTCTTGGTTCGTCTATCTTTAACTCCTCATAAGCCGTACTTGGCGGGATATCTTTTTGAATAAGCACCGGCTGACCGGATTCGTTTATTTCCGTAACAGGAGAAACTACAGTACCGAAACCATGAGTATATTTCTGGTGTTTATTGACCCAAGTCCTTGCATTTTCTTTACTCGACGGATCCATTTCTCTAACGGAAATAAATACTTGCGTTGCGACCTTATCCAAAGTATACCTGTCTATATCCACATCTTTGAAAGAATAGTAAGACCTGAAACTTTGAAGAGAATTGTAAACATCAAGAGTAGGTTCAAAATCATTTATAGGGATATTGCCGACAGTAATGGAGTTATTTGCAATATCCTTAGCCGTTAAATCATTATTGCCCTCAAATCTTTTAACCTCTACTTCGTCAATGTTATATGCTTTTCTCGTCATCTTTATATTATTCTCGATATACTTCTGCTCTTTTGCATATTCATTTGGGATCACTATATAATTTTCGACCAATACCTTGATACCGCCCAACGAGAAATATACTATAGGAATAATAAGGGCACCGATTATTATAGGCTTTAATTTATTCCTTAGCCCAAATATTAGAGATATAACGGCTAAAAGAGCACAAAGTCCCGTAAAGAATTTATACATATTTACCGTTATCGTCACATCACTGTAAGTAGCCCCGTAAACTATTCCCGAAGAAGAATATAATACATCAAACATTGATAAGTAACTGTATATACTTCCCAGTATAAAGAGAACACAAACGAATATACTGCATGGAACTTTTATAAAATCCCATATCTTCATAAAGAAATTAAGTCTTTCTTCTCTCGTAACTCCATGTTCTTTTTCTATATATATTTCTCTGTTTCCCGTAACTCTAAGTATTATAAAAATAAGAAGAGTAATGACAAACAGTAAAGTAACAGAAGCAAATAACAGCTTTATTAATGCAGTAAAGAACGGAAGTTTAAACACATAAAAAGATATATCTTTACCAAATAAACTATCTGCCTGATTAAAAGGAACAGCATTCTTAAATTCAAGGAATTTATACCATAGCTTATATATAAATGCTCCGCTTACCACTATAGAGTAAACAACCGATATTACTACTTTAACCTTATTTCCAAAACTCCCTACTTTGTTATAGCCTTTTCTTATAACACTAAATAGGAAATTAAAATAAGACAAAGAGATTATAAGCATTATAATAAAGAATGGTATTCCGAGAGTAAGCTTTGCAGTGATCCCTTTAAAGAAAACATCCAAATAACTGACTTCTTTAAACCATAAATATTCTATATAATAATCATTGATTATATAAAGAAATCCTAAAAGAACAGCTATGATACCTATAACAGAAAATACTGCTTTTTTTCCTTTTATCGGTTTTCTTTTTTTATGTTCTTTGGGTTTCTTTTCTCTTTTTTCGCTTCTTGTTTTTTGTTCTTTTCTCCTTTGATAGCCATCGTCTTTTACTTCTTCGAATTCGCCGTCAATCACATTTTTAAATTTCATATATTTCCTCTGAATTTATCATATACTAAATGAGTACACTTTTATATATTATAGTAAAGTTGCATCAATAAGGTGTTCTTATCAATGCAACTTATTATATATTTTTATAATTTTACTTCATATTTATCTAGGAAAGCAAGAATTTCCTTCTTTATATTTTCAACTCCGCCTTCACTTTCCGATTCGATATTTATAGGAAGAACAGGGTCATGAAGTGAAAGTCTTAAAAGTACCCAGCCCTTTATACCGTCTCTTTCCACATTTACTCTGACACCTTCAAAATTAGGTTCTTCAAAGCTTGCGCCTTTCATTTCTTCTTTTACATATACTTTAAAATCTTCGAGTAATTTCGCTCCGTAGTCCTTAAAATCGGCAGCCAAGAATGTAGCTCGCAGTTCTGCTTCTTCCTTCGGCTCTTTTAAAGAACCTATCAGATCCGCAAATGTCTTACCTTCTTTTGCAAGGTCATAAAACTTAATTAAAATTTTTACAACCATATAAGCACCGTCATCCAAGAAATAGTTTTCCCTCAAAGCACAGTGTCCGCTTGTTTCTATTGCAAGCAAACATTCTTTTCCGTCTTTATTAAGTCTTATACCCTCGTTTATAACATTTTTATATCCTCTTTTAAATCTGTGATGAACTCCGCCTTTTTCTTCGATAAACTCTTTTAAGCCGCTGCTTGTAACGCTATCCGTTACGATGTAGCTTCCCTTAGCTTCTTGAAGGCAAATACTTGCCATCAATGCAACAAGCTTATTCCTGCTTATTTCTTCTCCGCTCTTATCGACTGCGGCAGCTCTGTCAACATCCGTATCAAAAATAATCCCCAAATCGGCTTTTTCCTTTACTACAACTTCGGAAAAACTATCCATTACATCTTTAAGTTCCGGGTTTGGAACATGGTTCGGGAATTTTCCGTCAGGTTCTAAATATACGCTTCCCCTTGTATCAGCGCCCAAAACATCAAGTACTTTATGAGCAAAAAATCCTCCTGCACCGTTTCCGGCATCAACGATTATTTTTTTACCTTCAAAAGGTCTTTCTTCACCTGTCTTTTCTCTTATTATCTTTACAAGGTTACTTGCATACATACTTAAAAAATCAAGTGTCTGATATTTTGCTTCATTTTCAGAGTATTCCATTTCATTAGCTATTTCCAAAATAGCTTTGATATCTTCTTTTTCCGCACCACCGTCTTTGGTAAAGAATTTAAGTCCGTTCCTGTTAAAAGGAAGATGACTTGCGGTAATCATAATGGCACCGTCCGCATTTACTTCTCCATTGACACAGCTCATGAACATAGCCGGAGTCGTACATAAATCAAAGTAAACGACCTCTACGTTATCTTCACTGCTAAGTCCTTTCATTACGCTCTCTGCTAAATCAGGACCGGATAATCTCGAATCTCTTCCGATAGTAATTTTAATATTGTCTTTATTTAATCTCTTTTTAAGCCATTTTACAAATGCCTTTGATATTTTATAACTCGCTTCATTCGTTAAATTTACATTTTCGCCTTTAATTCCTTCCAGAGCAATACCCCTTACATCAGAACCGTTTTGTAATTTTCTTAAATCCATTTATTCCTCCTAAATAAATTAATATTAAGTTAAATATACCACAAAATATTTATTTTTTATACATTTTAACAATATTTTAATTTCAATCACAGACTTCGGATTTTATTCATATTATAAGTATGACAAAGTATAAGGAGGAATAAAATTGTTTAAGCTATTACTTTTAATTGTTGCCCTCAGTATGGACACATTCCTTATAAGCTCATCATTCGGCTCCAATAATATCAAGGTCAAAATCCCCGGAGCCATAATAATAGCGCTTGGAAGTGCAGTGTCTCTCAGTGTATCGATCCTTCTATCCAATATATTATCGAATATAATACCTGTTCATCTTTTCAATATGCTAAGCTTTTTTGTACTTATAATAATAGGAAGCTACAATATTTTTTCTACTGCAATAAAAAATTATTTAAAGAAAATGCAAGTACTAAATAAAAATATAAGTCTTAATATAGAAGGATATCATCTTTTGATAGATGTGTTTATAGATGAAACAAAAGCGGATATAGACAAATCAAAAGACTTGGATATGAAAGAGGCTCTTTTAATCGGAGGGCTCGGTTCAATGGATTCACTATGTGCAGGGTTATCCTTTCCTTTTACTAATGTCTCTATTATATTTGTTTTAGCCTTCATTATATGTATTTCACTGGTATTTTTAGGCTTTAGGCTCGGAGGGAAACTTAATGATATAATAAAGACCAATCTAAGCTGGTTCAGCGGAGTTTTACTAATAATACTGGCATTTACAAAAATAATGTAAAACAGGTAACACAAATATAAAAATTTCATATTATATATCGAAAGCAGTAATATAGTAAAGGTGGTAGAATTAATAATGAGTTATTCAAATAGAACATCTTCTTGCGGATGTAATAATGAATCGTTGAGAAATAATGAATCAAGAAACGGTTGCGGTTCAGGCTCTTGCAATATAGAACCTAGAAGATCTTGCGGATGTAACAACGGATCTTCAAGAAACAATGAATCAAGAAACGGCTGCGGCTGTGGATGCGGAAATATAGAACCCAGAAGATCTTCTTGTGCTTGTAATGGTCCTAGAGGCACAGATCTTGCAGCAGCAAGTTCACAAAACAGAAGCTCTTGCTCATGCTGTAAATGCAAAGAAAAATGCAACTGCAGAGTAGCAAATACAAATAGAGGAAAACTTATCTACTTTTTTGATGATGTAAAAAGATAGTATCATAAGGGAGCAATTACTGCTCCCTTTACATAGAAACATAAAAAATAATAATAAAAATCATTATTAATTTTACCTTTATCACCACATTTAAATGCCAATATATAAAGACTTTCAGCTAATTTATCATATCCATAATGTAATATTTTGCATGTACTTTTAAATAGATTTCTATTGCAATAAAACCATAAAAGTGTTATATTATAACAAACAAATATTATGGAGGTAGTAAAGACATGGCACATGTAATTACTGATGAATGTATCTCTTGTGGCGCTTGCGCCGGTGAATGCCCAGTTGGAGCAATTTCTGAAGGAGATGGAAAATACGAAATCGATGCTGCTACATGTATCGATTGTGGAGCTTGTGCAGGCGCTTGCCCAACAGGAGCAGCTCAACCTGAATAAGATTCAAATAAGTACATAAGTACATAAAAAAAGAAGGTTTTAAAACCTTCTTTTTTATTTATCTTTTAAACATATTTCTTTTCCTATAATCATACATTTTGAATCTTTATTATGACCTATATCACTGGTCTTAACAATAGGAATATCTTTATCACTCGTAATTTTTAAAACAATATCTTCCACTTTAGGTTTTACCTTACTTTCCATTTGTGAAAACCTTCCGAGTATAACTCCGTTAATTTTATCAAATACACCCATTTGATTTAACTGATTTAAATAAGAAGTCATCACATCTTCATTCCCGCTCCTGCTCTCAAGGAACAAAACTTTGTTTTGAAAATCCGGGAGGTATTCCGTTCCTGCTAGTTTAAGCAAACACCTTATATTCCCGCCGATGACTATACCTTGAATTACATCTCCTTTAATAAATTTATATTTAAAATCAAATAAATTATTTTTACAAAGGAAAAAGGACTCATAAAAATCCCTTGTTTGTTTTTCTTTAAATTCAGAAACAAAATTTCTGACTTGATATAAATAACTTACTGCACCGACCTTCTTATAAAGTGCATTTATCACAGTTGTCAAATCACTGTAACCAAAGAAAGGTTTAATATTATTTTTAATAACCTCATAATCCAAAAAATCAAGGATTTTATTAGCAATATCTCCTCCGGAAATATCAAATATAGCTTTTATTTCTTTATCATTATAGAAATCCATTAAGGACTTTGCTTTTTCCATGCCGCTGCCGCAAAAAATAGAGTTATCAGAAAATATATTATTGCTGAGTATCGGTATCAGCCCAATATTTTTTAAAATAGATATAAGCTCATCTATTTCTTTTTTCTTTTTTATATTTATTGCATTCGAACATGCAACTATCCCAATTTTATCATTTTTATTAAACATACAATAACCTATTAAAAAACGAGATAATTTATATAACCATTATCTCGTTAATCTTTCTTAATTACTTGTTATCTGAGCTTTTTGCTGCTCTTTTTTTATTTCCTGCTTATTTTCTTTAATCGTTTCTTTAAGACTAGGAAGAGTACTTAGCCCTTCTTCTACTTTTATGGCTTTATCGTAGATATCAAAAGTTAGATATATTTTCTTTTTTACCAATTCAGATTTTTTTATTTCATAAACATCTACATCATCACGGCTTTGCCCCGGTTTTAAAGGATCTAAGTCATCTCTTAAGTCAACACCCATTATATATGAATATTCCCTCAATGCGTCTTTATTTACGCTCTCATTGCTAAGCTCATAATCAGGTGTAAGCCCAGGTTTATCGGTATCATATCCTCCGAGAGTAGTAAAAGGGAGCTGCTCCCATTTTAGATCCGCATCAGAAACATTTTTATATTCATAATATATACAAACGAATGTATTTCCATTTGAAGCTTTAACTGAAGACAGTGTATCTGCTACAACGATATCGCTTACGGTACATTCTACTTTCCCGTCTGTTATAACATCCGACAAATTAACTACAGAATGAAATACTTTTCCTCCCGGGAATACCTTAGACAAAGTAAAACCCAAAGCAAATGCAGCTATTAAAATGCCTACAAATATACCGATTGTCTTGCCTGTTATTTTAAATCTTAAAGCTTCTCTTAATGGAACTCTTTCGTCTTCTTCATCTTCAAAAAACGCTTCTTGCTCTTCATTATTATCTTCTATATATTCATCTTCTTTTGGCTCAGATTCATATCCAGATTTATTTGTTTTAGAATTACCTTGAATCCGCTTTTCAAAATCTATATTCTTAAATATATCATTATCCGAGTAATCAATATCTATATTATTGTCGTCATTTTTTTCTATATTTTCAAAATTAAAATCTTCTTCGTATATATCTTCTTTTTTTCTTGGTTTCTTTGCTATTTTTCTTACTCTTTTTATCGCCATATTTTCAACCTATTTTATTACTTCCATTCCGCCCAGATAACTTCTAAGAGCCTTAGGAACGGTTACACTTCCGTCTGCATTTTGATAGTTTTCGATAACTGCCGCAAAAGTCCTGCCGACAGCCAAAGCCGAACCGTTTAACGTATGGACAAAATTAACGTTCCCGTCTTTATCTCTGTATCTTATATTAGCCCTTCTTGCCTGATAATCTTCAAAATTGGAACAAGACGAAATTTCTACATATCTATTATAGCTTGGAAGCCATACTTCTATATCGTAAGTTTTAGCAGCAGAGAAACCTAAGTCTCCGGTACAAAGCTCTATAACTCTGTATGGGATTTCAAGTAAATCCAATATTTTTCTTGCTTCTAAAGTCAAGTCTTCAAGTTCTTCATACGAGTTATCCGGCTTAGCCAACTTAACCAATTCTACTTTATCAAATTGATGATTTCTTATAAGCCCTCTCGTATCTCTTCCCGCACTACCTGCTTCAGCTCTAAAGCATGGAGTATAGGCCGTGAAATACTTAGGAAGATCCTCTTCGTTTAAAATTTCACCTCTATGGATATTTGTAACAGGAACTTCCGCTGTAGGAATCAAGAAATAATCATTATTTTTTATGTTAAAAGCATCCTCTTCAAATTTAGGAAGCTGTCCCGTACCTGTCATTGATGTCCTATTTACCATGAAAGGAGGAGAAATCTCAACATAATCATTTTCTATGGTATGAGTATCAAGCATGAACGAAATAAGAGCTCTTTCAAGCTTCGCTCCCATACCGGTAAACATTGAAAATCTCGCGCCGGAAATTTTAACGGCTCTTTCAAAATCCAATAATCCAAGGTCTACACCAAGGTCCCAGTGTGCTTTTGCTTCAAAATCAAATTCCCTAGGAGTACCTACTTTGATTAATTCTTTATTGTCGTTCTCATCTTTACCTACAGTAACATCTTTATTTGGAGTATTTGGAATAGATAAAATCAAGTCGCTTATCTTTTCTTCGAGTTCACCGACTTTTGAATTATATTCTTTGACTTCACTGGAAAGCTCTTTCATTTCTTTTAAAAGCTCACTGACATCTTTTCCTTCTTTTTTCATTATAGGGATTTGTTTAGATACTTTATTTTGCTCAGCCTTACCCTCTTCGGCTTTTTTCAAGTATTCTCTTCTTTCGGCGTCCAGCTCAACTATTTTATCGACACTGTAATCGCCTCTTCTTTTGAGAAGTTCGTTAACTTCTTCGGTATTCGTTCTAATTCTTTTTATATCTAACATAATATCTCCTAACAAATCACAAATTTACCTTATATTATAATATTTTTTTTATATTAGGTCAACCGGATACTTTTATAATAGGGAAAAAAGAAGTTTTATATACATATTGCAAAAAAAATTAATATTTGGGTATTTCATTACTTTGTGATATAATGAAATGATATTTAATAAGGGTGATGTTAGTGGATACGAAAAAAATAGTTAAATTAGTATTTTTAGTAATGATAGACATACTTTTTATGGCGATAACTTATGTTATTTGCAACACTGTATTCAACGCAAATAATTTAGCTATCGACCCTGCTTTTCCAAAGTATATCCCATTACTTATTGTAGTTAAACTTTTGATATATTTCATAGCCGGTTTATATAAAGATGAAACAAGAGGAATAATATTCGAAATAGGGAGCGTTACCTTCGCGAACCTGTTAGTTTTTATTTTGCTTAGATTTATATTTAAAATAGGAGTTTCTACATATCTTCAGTTGATCGCATTGACGGTAGATATAATCGTAGAGACTATTTCCCGTTCTCTTCTTTTAAGCGTAATTGAAGTAGAGGAGATATATGAAGATGATGAAGAAACGGAACAGTCTTCACTTCCTCAAGTATTCGATGACCCTATTGACTATAGAGAAGAGTTGAAACTAAATAAAATAAAAAAAGAGTTACTTGCAAATAAGGCAAAACAGGAAGAAAAACAAAAACAAACCGAAGAGTCTTTAAACAGACTAAAAGAAATGGAAGAAAGATTAAGAAAAAAAGAACAGGAATTAAAAAATTTTGAGCATACTCTTTCTTTAAAAGAATTAAATATCCAGGAAGAACTGGAAAAACTCGAAAAGGAAAAACAAGCAGAAAAAGAGTTATCAATAAAACAAAAACAGAAATCCGAACAGCAGGAAATATTGGACGGCGTCCTTGATAATATTAAAACCATACATACATCTTTAAATGAACGCTCCAAGATCGTAGACATGCAGGAACATGATTTGATGCTAAAAATGTATGATATAACAAAAAAAGAAATCGAAGCAAAACAAAAAGAAGAGCCAAGAAAGAAAAAGAATTTAAGTGATAAGGAACTTTTGGAAGCTACATATAAAAAAATCGGACAAAAAAGAAAAAGAACAAATCCATATATAAAACAAAAAGCAGTTATTAAAACACAAGAAAATAAATCAAATAATCAAAAAAATAAGGATAAAAAATTATCGGAAGCACTTCTTTCAAGTCCTCTAATAAATGATGACAAGAAACTGGATACAGAAAATGCAAATGATTTCCTTAAATCTATGTATGATGAAGCGAAAATCACTTCTAAAAACAAAGAAATAAAAAGAAAAAACATATCAGAAGAAAAAATCGGTGATAATATTTTAAAAACAGATATAAATGTTAATAACGAAGAAAAGCCTAAAAAGCAACCTATAAAAAAACAAAGCCAGAAAGCTATAAATAATAAGCAAAATAGCAAGAATATCAAAAACAACAAAGATATAAAAAAAGAAGAAATAAAGAGTCCTTCAACTAAAAAACAAAAAGAGATAAAGAAACCTGAATTTACAAAAGAAGAATTAAAGATTATCAATATGCTCAATGATAATAACAATAAAAATTTAGAGAAAATAAAAAATAAAAAAGACACATCAAAATACACTAAGAATGATACATCCAAAGACGTCGTAAAAGAAAAAGACCAAGTAGATTTATTGTTCTCCGAAGATGATTTCGATAAAATAGCAGATTTGATCGATAAGTTATAGACCATTATATAAACCCACAAAATATAACATTTTGTGGGTTTATTATGAGGTAAGATAAAATCATGAAAAGATATAAAAAAAAGAAAAAATTTTTTATAATAATAACGTCTATACTGGTAATTCTTTTACTTATAAATTTTTCTCCTAAAAGCAGATATACAATTCTCTTGGATCCCGGACACGGAGGAAAGTTATCAGCAGATAAAGGAGCGACAGGTATAGACAAAGAGAAAACATTTGAATATACTCTGAATGACAGTGTTACATTAAAGTTAGCCGAAGCACTGAAAAAAGAAGGATACAAAGTAAAATTCACAAGAGAACCGGGAAAAGATGAAAAAGAAGTATCCCTTACCAAAAGAACAAAAATAACAAACAGGATAAAGCCGGACTTATTCATAAGTATTCATCATGACTCGACAGGAACTGTAAATAACAAAAGCGGCTATACAATTTATTATTCTTCATATAAAGCTAACCTCGATAATCAGGATATATATATTGAAGAGAATGGACACAAGTATCCTTTTATAAAAGAAGTTATGGAAAACGGGATCACGACGGTATACTATTTAGACGCAGCTAAAATAAAAACATCAAAAGGCAGAAGCAGTGTAATCGTCAAAGATAAATCACCTTGTGAAGTCGCAAAAAAAAGTATTAAATTTGCAAATATATTAAATGACCAAATGAATAAACTTGATTATATTACCCCATTGGTGGGAAGTAAAAGAAATGCTGTAAAAGACAATAATTTTAGAGTCCTCAGAATGGCAAACTACCCAGGCGTACTTATTGAATGCGGTTTTTTATCCAATAAAAATGAAGTAGAACAAATAAAAAATGAAGAAAATCAAGATAAACTAGTAAATAAAATAGTTAAAAGTGTAAATAAATATTTTTAAATAAATCAAGGAATACAGTAATTATGAGAAAAACGTTAGGATGTTTAAGAAAAGCAGTACAGGATTACAATATGATAAATGAAAACGAACATATATGTGTAGCGGTTTCAGGTGGAAAAGACAGCATGATACTTTTAAAGGCATTAAGGACTTTTATGTACTTTTCTCCTGTAAAATTCAAGCTGACTGCAATAAGCATAGATGTAGGTTTTGACAATATGGACTTTGAAAAGCTAAGAGTATTTTGCAGTGATTTAGATATCCCTTTAAAAATAGTAAAGACTGATATCGCAAAAATAGTATTCGATGAAAGAAAAGAAAAAAATCCATGCTCATTATGTTCTAAAATGAAGAGAGCTGCTTTAAATGAAACTGCACTAT
Organism: Anaerofustis stercorihominis DSM 17244; assembly: GCF_000154825.1. Taxonomy (NCBI): domain Bacteria; kingdom Bacillati; phylum Bacillota; class Clostridia; order Eubacteriales; family Eubacteriaceae; genus Anaerofustis; species Anaerofustis stercorihominis. Next base: position 981,920 of record NZ_DS560019.1, on the reverse strand, counting down.
CTATAGGGAGCAATAAAATTGCATACGGACATCATAGAGATGATTTCATTGAGTCTTTTCTTTTAAGTTTATTTTATGAAGGAAGAATCCATACATTCAAGCCCGTAACATATTTAGACAGGACCGGAGTATACTCTATAAGACCTCTATTATATGCAAAAGAAAAGGATATAATACATGCGGTTAAAACAGAAAATATACCAGTTATAAAAAGCGGATGTCCCGCAGACGGATTTACAAAACGAGAAGAAATGAAAGAACTGATGAAATATTTGAAAAAACAAATCCCAATGGTAGATGAAAGAATGTTTACTGCAATAAAGAACAATTTAGACGATATCCATTGATACTACAATATTTAAAACTTTTATTTTATACAAATATCTACATATTGTTTATACACTAATTAATATAATTAATGTATATTTTTTATGGAGAGTAAATGTGGATAAACAAGAAATTTTTAATTATTTAGATGAAGACATTATAAATAAACTGTCTTACGAAATAAAAAAGAATATAAAAAAAGATTGTGTTTTACTTTTAATAGGTACCGATAAATGTATAGGAGACGCATTTGCGCCTTTAGTAGGAAGTTTGCTTACAAGTTATAATTATATAAAAAATCCTGTCTACGGAACTATAAAAGAGCCTATACATGCACTAAACATAAAAGAAACTTTAGATGAAATAAAAAACAAATATCCCGACAAACCTATATTCGTAATAGATTCAATGATTTCGGGCAAAGGAAATATAGGAGATATCATTTTACTCAATGAAGGAATTTTCCCGGGAAGTGCCCTTGGGAAGAAATTACCGCTAAGCGGTGATATTTCACTTACACTGGTCGTAAGCAACAATGAAAAAGATGCAATAAATTCTCTTACAACACTTAGGCTAAACAATATCTACGAAATGGCAAAAGTCGTTGCAAATTCTATTTTTATCGCTTTAAGTGATTCTCCTTACTGCGTAAGTTCGGCTGTGCTGCAATGAACTTAATATATATCAAATAAAAAAGACCAAAAGGTCTTTTTTATTATGGTTTTAATACGACTTTTAAAGCTTCCCCGCTTTTAAGCATTTTTACACCTTTTTCCATATCCTTTAACGGAAGGATGTGAGAAACAAGCTCGGCATTTATCATACCTTTAGCAACGACTTCAAAAGCTTTTCTAAAACTATCCGGCGTAGTGGAAAATCCACCTATTACTTGTATTTCACTGTAATGAAGAAGGTTTCCGTCTAAATTAATATTTGGATTATCTTTTGGAAGTCCTCCGAATATAAGAAGCTTTCCTTGTTTTCTTAATAAATGTATACCGTCTTCTATTGTTTTTGATGCAGGAGTAGCATTTATAACGACATCCGCTCCCATACCATCGGTGATTTCCATTACTTTTTCTTTTAGATCTTCTTTAGATGTATTTACAAAATGAGTGCCGCTGAAAGGCTTACTTTTTTCAAGCCTTGCTTCGCTTCTGTTCGCCATTATTATATTCTTAGCACCTCTAAGTCTTGCGATTTCGCTATGAAGACAGCCTAAAGGTCCCGCACCGATTATTACAACGGTATCCCCAAGAGTAACATTAACAAGCTCCTGTGAATTAACTACGCTTGATAATAACTCAACAACGACCATATCTTCACTTTTAACACCTTCCGGGATTTTAAGTATTTGTCCTCTTTGAACACCTATTCCAGGTATCAACATATACTCCGCAAATCCTCCATGCAAGTGATGCCCATATGTAAGTCTTGTACTGCATAAATTCTGCATACCTTTTTCGCAGTAATAACAATTTCCGCATGGAATTACAGGATTTACAATAACTCTTTCCCCAACTTTGTAACCTTCTACGTCTTCTCCAATTTCTTCGATTATTCCAATATTCTCATGACCTAAAATAAATGGAAAATCAAGACCGTTTACGCCTGAAGAATATGTCCTTACATCAGAACCGCAAAGTCCCACTACATCAATTTTTAAAAGGATACCATCTTTTGGACATTCCGGTTTCGGAACATCCTTATAAACAACTTTTTCTTTGTCTTCTAATACAAGTGCTTTCATTATTTCCTCCCAAAAGCAAAATTTATTATTTATATTGTATCATATTTATTATATAAAATTATAATTTTATTTTTTACTTTAAAAGTATTATAACAAAAAAAGGCCGGATATAATCCAAGCCTTTTCATTTTGGTTATTCCATTTCTGCAATAACTAAATCAGCATTTTGGTTTTCTACAACATTTTCTATTTGTTCAGATGTTTCTTCTGTCATAGTTTCTTCAGTATCATTTTCAACTGATACTTTTGCGTCTTCGTTAACACTTTCAACTTCCGTTACTTCTTTATCAGAAATATTATTTTCATTTGTAACTTGTTCAGTGTCAGCTTTCTTTTCATTTTCTATAGCTGTTTTTTCTTCATTGATATTTTCTTGTCCTATAGTTTTTACAGTTTTAACAGATTTAATATCTTTTTCTTCTTTTGTTGCTTCTTTTTCTTTAAAACTGGAACCGTCTATAGTACATAAATTATCTTTACCGTCATTTTTAACTGTAACTGTAGCTGTTCCTTCAATATATACTTTATCCTTAGTATTATATTTTGTTACAGTACTTTCGATAGAATCACCGTTACCGTTATTTTTGATTCCGCAGTCTGCCCAGAAAATATTGTATTGACCGTTTGATTTGTCCTTCCAGATCCTATATGTAATACTATCCATATTATCTAAACCAAATTCTTTTAATAAAGCTTCGTTTTCATTTGGTGCAAAATTATATCCGTTTGAATCCAATGATCCATTAAACGTATCGCCTTTGCCGCCATGGAAATAATTATACAAATCAGATCCTTTAGTATTAAGTTGTTTTTCTAACCATTCAATTCCGTCTTTTGCTGTCAAAGCAGGTTTAGAAGGTTCTTCAGGTTGTTGTGTTTCTTCTTTGTCTGATAGTTCCGGTTGTTCAGGTTCGGATGGTACTACTGCTTCTTGTTCAGAGTCAGAAGGTTGTTCAGGTTGTACTTCTTCCTCATTTAAATCAGAAGGTACAATAACATCGTTACCGATAACATTAGGATTAACAACATTATTATTTTCAGTAGATACTGATTTTACAGTATTTAGAGTGCTATTAAAAGAAACTCTGCCTACAGAATTCAATGTTGCCACAGCATTATTATTAACAAATTCAACGTTCATATCAGATGTTGAACCATTATTGGCATAGGTACTCTTACTTGTATTTTCTCCTGATGCTAATGGTGTTTTATTATCTTCAATAGATACATTTTCACTTACTTTGCTGTTACCCATAAAATTAGGAAATACAACAGCAAAACCTATTAATAATAAAATCAGAAGTAACGCAATACTTTTTTTACTTTTTAAACATTTGTCATTCTTGCTAATCATTTTTCTTACCTCATTCAAAATTAATTCAATTAGTAAGACAATTCTATTAGAACTGAATGCAACTGGCTGCCATTTTACAGGCCCTATAGTTTTGCGTCACTGTGTTTCCACAGTTTTGCCCATATTTAATTGTATATTAATTATATACCTAATCAGGTTACTTGTAAAGTTATTTTTATAAAATTACTTATTATCATGTAACCTATAACCACTATGATGTTTAATAAAAAAGAAGAACCGGTTTATTCCGGTTCCTCTTTCGATTTGTATTAAGCTGTAACTTAACACTCGTTCATAAGCTTCAACAAGTTTCGTAATATAATCTGGCATTTTATAGTAGTTTTTTTATCTACATTCCAACATTTTACTTACAATATCTTCGGTCTTCGGTTACTTTTACGATCTTCACCTCCGACTTACTACCCAATTGCATAAATTTTTATTTAACTACTATCCTATTTTTCTTTTATAACAGGTTTTATTTTTCTTACAACCAACTATTCTTCCGATTAACTATTTTTTAATCTTACTTCTTTGGAGATTTACTCGTCTCCATATATATAATTAATTATTTTGTGCCTCCCGCACTTACCGCCCTGTTACAAATCTCTTTTTTATTAGTGCCTTTTATATTACCTCCTATGTATCCGCTTATATTAATCCTTCATGTACTTTATTTTGAAAAGATTTTTTATAATGTTTATTTCAACATTTTATTTTTTCTTCTCCATACATTTTGGATTTTCAGCCTAAACGTTACACAATATTTAATTTATTTAAGTCTTTTAGATTTCTATACTTCTGAATAAATATAGTTTTAATATTTTCCATATACCTAAATTTCCACTTTTCCTTTCTTAATTTCGATGAACTTATACATCTTTACTCTTAATTATTTCTAAGTGCTTTTTTCAGGTATCATAAATAAATATTAAATAAATCTATTTAACCATTATTTCTTTACTTCCTTTACAGTATCGAAATATATAAATAAAATTAAATGCAACTTTTTATTTTTCAAATAACTTTTAGTTGCTGTCATGACCTTCATGACTTGTTAACGTTTTCTATATTTATATTATATGCAAAATGCTATACGTTTTCAAGTGTTTATTAAAAATTTATTTAAACTTTTTAATAAGTAATCAAAGAAAAGAAAAATAGAGTATTTTATTTTCGTTTTCTTATAAAAATAAATAAAAAGATACCAGAACATATAAAAAATCGATATAAAATTATCAATTAATTATATATCGATTTTAGTTTTATAATATATTTAATAATGTACTACGATAGGAAATCCTGCTGTTATATTCCTATACACTATTCCCGCTTTCTCATAAGGCATATTAACACATCCGTGACTTCCGCCGCTTAAATATATACTTCCCCCAAAGGTACTTCTCCAAGTAGCATCATGCATACCTATTCCTCCGTTAAAAGGCATCCAATATGTAACGGGACTTTCATAGTCGGTACCATCGGCATTCTTTCCTTTAAGAGTAGTATGCATAGTTTTATATTTAAGGATGTATACTCCCGGAGGTGTAGCAAAACCTGATGCAACACTGCCGGTAACAATAGGACTACTTGTAACCATTTCACCGTCTTTATAAAGCCATAATGTTTGATATGTCAAATCGATTTCTACATAAGTATCTCCTATATCATTGGCATTTTTATATCCTTTTTGAGAATATATAGGTGTTCTGACAACACTTTTCTTTTTCTTTAATATAGAAATCAATTTTGAAGTTTCTTCATCTTCATCTATAAAATACCCATAATCTCCGCCGCTCACCGTGATCTTACCTTGCTTGGTAGAATTAAATTCATGGTCTGACCATGCAGTATCATACTTCTCTGTTAACTTATGTACATATTGTTCTACGGCTTTCTTATTTACTTTTAAATCATCAATATTTATTTTTTTACTTAAACTCTTTTGTGTAATACCATACATCTTCAAAATTTGTTGTTTTTTAATTTTTACCGTATTACCATATATTTTATAAGTTATTTCAGGAAACTCTAGATTTTTCAGATATTCCTGCTCTTCTAAAAGTAATTTATTTGTGGAGATAACTTCCGGATTATCATAAAATTCTTTTTTAGAATAATACAAATTAAATTCGCCTTTAGATATGTTATCTAAGATCGTACTTTTTACCAATTCTTTATCTATATTATTTCCATAAACCTCTTTAACAATATCAAAATTATCACTATTCAAATCAATATATGCATTTTTAGTGATTATTGTATCATCCGATTCTTTAAATATTTTTAAGTCATTAAATTGATTATCAAATGTTTTATCAACTTTTTTAACTTCCATATATACACTAATATTATTGCTTATGATATGTATTTTCCTTAAAAAAGATTTAAGTAAACTAGGATGCAGTTCCGAGTTAAGCTTATCCTTAATATCATAAGTAATACCTAAACCGGATAATTCTGCCAATACCTTAGTTTCTTTATTATTAGTTAAATTATGTTTTAGTATATCTTTGGACAATTTCTCATTATTACTTTTAATTCCTTTTATATCCCAAATCAAAGGGATTGTTTTTGTATCTTTTGCATTACTCTCAAAAATAATAAAAGACTTTTTATTCCACTCCTTAGTTAATTTTTTCTCCGCTTTATTTACGGTAAGTCCGGAACAATCAATATTATTTATCTTAGTTCCCATAGGAAAAATTTTTGATTCATAATTTTTGTTTGCACACATATAAAATATAAGAGCAATCAAAAGTATTATTGCGATAAAAAGTATTCGATGGTTTTTTATAATTTTCATAAATAATACCTTGTAAATAGATTAAATATTATTTAAGTATAAGATTTAAAAAATATTCGATTTATTATACCATAAATCGACAAAGTTAAAACAAGGAAAACAATTAAAAAATAATAAAGTAATTATTAAATTTAAAAATACCCAGTTTTATCAAATCATATTTGTTATACATAACAATATATGCATCAAACTAGAAAAAATAACAACAGAAATAAAAAAATAGATTTAATAAATCAGAACGAAAAAAATTAGTAACACAAACAAAATACTCCATTTAAAAACCAACAATAAAGAAAAATAAAAAAGGCAGCCGCTTTATTAGAGCGACTGCTGACAAAAGCATAAAAAAAACCCCGCGACTACCCGCTCTCCCAGTCCGTCTCCAGACAAGTACCATAGGCGTGGACGGGCTTAACTTCTGTGTTCGGTATGTTTACAGGTGTTACACCGTCGCTATCATCACGAGGATTTAAACTATTTTATTTTTAACTCTTCATTAAGAGATAATTATAAATTGCATAAGATTCTAAACCACAAGTACCTATATCTTTAGATCAAGTCCTCGAGCAATTAGTATCGCTCAGCTGAGTACATTACTGCACTTACACATGCGACCTATCAACCTGATAGTCTATCAGGGCTCTTACTTCATAAAGAAAGGGATACCTAATCTTGAGGGGGGCTTCGCACTTAGATGCCTTCAGTGCTTATCCCGTCCCGACTTAGCTACCCGGCTATGCCACTGGCGTGACAACCGGTGCACCAGAGGTCAGTCCGCCCCGGTCCTCTCGTACTAGGGGTAGCTCCTCTCAAGTATCCTACGCCCACGACGGATAGGGACCGAACTGTCTCACGACGTTCTGAACCCAGCTCGCGTGCCGCTTTAATGGGCGAACAGCCCAACCCTTGGAACCTGCTTCAGCTCCAGGATGCGACGAGCCGACATCGAGGTGCCAAACCTCCCCGTCGATGTGGACTCTTGGGGGAGATAAGCCTGTTATCCCCGAGGTAACTTTTATCCGTTAAGCGACGGCCCTTCCACTCGGAACCGCCGGATCACTAAGCCCTACTTTCGTACCTGCTCGACGTGTATGTCTCGCAGTCAAGCTCCCTTCTGCCTTTACACTCTAATAAATGGTTTCCAACCATTTTGAGGGAACCTTTGGGCGCCTCCGCTACTCTTTAGGAGGCGACCGCCCCAGTCAAACTACCCACCTGACAGTGTCCCTATACCGGATTACGGTATCAGGTTAGAATTCCAGCATTATAAGGGTGGTATCCAAAGGACGACTCCACCAAGACTGGCGTCCTAGTTTCTAAGTCTCCCACCTATCCTGTACACACAATACCGAAATTCAGTGCCAAGCTATAGTAAAGCTCTACGGGGTCTTTCCGTCCGGTCGCGGGTAACCGGCATCTTTACCGGTACTACAATTTCACCGAGTGTGTTGTCGAGACAGTGTCCAGATCGTTACGCCTTTCGTGCGGGTCAGAACTTACCTGACGAGGAATTTCGCTACCTTAGGACCGTTATAGTTACGGCCGCCGTTTACTGGGGCTTAAGTTCACTGCTTCGCTTGCGCTAACAGATCCCCTTAACCTTCCAGCACCGGGCAGGCGTCAGCCCATATACTTCATCTTTCGATTTTGCATAGACCTGTGTTTTTGGTAAACAGTCGCCTGGACCTTTTCACTGCGCCCTGCTCTCACAGGGACCCCTTCTCGCGAACTTACGGGGTTATTTTGCCGAGTTCCTTAACAACACTTCTCTCGCTCATCTTAGGATTCTCTCCTCACCTACCTGTGTCGGTTTACGGTACGGGCGAACATGTTCTCGATAGAAGCTTTTCTTGCCAGCGTGAAATCAGTTACTTCCCTACTGAAATTTCGGTACTCATCACAGCTCAGGCTTATGCACGGCGGATTTGCCTACCGTACACCCTCACTACTTGACCCAGCATATCCAACAGCTGGGATAACTTATCCTTCTGTGTCACTCCATCTCTCAAACAAACATATTCGGTACTGGAATATCAACCAGTTGTCCATCGACTACGCCTTTCGGCCTCGCCTTAGGTCCCGACTAACCCCGGGGGGACGAACCTTGCCCGGGAAACCTTAGGTTTTCGATGGTATAGATTCTCACTATACTCTCGCTACTCATGCCAGCATTCTCTCTTGTGTAACGTCCACCGGATACTTACGTTTCGGCTTCACCCTTTACACAATGCTCCCCTACCACTAGTAAAACTAATCCTTAGCTTCGGTATCTGATTTTAGCCCCGGTTATTTTCGGCGCATAATCACTCGACCAGTGAGCTATTACGCACTCTTTAAATGAGTGGCTGCTTCTAAGCCAACGTCCTGGCTGTCTTAGCAATTATACATCCTTTCCCACTTAATCAGAATTTTGGGACCTTAGCTGAAGGTCTGGGCTGTTTCCCTTTCGACCATGGAACTTATCTTTCACAGTCTGACTGCATGACTAAAATATATGGCATTCGGAGTTTGATATGGTTCAGTAAGCAAGACGCCCCCTAGCCAATTCAGTGCTCTACCTCCATTATTCATCGTCACACGCTAGCCCTAAAGCTATTTCGGGGAGAACCAGCTATCTCCGTGTTCGATTGGAATTTCTCCCCTACCCACACCTCATCCGAGCCTTTTTCACAGACACCGGTTCGAGCCTCCACGAAGTTTTACCTTCGCTTCACTCTGGACATGGGTAGATCACACGGTTTCGGGTCTACAGCATGCAACTTTCGCCCTATTCAGACTCGGTTTCCCTACGGCTTCGCTGCTTAACAGCTTAACCTCGCTACACACCGTAACTCGCTGGCTCGTTCTACAAAAAGCACACCATCACTTGCGCTCTGGTTGCTTGTAGGCATAAGGTTTCAGGTTCTATTTCACTCCCCTCCCGGGGTACTTTTCACCTTTCCCTCACGGTACTATTCTCTATCGGTCATCCAGTAGTATTTAGCCTTGGGAGGTGGGCCTCCCAAATTCCCACAGGGTTTCACGTGTCCCGTGGTACTCGCAAGGCGTATCAACTATATAATGCTTTTCGCTTACAGGACTATAACCTTCTTTGGTGTGCCTTCCCATACACTTCTGCTAAACACTATATATCTTAATACGCGGGCTGTTCCCCGTTCGCTCGCCGCTACTAGGAGAATCGAT